>CAYSOC010000006.1:0-76374 GCA_964432445.1 uncultured Anaerolineaceae bacterium
AGTATCACCACCACCGATAACGACCACATGCTTTTGATCGGCGTCAATTAATTCGGCTTCCGGTATCACGTCTCCAGCGACGCGGCGATTCGACTGTTCGAGGTAAATCATCGCCTGATGAATGCCATCCAGTTCGCGTCCTTCGACACGAATTTCACGCGCCTTACGCGCACCAATAGCGATACACACCGCGTCAAAGTTCTGCTTGAGTTCGTCAACGGTCACGTCGCGCCCGACCATGACGCCTGTCTTGAAGACGATGCCCTCTTGTGCCATGATGTCGGTACGGCGGTCAATGACGTGCTTTTCCATTTTGAAATCTGGCACGCCGTAGCGCAGGAATCCACCCAGGCGGTCTGCGGCTTCGTACAAAACGACGTTGTGACCGCGCTGATTGAGGCTGTCGGCGGCGGCGAGTCCCGCTGGCCCGCTGCCGATGACCGCGACAGTTTTACCTGTGCGGCGTGCGGGTGGATGTGGCTGGACATAACCTGCTTTGAAGGCATACTCGATCACGGAAAGTTCATTTTCGCGGATGGTGACCGATGGCTTGTTGATCGCCACGACGCAACCCGATTCGCACAAGGCCGGACAGATACGCCCCGTGAATTCAGGGAAATTGTCCGTTGCTTGCAGGATGTCATAGGCGGCTTTCCAATCCCCTTGTTGAATCTTTTCCTGCCATTCGGGCATGAGATTCCCAACGGGGCAATTGGAATGGCAGAACGGCACACCGCAATCCATACAGCGGGCGGCTTGCAGCTTGCGATCCTTTTCAGGCAGTTCCCGCTCGACCTCCCGGTAATCCTTGACCCGTTCATGTACAGGCCGATAACCATTTTCGATCCGATCAATCGTGATAAAACCGCGTGGATTTGCCATTAGTACCGCTTTTCCAATTCTGCTGTCTTGACGATATAGGCCAATTGAGCGTCGATCTCGGCCAGTTTGCGTTCCTGCAAGACGCGCTTGTATTCCAGCGGCATCACACGCATGAATTTGGGCAGATAGGAGTGCCAGTTCTGAAGGACGTTTTCGGCAATAGTGCTGCCCGTATAGTCGTAATGCTTTTGCAGATATTCACGCAGGAACGCCTGATCTTCGGGATCAAGTACCGCGCTGATCTCGACCATGCCCGTGTTGCAGAAGAACGGGAAATTACCGTCGGTATTGAGTACATAAGCGACACCGCCGCTCATGCCCGCCGCGAAGTTGCGCCCAACCGTACCCAGCACCACCACCTTGCCGCCTGTCATGTATTCCACGCCGTGATCGCCTGTCCCCTCGACAACTGCAATCGCACCGGAGTTACGCACGCAGAAACGTTCGCCAGCGACGCCGCGAATGAACACTTCGCCGCTCGTTGCGCCGTACAACAGTGTGTTGCCGACGATGATGTTTTCTTCTGGCGTGAAGGTGCTGCCATCAGGCGGCACAACAATCACGCGCCCGCCAGACAAGCCTTTGCCCATATAGTCATTGGTATCGCCGTGAATTTTGAAGGTGATGCCCTTCGCCAGGAATGCCGCGAAACTCTGTCCGGCACTGCCTTCAAATTCAACATTGATCGTGTTATCGGGAAAACCGTCTTCGCCTGTCTTGCAGGAGATGATGCTGGAGAGCATCGCTCCCACCGAACGATCCGAATTGGTAATCTTGTGATTGAGGTAGACGGGGGTTTGATACTCCAGGGCGTTTTGGGCTTCCCGAATGAGGGTGCGATCCAGCACATCATGAATCTTGTGAATTTGCTGTTCGACACAGTAGGTGGGGCTGGTTTTGGATTCTTCGGGCATATAGAGCAGATCGGTGAGGTCAACGGTGCGGGCTTTCCAGTGGTCGATCTGGCGCTGTTGCAACAGGTCGGTGCGCCCAACCAGATCATTGAACTTGCGGATGCCGAGCGAGGCCATGATCTCGCGGATTTCTTGCACCATAAACGTGAAGTAGTTGATCAGGTGCTGCGGGTCGCCCGTGAAGTGCTTTGTCAATTCGGGATCGTGGGTCGCCACGCCTACCGGACAGGTGTTCAGGTGACATTTGCGCATCATGATACAGCCGAGCGCAATCACCGTCGCCGTGCCAAATGCGAATTCTTCCGCGCCGAGCATCCCCGCAAGGACAATATCGCGGCCTGTCTTGAGTTGCCCATCGGTCTGCAAGCGCACACGCCCACGCAGTTTATTGATAACAAGCGTCTGGTGTGTTTCCGAAATGCCCAGTTCAAACGGTAGCCCTGCATGCTTGATCGAACTCTGCGGACTGGCTCCTGTGCCGCCATCATAGCCGCAAATGATGATCAGGTCGGCGTGGGCTTTGGCGACCCCTGCCGCGACGGTTCCGACTCCGGCTTCGGATACCAGTTTTACGCTGACGCGCGCATCGGGATTCCCGTTTTTCAGGTCGAAGATCAACTGTTTCAGGTCTTCGATAGAGTAAATATCATGGTGTGGTGGCGGCGAAATGAGCGTTACACCGGGGGTCGCGTGGCGCGTCCGGGCGATGTGTTTATCGACCTTATGCCCCGGCAACTGACCGCCTTCACCGGGCTTGGCTCCCTGCGCAATTTTGATTTGTAGTTCATCGGCATTCACCAGATAGTTGCTGGTGACGCCGAACCGCGCCGAAGCGATTTGCTTGATCTTGCTGCGTGCCGATGTTCCGTCCGGGCGAATCTTGTAGCGTTCGGGGTCTTCACCGCCTTCGCCAGAGTTGGAACGCCCACCGATGCTGTTCATGGCAATAGCGATGGTTTCATGTGCGACCTTGCTGATCGAACCGAAAGACATGGCTCCTGTCGTCAGGCGCTTGAAAATTTCGCTGGCGGGTTCGACTTCCTCAATCGGGATCGCGTTCCCCGGCTTGAAATCGAGCAACCCGCGAATGACGTGCGGGCGCTGATTTTCAGCATTGACTAGCGCTGAAAACTCGCGGTACTTTGCCATGTTATTGTCGCGTACCGCCCATTGCAGCAACGAGATCGTTTCAGGATTCCAGGCGTGCTTTTCGCCGTCCTTGCGCCACTGATAAATCCCCTCGAACTCGATGCCTTCGGGTCGCGCGACATAGGCGACATGATGCGCCATGAGCGCTTCGCAGGCGATCTCCTCAAGGCCGATCCCGCCGATGCGCGAGTCCGTACCCTTGAAATGCTTGTCAACAACGGCTTTGCTCAGGCCAATCGCCTCGAATGTCTGCGAACCGTGATAGCTGCGCAGGGTCGAAATACCCAGCTTCGAGAGTACCTTGAGTACGCCCTTTTCGATGGCGTGGACATAGTTCTCTTCGGCCTGGATAAAGTTGCTGATGCCGGGGATTTGTCCCGCTTCCAACAGGCCGTTGATCACCGCGAACGCACCATAGGGATTAATCGCACTCGCACCATAGCCGAACAACAGCGCAAAGTGCATGACTTCGCGCGCTTCTGCGGTCTGAATGATCAGCGCGGCTTTGGTGCGCTTCCGTCTCCGCACCAGATGATGATGCACCGCCGAGCAAGCTAACAAGGACGGAATCGGAGCGGCGTCAATGCCCGCGTCTTTATCGGAGAGGACGATGATCGCATAGCCGTCATCAATCGCCTTTTCTGCATCACGGCAAAGCTGATCAAGGGCGGGTTCGAGACCTTGCGCGCCTGCGCTGACCAGGAAGGTCATCTGGAGCGTCTTGACCGAAAATGCAGGATTGTTCCAGTCTTTCAAGCGCTCAATGGCGAGATTGTTGAAAATAGGCCGCTTGATCTGAATCGTGCGCGCGTTGTCGGGCGTCTCAGAGAGTAGATTGCCTTCACGTCCGAGATAGACGGTCAGCGTCATGACCAATTCTTCGCGGTAGGAGTCAATCGGCGGGTTCGTCACCTGCGCGAACACCTGTTTGAAATAGTTGAACAGGCGCTGTGGGCGATCCGAGAAAACCGCGAGGGGCGTATCATTCCCCATTGAACTGACCGGTTCTTCGCCAGAGGTGAGCATCGGGAGGATGATCTTTTCGATGTCTTCGCGGTTGTACCCGAAGAGGTGTTCCATTTCCAGCAATTTATCGGGAGGCATCCCAACCGTGACGGAACTGTTTTTGGGAATATCATCCATGCGGACGCGGGACTGTTCGACCCATTCGCGGTACGGCTTTTGGCGCGCGACCCGTTGCTTGATCTCTTGATCGGGGATGATGCGCCCTTCTTGCGTATCGACCAGAAGCAGCTTGCCGGGACGCAGGCGCCCTTTCGAGGCGATCTGTTCCGGTGGGAAATCCTGTACGCCGACTTCCGACCCCATCACAATCATGTCGTCTTTGGTGATCACGTAGCGGGACGGGCGCAGACCGTTACGATCCAGCGTGCCACCGACATAGCGTCCATCGCAGAAAACCATCGACGCGGGGCCATCCCAGGGTTCCATGAAGGCCGAATGATATTCGTAGAAATACTTCAAATCTTCTGGAATCGGGTTGTATTTATTGAACGATTCCGGGATCAGCATCATCATGGCATGGGGGAGGGTGCGCCCCGATTGGGTCAGTAGTTCGACCACATTATCGAAAGTCGCGGAGTCGCTTTTACCTGGTTCGATGATTGGCAAAATCTTCTTCACGTCGCTGCCAAACAGCGGCGATTCAAAACTGCCTTCGGCGGTCTGAATCCAGAAGCGATTGCCTTTGATTGTGTTGATTTCGCCGTTGTGCGCGATCATGCGGAAGGGTTGCGCCAAATCCCACGACGGGAAGGTGTTCGTGCTGAACCGGGAATGCACGAGGGCAATTGCGCTACTGATACGGGAATCGTTCAAGTCGGCGAAGTAGCCGCGCAGCTGCAACGAGGTGAACATCCCTTTGTAGATGATTGTCTTGGTCGATAGCGACACCACATAAAAGAGCTTTTCCTGCGTCAAGTGAGCAGCGCGTACCACACCATCAATACGTTTGCGCACGACATACAGCTTGCGTTCCAGCGCATCCTGATCCATAGGATAACCAGGCGCAATGAAAATCTGGCGCATGGCTGGCTCGGCAGCGCGCGCAATCTCACCAATATCCTGATTGTCGGTAAAGACCTTGCGCCATGTGAGCAACTTCAGCCCTTCTTCAGCGACGACCTTCTCAAATTCTGCAATGCAAAAAGAGGCTTCGGTAGCATTTTGCGGCAAGAAGACGATCCCTGTGCCATACTGACCCCTATCGGGCAGGCTGGGAATCTCAGACTTGTACAAGTCGTGCGGAATCTGAATCAGAATGCCCGCACCATCGCCGGTCTTATTGTCGGCGCTTTCGGCTCCACGATGCGCCATGCGCTCCAGAACTTCCAGACCGCGCCGTATGATGTCGTGCGAAGCAACACCCTTAATGTTCGCAACAAAACCAATGCCACACGAATCATGCTCATACGCACTATCGTAAAGACCTTGCCTGTTTGAAGTTTTAGTTGAATTATCTGCCATCGCAGACCGACCTCATATCTCCGGGTATTGACCCAAACCATTACGATTGGCGAACATTGTGCCTGTGAATTCTCGCGGCCTTTGCTTATATGCGAAAATATCCCCGTTGTGAGGCTGGAAATTGCCACACAAAAGAACGGGGTTGGCAAATTTCAAACAATAAAATGATATTTTGGCAAGACAGCGTATATGAAGTGTGACCAACTGGATTTGGCCGACTGGATAGACACTAAAGTCATAAAATCATATACGAATAGTGTGCCAGTCCGCATTGTGAATTTTGCTAGTTTTGTACATATTACTGAACATGGATGGTTTGCCTGAGAGACTGTCTGAAAAGGATTGACCCCTATCCCCCTGCCCTTTCCCCGCTAGCAGGGAAAGGGAGCCAAATCACACCGGTTTGGAAGTCCCTCCTCGCCAGCGGGGAGGGATTTAGGGTGGGGTTTATCAGGCTTCTCAGACAGTCTCTGAAGCCCTTTCTCGCCCGGCTCCAGGTCCATCCGATTTTTTATCAAACCTGGTGCTGATGAAATCGGACTACACCGCCGCTGGCTGTTTGATTTGATCGCTGAAATCAGGCGATCAACCTTCGATATATCGGCGCTGCGTTTTCCAATTTGTGCAAACCGACATTTCTCAAATTTGTAAAAGCCTGTGATATTTGAGATGGTTTTTGTTGTTTTGTGTCAAACATTCATACCCGATTCTTACAATATTTATCCCATAAATAAATTTCACAACTTTTTGTAAATTGGAAATATTCACAAAATTCACAAAAAATTCGGACGTTATTGGATTGAGATAGCGTTATACTATAATCTAGGCAAAATATATGACAAATATAGCGCTGGTTTTGGACAAAAATTATGAGCGACCTACCCGTTGAAACTCACGCAAGAATAGACTTCGCACAGGAAGTCCGCGTAGAGCGTCTTTCTATCCTATGGAAAGCCACTCTTGCGATATCTATTCTCATTGTTTGGGCGACCCTCATTCTGACCGCGCTTTCGGTGACTAACCTTGCCGATTTGTTGCTGCCAATGGTGACAGTCGTCGCCGGATGTTTGTTATGCCGGGCATTTCTGACACGTGGCAATTACACTCTCGCGGTGTGGGCATACATCCTCGGTATGTTCGCCACCTTTGCCCTGATGATGTACACGCCGACAGGACAAGACTCAAAAGCGATTGGTAAAGACCTGATCCCGTTCATCTTCCCCTTGCTGGTTTTTCTGGTGGGGTTGTTCCTCTCTCCCCGTTCGACCATCCTGGCGGTAGCGATTGCAGTAGTAATCACGGTGGTTGTCCCCTCTATCGGGCGCAATTTCGAGATGTCGCGGGCGCAATGGTTCGCCCTCGGAATTATGTTGCTCGCGCTCGGTATCGCGCTCCAAATGTCCGGCGAACTCTACGGTATCGCAGAGTGGGCGCTGGCGAACTATCGCAAGGAACGCGATGTAGCCTCTCGTCTCTATGACAGCCAGCAGGAAATTAATCGAAGCCTGTTGCGCCAGAAGGCACTGACCGAAAAGCTGGAAGACGCCAACGAAGAACTGGAAAGAGCGCGTTCAGCCGCATTGGAAGCCAAGAACTTTCGTGGTCAATTTCTGGCGAATATGTCGCACGAATTGCGTACCCCGCTGAACGCGATCATCGGCTTCAGCGATGCGATGCTGAACTTCCCGATGCTCTATCAGAGCCAGCAGCTTCCCCCGGCCTACCGCCAGGACCTCGATCAGATCAATACCTCTGGTAAGCATCTGCTCGCACTCATCAATGACATTCTCGACCTGAGCAAGGTAGACGCCGGAAAGCTCGATCTGGAAATCGAAACAGTGGATGTGGACGAACTGTTCAAGGGCGTGATGGCAACCGCAGCCGGATTGAAAGGCAACAAGCCGATCAAAATCCGCCGCGATACGCCGGATGCACTCCCGGCAGTACGTGGCGATACGCTCCGTCTGCGCCAGATTTTGCTGAATTTGCTCTCCAACTCTGCGAAGTTCACCGACGAAGGTACGATTACCGTCGGCGCACGTCCGCAGGAAGATGGCTTCATGCTGTTCTGGATCAACGATACCGGAATCGGCATCGCGCCCCAGGATATGGATAAGATTTTCGAGGAATTCCGTCAAGGCACAAGCGGACGCCGCAAAGGACGTGCGGGTTCGGGGTTGGGGCTGGCGATCTCTCGTCAGTTGCTCAACCTTATGGGCGGGAAAATCTGGGCAGAAAGTACGCTCGGCAAGGGCAGTACCTTCTACTTTACCCTCCCGCTCTACCAATCGGAGCCGGAACAGCCGGTTACACAGGAAGCCTAAGCCATGCGAATCGCATACGTCGAAGATAACGCGACCAATCTGATGCTTGTCCAGCGTGTCGCAAACATGAACTCACATGAGGTTGTGAACTACACTGAAGGCGAAGTCGCGCTGAAAGAACTTTCGCATGAGAAGTTCGATCTGATTTTGATGGATGTCGAACTCGCTGGCGAAATGAGTGGCCTGCAAGTGACCCGTTCGCTGCGTGCGCGCGGGCTGACAACGCCCATTATTGCCGTGACTGCCTATGCTATGATGGGTGACCGGGAAAAGTGTCTGGAAGCAGGATGTAACGATTACCTGCCCAAACCCCTCCCGATTGCCGAATTCCTCATGATGCTTTCCAAGTATGATGCCCAGATTCAAGCCGCAAAAGATGCAGAAACAGCCGCTCCCAAAGCTGCGCCTGCTCCGGCTGCGCCCGCTCCCGCAATCAGCATCGTGCAACCGCACCATGACCCGATTCAGGCAAATGCCTCCGCACTGCCTATCGAAAAAGATGCGAAGCCATTGCCCGAACCACCGCCACCTGTCAACCCGGCGGCAGGCGCGCCAAGTGTGCGCGCGCACGGCACAGGGCCTTTGCAACCAGTATCCGCGCCAAAAGTGGATGAGAAACTAAAGACAGCGGAAGTGGCGGCTGCATCTGCGGCTACTCCAACACCAACACCACCAACGACGCCACCTGTTGCGAAACCAGAAGAAGCAAAGCCAGCCGAGCCGTCTATGCCAGATGCTCCTATGAGCGTGAATCCAACCGATACACTACCGATTAAACCGGAAGTGCCAAAACCAGCCGAACCTATCGTAGCGGACGCGAATCCGGTTGACACCTTGCCGCTGAGACCCGAAGCAATGAAAGCCGCGACACCTGCTGCTACACCAGCGGATATGAAGCCCGAACAACCAGCCGCTGCACCAGTTGCGCCCGTAACACCTGCTCCGGCACAACCACCCGTGACCTCCGATGTCAAACCGGGTGAACCAATTGCCAGGCACGAAGAATCAAAACCTGCTATAACTGTTGAAGCTGCAACTGTTAAACCAGCCGAGGCGGTGAAGCCGGAAGAGCCAAAACCAGCCGAAACGGACGGGAAAAGCGAACCCAAAACGGATTCCGCTATCGCAGCGACGGTTACAAAAGATAAATAAAATACTTTTTGCCGATTCCGGGGGGTGTCGGCAATTCTTACAAAACCTGTATTTAGAGGGGTTCATTCATGATTACACTACAGGCAGGGTACGCCGTCGTCGTCGACGATGAATTTGCCAACCGGGATTTTCTGGTACGCTTGCTGGAACAAGCCGATTTCAAGGTTACGGGCGCTTCGTCCGGGGCGTCGGCACTTCTGGCGGCAAAGGCCGTTCCAAAGCTGGCGCTGGCGCTGGTCGATTGGGAACTGCCAGATTCAACCGGGGTTGAGATTATACGCAAGTTGCGGGAAGAAAACCCGGAAGCAACGCTGATTATGGCGACCATGCACGATGATCGTGCGATGATGACCGAAGCATTCCGCGCGGGTTGCGATGTGTTTCTGGTCAAACCGCATGGATTTATGGAACTGTTCCGACGTTTGAAGGAAGCCGATAACGATACGAGCCTGCTCAAACGCATCATTATCGATCAATATGGCCCACGCCCCTATCGCGGGCCGATTTGAGAATTGATTCTGTAAATTCTATTTCACCAGTGATTCGCGGCTGGCATTCCCTGTGGCTCGCCGCGCGTTCTGTACGACATTCTTGTACGGAATCTGCACATATTTTCCGTCTTTACCCTCTGCAATAACGTACAGATCATCCAGTGTAGATAGCCGATCCATGAACATGACGCCTTCCAGGTGGTCATATTCATGTTGAATCATACGGGCATCCCATCCCGCGAACCATCGATCCATAGGTTTCCCGGCTTCATCCAGATATTTCACCCGAATGCGTAGATGACGGAAGGTATAGCCGACCATTCCCGGTACGCTCAGGCAGCCATCGGTGTTTTTTTCCAGTTCTTCGCTCTTTTCGACAATTTCCGGGTTCACCATAATAACAGGTGGGAGATAGGGCGTCTCTTCTTCCTCAAGCTCCTCGTCTACTTCCGCAGAGGCATCTATAGCTTCTTCAGGAATATCGCTACCGTCGTCCTTCCCGCCCTGATACCCCAGCCGTACCGCGAAAACACGCTTCATAATTCCGATTTGCGGCGCGGCAAGTCCGATAGCGTTACCCGAATCCTCCATTGTATCCTTCAAATCCTGAAATAGAGCTTTGATTTCACGGTTGATTTTTTGTACAGGTTCGCTTTTTGTTCGCAGGATTTTCTCATGCTTGCTGAACATGAGGATTTTCTTGACTGCCATAGTGCTAATCCAGTTAACTATAAGGATATTCAGAGATCAAATTTTCGCACGCTATCGCTGAAAACGCAATTCTGGCGTTAGAATAGGTGTCGCCCGTTCACGGAACAACAAAACAACAAGCGATGCCCAGAAAGAAAAAGACACCGCCACCCACGCAACAAAACAGCGGATATACCCTCGGCGCTCAACAGGATGCAGTGAAATTCCTGCGCGAAGAGGTCGATTATTTGCACACCATTTCGCTGATCCTGATGGAAGAGCGGGGTATTTTGCCACCTTTTTATGGTGGCGCGTGGCTGGACGATGCCACGCGCGAAGTATTGCCACTCTGGGTAGATGGCGATTCGGAAGGCGCGGATCAACTTGGTCTGGTGCTGCTGCGTGTGCGGAATCAGGTCGAACCCAACCGCGATTTACGACAGGCGCGCCGGCTGATCGGGATCAGCAATAGCTGGCCTGTCGAACGCCTTTTGCAAGCGCTGGGTACAGATGGGCAACCTATCCCCATCGAGGGCAATGATTCCCTCCGTCATACCCGGATAGCGCTGGCGCTCTTCGGAGAACAGTGTACACCCGCACCGGGATACACCTACGAAGGGATGATGGATGCCTTTGCGGATGAAATTCCGATGGCGATCTTCGTGCATGTTCCCGTCATTGGCGACGGCGAAACCTTCTTCTATGCGTGGGGCGATGTAGAGTTCTACCGCGCCGAAGTCGTCTACGCGGAAACGCCGGAAGAACTGGAAATGGCGGTCTGGCGCTATCGGCTGGATACGGCGATGGCAGTGGAACGATTTGAGGTCGAAGTCGATGGCGCAAACCCGGAAGCTGAAATGCTCGCTATTGACGTTGCTTCGCTGACGGGTGTTTTTGACGTAATGGTAATGGATAGCGTGCGCTATTACGGCGTGACCAGCCCGGTGAAGGAAAAACAGGTTGCGCTTGATGTGCTTCGCGGGCTGGATGGTGATCTGGTCGTTCCCTGGCCGCTCAAACCGGAAGCCGAACCTGTCAAATTTCTGGCAGATATGCGCGTTGAAATGAACGAAAATGCCAATAAGACAGAACCTCTGGTGCGTATTGGCTCCGATAGCGACATCATGACGCAGCTATGGCCGCAGATACGCGCCAAAACCCATTTCTGTATGCGTTTCCGACGCGCCCGTATTGGCGTGAATAAAAGCGGTCAGCCGCGTGTGCAAGGCTATCTGGATAAACCCCTGATCGAATGGATTCAGGCCGATTCGCTGGATGAGCTTTACCGTCGGGCTACGCTGCACAGCCTGCGTCAATTGCTGATGAGTACCGGACGGATCAAGGCCAATAATGCGCGTCCGATTCAGGAATTCACACCGGATGAAATTTCTGAAAGCAAAGAACCACCCATCAAAGCCGAAAAGCCGGAAACACCTGTTATTCCACCGACGCCGCCAGCTTCGCCCGGCGTTCCCAAAACGGCTAAATCGTCCGCAACCCGCAAGCCTCGCGCGAAAGGCACGCCCGGTTGAGCATCAGGAACGCGCCCGGAAAAATAATTTTTATCTCGATCAGCGCCATTTTTGCGGTGATTATTGCGCTGCTAATCACGTTTACGATCAATCCTGCCGTGCCAATCGGGGATGTATTCGCCCTGCCGACCTTTCCCGGCGTGATGCTGGTGAATACCCTTGTCGGGCTATCGCTTGTCCTGTTCTATTGGGAAAATAAATTTGCCGGGACGTTGCGCATCATCCTTACCGTATTGGTCGCGCTGGTACTTGGTTTCATTGTGATGGCATTCCTGAGTACCGAACCGATGAAGGCGATGATCGCGCTGGTCACCGGGCCGCTTTCCCGTTTGAATCGCTGGGGCAATTGGATCGAGGATGCCCTCTCTCTGATCCTTGTCGGGCTGGCGATTGCGCTGGTCTTTCGGGCGCGGCTGTTCAGCCTCGGCGCGGAAGGGCAGATTCTGCTTTCGGCTGCTGCGGCTGGACTGGTTGTATTGAATATTCAGGGTATCCCGCAGGGGTTACTGTTGCCATTGGCGGCGGCGGTGGGTTGTCTGGTAGCGTTCCTGTGGGGGTTGCTGCCGGGTGCGCTCCGTGCCTATCTTGGCGCGAATGAGTTGGTTTCCACGCTGATGCTCAACGAGATCGCCTTGCGTATCTATAGCCTGATTTTGCAGGCGGTCAAACCAGCCAACGCGGGCTATATCGTCTCGGCACAGTTTGCGCCGGATGCCGTCTTTCCGCGCTTCATCGTCGGGACGCGCCTGAGCAGCGCTATCGGCTATGTCGTGATTGCCGTGATCGCGGCATGGGTGATTTTGCAGCGCACGCCGTTCGGCTACCAGATGCGGATCATCGGCGCGAATCCGAATTTTGCGCGCTATGGGGGGATACGTACCCGCCGAACGATCATGTTAACAATGGCGGTAAGCGCAGCCTTCGCGGGCGTTACCGGGGCATATCTCTCCATGAGCGTCAATCAACGCCTGATCGCCAATATCTCTGGCGGGCTGGCCTTTGAGGGGATCGTCGTAGCACTGTTGGCGCGTAACAACATCCTGTCGATTCCGGCAATGGGCTTGCTCTATGCGTATCTGCGGGCAGGCGGCGCGATTATCCAGAACGACGCGAAAGTGCCGCTGGAGATTGTGAATATCATTCAGGCAATCATCATTTTGCTGGTCACAGCGGAAGGATTGGCGCAATTTATTCGGGCGCGGCGTCGGGCGATGAAACCAGAAACAGCCCCACCCAAAATTGAAGCAGAGGCAGCCTGATGGACGCGATCCTTCAAAGCATTTTCAGCGCGTCATTCATTGCCGCTATCCTGCGACTGACGACGCCGATCCTGTTGCCTTCGCTTGGTGCATTGATCAGCGGGCAAGCAGGTGTGGTAAATATCGGGCTGGAAGGCATTATGCTGACCGCCGCTTTTACCGGGGTTGTTGCCGGAGCCGCCGCGAATCAGGTGGATTGGCTCGTGCCATTTGCGCCCTGGCTAGGGTTGCTGGCAGGCGTGATCGCCGGGATTCTGCTGGCGCTGGTGCTGGCGTTTTTTCATCTGGAACTTGGTGGCGATATTGTCCTTTCCGGGCTGGCGATCAATATCCTCGGTGGCGCGGGAACGGTAGCGATCATGACGCAGGTTGCACAGGATCGTTCCAGCGCGGGCAAGCTGCCAAGCCCGGTCATGCCGAATCTGGAATTTACTTTTTTGCAAGGGATTCCGGGCGTCGGCAATGCGCTCTATGATATGATCGGCAAACAAAACATTGTGACATGGATCGGTCTGTTGTGTGTTGCGGTTGTTGCCTTCTTCCTCTATCGCACTCCCACCGGGCGACATCTGCGGGCTGTCGGTGAGAACCCGGATGCTGCCGCGTCTGTCGGGATCAGCGTCAAGCGGACGCGCTATCTGGCATTAGCAATCAGTGGTGGACTGGCGGCGCTTGGCGGGATTCACCTTAGCATGGGTTATCTGACGACATTTCAGCGGGGTATGTCGGCTGGACGTGGTTACGTCGCGCTGGCGATCCCGGCACTTGGCGGCAATACCCCGCTGGGAACACTTCTCGCATCACTGTTTTACGGTGCTGCCGATACCCTGAGCATCCGCCTGGGGACGCTCAAAATCCCCGAACTCGCCACGACCTTCCGGGATGGGCAGGTTCCGTCTGAATATACCCAGATGATTCCGTATATCGTGACGATTCTTGCGCTGGTGATCAGTGCGGTCTTGCGCGGACGCAATGCGCGGCGGGCTGCGGCGGGGTGGAGTCGCGCGCAGAAACCCGCCACAAAAACGAGCTAGCTCAACTTCAGCAAAGAGTTCACACCAAGCCGTACACTATCGGCAGGATTGACTTTGATTTCGGAAGTGGTGAGATTTCCCTTTTCATCAAAGACGAAGTGACTACGGATCGTCCCCATGAATTTCTTGCCGAACATACTGCGTTCGCCCCATGTCCCAAGTTTATCGATCAACTTGTGTTCCGGGTCGCTCAGGAGCGTGTAGGGAAGGTTCTGCTTCTTCTTCCAACTGGCAAGCGCTTTGGGTTCGTCGTTGCTCAGACCGAATACAACCGCGCCCGCGTCATTGATCTTCGGGAAAGAGTCGCGGAAACCGCACGCCTGCGCCGTACATCCCGGCGTATCGGCACGCGGGAATACGAAAATCAAAACGCGCTTGCCGACAAAATCTGCAAGGTTGATGGGTTTATCTTCATCACTGCGAAGCGCGAACGCCGCAAGGTCTTTGAGATTGAGTTTTTCAGACATGGTGTCCCTGATTGTTTGAATTAATATGCAAAGCATAGCAAACCGGGTGCGGATAGCGCTACAATGTGTCCCACTATTTTGTAAGCTGGCTTTGGGGAATACATCTTATGCCTATCGGAAAAATTCACGATGTGGTGGTGAAAAAACTGCTCACCCATCCTGATGATCGCGGCTATTTCCGCGAAATTTTGCGCGATGACGATAACATGCTGCGCCGTTTTGGTCAGACCGCGATCACCAAAACCTACCCTTATGTGATCAAGGCATTTCACTGGCACGAAGACCAGGATGATGTCTGGTATGTTGCCAGCGGTATGGCGCGGATCGTCCTCTATGATCGTCGCCCGCGTTCACAGACGAACGGGATCACCCAGGTGATCTATGCGGGTGAAGATAACCCCGTGAGTGTGTTGATTCCAACCGGAATCGCGCACGGTTATCAGGTGCTTGGCAGCGAGCCAGTGATCCTGTTTTATCACGTCACCAAGAGCTATAACCCTGCCGCGCCAGATGAACAACGCATTCCGTTTGACGATCCCACCATCGGGTTCGATTGGTCGATCCAGAACCGATAATTTATGACCGATCAGAAACCAGACGAGCCGAAACCGAATACCTATGTTGGCGAGCGCCCATATACTATTGCTGTAACCATTGTTAGTCTAATTATCGGGTTGCCTGCTGCGGTGGCGGCTGGTCTGTTGCTTTATAGCCTCAATCAACCTGCCACGCAAAGCGGCGGGCAGGTCAATGTAACAGTAAATGCGTTGGCGTTTCCGCTGGCGCTGGTAGTGAGTGGCGTCATTCTATCGATCTCGGTGTTCATCCTGCCGATGCGTATGGCACGGCGAACCGGGCATATCCTTGACCCCAATCTCTACCCGATGACAGGTGTTGTGAGCGTGGCAGCGCTGATGATTGGCGCGTTTGTGCTGGCGATCCTGCTGCGACTCATTTAGGAAATCACATGGATCAATTTGTTATTGAAGGCGGTCATGCCCTCAGCGGGTCGGTGCAGATCAACGGCAACAAAAATTCAGCGTTGAAACTAATTCCCGCTTGTTTGCTGACCGATGAACCCGTCACACTCCACAATGTACCAGATATTGCCGATGTGCGCGTGATGTGTGACATTTTGCGACACCTCGGCGCGGAAGTCGAATGGGGCGTCAACGATAACCCACATGATCTGAAGATCACTGCGAAAACAATTCGTACCCATAAAGTCCCGGCAGAACTGGCGAAGCAGGTGCGCGCGTCGATTGTCTTGGCTGGCCCGATGCTTGGGCGTATCGGGCAGATTGATTTACCTGCTCCCGGCGGCGATGTGATCGGACGGCGGCGCGTCGATACGCATATGCTGGCGCTGGAAGAACTGGGCGCGAAAATCACAGTTGATGGTTCGTTCCATATGCAGGCCGATGGCTTGAAGGGCGCTGATATTCTATTGGATGAAGCCAGCGTCACCGCAACGGAAAATGCGATTATGGCGGCGGCTACTGCCAGCGGCGCATCGGTCATTCGCAATGCAGCCTGTGAGCCGCACATTCAGGATATGTGTAATTTCCTGAATGGCCTCGGTGCGAAAATCAGCGGGATCGGCTCGAATACGATCATGATCGAAGGTGTGCCGCACCTGCACGGCGGGGAGTTTCGCGTTGGTGCAGACTATCTCGAAGTCGGCAGTTTTATCGGCGCGGCAGTGGTCACGGGTGGCGAACTCCTGATCCAGAACGCCGATCCCGAAAATCTGTCCACAATTGAGGGTGTATTTCAGCGGCTTGGTGTTCATTGGGAAGCCCGCGACAAGGATATTTTCGTTCCGCGTGGGCAACATCTCACTGTTACGCAGGATTTGGGAAAGCGCATCCCGCAAATCAAGGCGCAACCCTGGCCGGGTTTCCCCACCGATCTGATGAGCATCGCTATTGTGGTGGCTACGCAATCGGCGGGTGCAGTCCTCTTCCACGAATGGATGTACGAAAACCGTCTGTTCTTCACCGATAAATTGGCACAGATGGGCGCGCGTATTATCATGTGCGATCCGCACCGGGCGTTGATTCAGGGGCCAACAGCTTTACGTGGCGATCTGACGCTGACCAGTCCGGATATTCGTGCGGGAATGTCAATGCTCCTTGCGGCATTGGCGGCACATGGCAAGACCACTATTCGCAATGTACGCCAGATTGATCGCGGCTATGAAAAGGTAGATGAACGGTTGCGCGCTGTCGGGGCAAAGATTACCCGCGTGCAAGAATCATAATCAGCGTTCCAAAGCGCAAGTTGGGTGAAAGGTTTTCTATCATGATTGATGTTGTTTGGGATATGGAAACCAATGATCCCGATGATTTTTTGACCTTGTTGTTTTTGGCGGGACACCGACAAGTTAACCTCAAAGCCGTGACCATTCTACCTGGATCGCCGCATCAAATAGGGTTTGTTCGCCATGCATTGCGAGAGTGGTTTAACCGAGATATTCCCATTGGTGTACAAAATATAGATACACCAAAACCCTCTGTCTCCCAGTGGCATTATGATGCGTTTGGCGATATTTCGCCTTCGCAGGATTCCCAACCCGCTGCGAAGGTGCTTTTAGAGCAATGTGATGAGAATACTACTCTGATCACAGGCGCTGCCCTGACCAACCTCCACGAAGCGATCCTCATGTCCGGTGCGCAACTTCGGGTAGGAAGATTGGTAGCGCAAGGCGGATTTGCGGGAGAAGGGGTTGTCCCACCAGAACTACAGTTGGATAAATTCAAAGGGCTGAAAACCAGCCCTACCCACAATCTGATAACCGATAATAAAGCCGCAAGTGCTGTATTAGATTACAAGGGAATTGCACGCAAACTATTCGTATCCAAAAACGTTTGTCATCGTGTTTTCTATGATCAGAAAATGCACGAGGTTATTGGGCGAATCAAAAACAACCATCCTTCCCTGAGTCGCATATGGCAAGGAATGGATGTTTATCTGAAGCAGAATCCTCTCGGAAAGATGCTGCACGATCCACTGGCGGCTTGCTGCGCTGTTGATGAAACAATCGGGAAATGGGCAGAAGTTGAGTTATACCGCGAAGGCAATGCGTGGGGCGCTCGACTTGCGTCCAGTTCCAAAACATGGATCATCACGGATTACGACCACGAGAAACTTATGAGTGTTTTTACCGCAGTCTAAGCGGTGTTTTCTGTTTCGTGTGTGAAGAACGGCAGACGCGGGTCTTTATCTTTCCATTCGGCACGCACATGGGCATAAGTGGGATCGTCTGTGTTCGCTAGCGACTGCGCCGAACCTGCCAGAAAGTTCAGGTAATAGGACGTGTAGCCGTGTGCGGCGACCACCGGATGATAACCTTCCGGGACAAGCACGGCTTCGTTATCCTGTACCCGGATAATTTCGTCCAACCGCCGATCCGCAGTATATACCTGCTGGATGGCATAACCTTCTGGCTTGTCTATCTTGTAAAAATAGATTTCTTCGAGATCGGCCTCGATTAGTTCGCCATTCGCGCCGACAACGTGTACATCGTGTTTATGTGGTGGATACGATGACCAGTTGCCGCCCGGCGTATAGACCTCTACCGCAACCAGACGGTGACAATCGAACCCTGGCGGAATGATGCCGTGAATCTGCCGGGTGGCATTACCAGCGCCACGCAGTTCGATAGAAACATCTTTTGGGGTTACCAGTTGAATTGGATGATCCTGATCGGTAGGCGTCCACGCGGCGGCAATCTCGCAAACCTCACTCAGGGCGCGCAACCGGAAATCTGTCCGGCGCGGCAGATAGAACGCATAGGGCATCCCGCTGAATACATCCAGACGACGCCCGACACGCGCCCAATCCCCGCGCGAAGTCTCCAGCGAACAAATGCCGCCGAGCAATACAATGACCATCTCGTGTTCGGCGGTATAGGCTTCCCAAACGCCATCAAAGGGCAAACGGCGGGCTTCCATTGTCAGATATTGCCAGCCTGCCAATTCCGGCGTGATCCGGGAGATAACGCGCGGATCGGCTTCATCCTGCCAGGGGCGAACGAGCAACGGTGAATTGTTCATTATTCAGTTAACCTCACCCCAACCCCTCTCCGCAAGCAGAGAGGGGCGTTTTGGAGCGCAACGTTGTAGATTCTGTCAGATCGTTTTTCAGGGCAAAATTCAAAACAGTGTCGCTCCTAAATCTGCACGAATTGACCAGCATTCAGGACAAACAGCGTCACGGCATGAGCTTTTTCATTACTTGCCGTGCGCGGCGTCGCCGCACGTATCGTATCCAAAACAGGCTCTACTTGCGTTTCATCCACACCAATCACCAGTGTTGTGCTGCCACGCCGCAGGAATCCGCCAACGCTGCTGATGTGTGTCACCGGGAAATTCTTCTGTACCAGCGCCTTCGAGACGGGATCAACAGCATCCGACGCTACAATCGCAAGAATCAGTTTCATGAGTTCACCCTCTCAAATTTGCTCGAACCGATCAACATCCAACACAAAAACGGTTGCGCCGCCAACTTCTACTTCCAGATAGCTATATAGCCCCTCCGGGCCGGGTGTTCCCCCGTGCGCAATCGGCGTGAACTGGGTACGCCGCTTGCAGTTGCGTCCAAGTTCCGCAAAGACAGTATTCACCTGCGCTTCATCTACACCGATGAGCAATGTACTATTCCCTTGTTGCAGGAATCCACCCGTTGTCCCGATGTGTGTCACGCCGATATGCTGTGCGCGAAACGCATCCAGTACCCCATCTACATCCTGATCCTGAATTGTTGCCACTACCAGTTTCATCAGGGATTCCCTTCGATAAATTCCAACACGGCTGCAAATACACGTTCCATTTCGACATCGTTGGTGAGGATATGTTTACTTTGCTGGAGCGAAACTGTTTGTACTTTACGGGATGCCGTCAACTTGCGTTGCAATTCGCCCATCACCGCGAACGGGATGGTTTCGTCACTTTCGGAGTAGATCAATAAGGCAGGGGCAGTGATTTTTGACAGGTGCGATTGTACCGTTGCCTGTAGCCGCAGCAGTTCAGAGACGCCCATTGCGCGATGTTCATAATAGGCGACACGCCCGGTTTCACGTTCGCCGCGTTCGGCCTGCAACTGGCGCACGCGCTGATCGATGGCGTCTGTTGCCTGCTCATAGCGCGCAACCCTCATTCTGGTGTAGCGCAGGAAGTGCGTTGGACGCCCATCCGTTTTGATGCGTAATGCGCCCGCCATCGAGATGATGCCCGCGACTTCCTCATTGGAAGCAAGCAACAACGCCAGCAAACCACCCATCGACAGTCCGCTAACGAACACGCGATCACAGTTTGCACGCAGCATATGATAGCCATCGAGCGCTCCGGCGTACCAATCCAGCCAGCGCCCTCGATTCATCCATCGTGCATTGATGCCATGTCCATAGAGACGCGGACCATAGACCATCATGCCTTGACGGGCAAGGTGTTCTCCAAGCCAGTAGACCTCCTGTGGGGCGGCGGTTAGACCATGCAGCAGCAGGACGCCAGTACGTTTGGAGAGATCACCCGGAAAAAAGAACGGCTCTGCACCGTGTAATAATTTAAGCATGAGCCGCTATTATAACGCCCGCATGAGAGGACGCTATAAACTGAGACACCTACGATTTCTGCGCGCGGTCATAAATCTCGCGGAGTTTATCCCAGGGAATTTTCGGACGTGCCAGGCCACGTTTATCAAGATATTGTTTGGCGGCGCGTCGCCCGTTGCGGATTAAGCCAATCACGCCCGTGAGTCGTCCCGCCCCTTCGATAAATTGCGTCGGATGAAACACCCAGCGTCCATCAGCTTTTTCCAGCGTTCCGCGCAAGATAAAGTTTTTCAAATTCCAGAGCAAGTCGTCGTGATAGTGGCAGAGCAACCCTGCTGGTCCGGTCTGAATCGGGACACCATCTGGCACGGTAATGTAGAGAACCTGTTTTGCGGCATCCACCTCCGGTTTACAGCGGATGCTGAATGGATAGCCCTCAGAGTCGATGCCCGTCAGGACGGCGGTTGGATATTCCGCCAGATTTTTTACGGCTTTATCCCACACGTTGCACCTCCTGTGGACGCTGCGAAAAATCACCCTTCTCCCACCAGAGGACGCGCTTCGGGATCACCCGGATTTTCAGGCGCATATAGTACCAGTCCATCAGGTAGCGCATGAGGGGCGAACCGCTCATCATCTTTGCCGATGGCTGGAAGCGATATATCTTCGCCCAGATGGGTTCGATTCCTTCAAGCGTGGTGATTGTGTCGGAAACCTGCGCGTCTCCCTGTACCAGCACGGCAGGCGGGAATGTCAGCCTCGACGCTCTGGGTTCGGAAAACAGGAGTGATACCTTCGGGTTACGCTTGATGTTGTAGGCTTTTTGTGGCAAGCCTATCGCGGTAAACAGGATAAACTCCTGTTTATCCTCTTCATAGACCGAGGTAACAGGCCATGTGATCGGTGTGCCATCTTTCGCAATCGTGCTGAATTCCGTTGTGCGAAAATTATGGAATACAGCCACAAGGGTATCGGGAATTGTCATTGATGCCTCATAAATTTAACCTGATAACTATACGTTCATTTTCACCATCCAGAAAAAACGATTCCCTTCCAAAACTCCGAAATCCTGAAATCGACAAAAAGATAATAGAATAATTTGTAGAAAGACGAACATCTATGTGACACCCTAAACGCGATTCTGGTTGTATAGTTTGGGAGAAAGGAAACTTTTCCCTCATGAGCAGCAGGTTTCAGGCGCTTCGAGGCCACCAGCGATATTTCTCCAAAACACTAAAGCCGGGTATTGTCTCCCTGCGCATGTTATTTACAGTACCCTATATGGTCTTGATCGCTCTGACAGTGGCGCTTGCCGGATACCTTTCCTTCATGAACGGGCAAGCGGCTGTGAATACCGTTGCCCGGCAGCTGCGAAGCCAGATTACATCGCGCATGAACGAACATTTGCAGGCATTTCTGGAAATGCCGCACCAGATTACAAAATTCAATACAGAAGCAATCCGGCGCGGATGGATCGATCCGGGCAATGCCAGCATGATGCAGCAATATTTTCTGGAACAGGTCCATCTTCAATCTGCCATATCCAGCATTTATTTCGGGAATATTAACGGCGGCATCATCGGAAGCGGGCGAGAGGGAAAAGATAATTCTTTTTATGTTTATAGCACTGATAACCTCCAGAGTGGTGCGTTCAAAAAATATGGCGTGGATGATCAGGCAAACATCAAAACATTGCTGACGACCATCCCGAATTTCGATGCCCGAACCCGCCCCTGGTATATCGGCGCATCTCAAAAAAAGGATGCCATCTCCAGCGATGTCTACATCCTGATCACGGGGCAGGATATGGCGATTGCGGCCAGCCGTCCAGTCTATGACGAAAACAATAATCTGCTTGGGGTACTCTCGGTTGATATTACCCTCTCACAACTGAGCAATTTTTTCCAGATGCTGGAAATTCCGGCGGCTGGACAGAGTTTCAGCCTGGATCATTCCGGGGCGCTGGTTGCTGTTTCCACAGGCGAAACTCTGGTTACCGGGAAAGATGGAAAACTGGAACGGGTCTACGCGAAAGACAGCCAAAGCGCTGCGATTCGCCAATCGGCGGAATTTTTGAAAGAATCTTTGGGAGATTACCATTCTAATTCGGAAGAGTCCAGTCAGTTTGAACTTTTGGTACAGGGCGAACGCCAGTTTTTACAGGTTGTACCAGTACATAATAAATATGGGATCGACTGGACAGTGGTACTGGCCGTCCCGGAGTCGGCGTTTATGTCGCAAATCAACGCCAATAATCGCGCCACATTTGTAATTATTGTGGTCGCGCTAGCCGCTTCGATAAGCGTTAGCGTCCTTATCACGGAGAAAATCACCGGTACAATATCGAAGATCAGCAAATCCACACAGGCATTGACCAGAGGTGAATGGGATCGGGTTCCCGATATGAACAGCCGCATTGATGAACTGGATGGTCTGGCAACTTCCTTCAACCACATGAAAAAACAACTGCGTGGCACGCTGGAAAACCTCACAGCGGAAATAGAGGAACGTAAACAGGCAGAAGATGCGCTCCGCAAGAGTGAAGAAAAATTCCGTACCATGTTCGCCACCACCGGCGATTGTATGACCATTACCGCGATAGACGATGGAAAAATCATCGAAAGTAATGGCAAGCTGCTCGGATATACCAGAGAAGAAATGCTCGGAAAAACTTCAAGTGAACTGGGACTATGGGCAAACAATGATGATCGCGCCCGATTCTTCAAGGAAATTCAGGCAAAGAATCGCCGTGTCGAGGATTTTGAAATCGCTCTGAGAAGAAAAGATGGAACTCCTCTCATCGGTTCGGTGTCGGCTAACGTCGTGGAGATAGGTGATAAGCCTTATATTCTGGCGAGTACCAGAGATATTTCGGCGCGCAAGCAGGTTCAGGAAGAATTGGAACACTATCGAAGTCATCTGGAAGATTTGGTGGAACAGCGCACTGCCGAACTCAAGGCTGCCAATGATCAACTGGTTGTACTCAGCCGAATGAAAGATGAATTTGTTTCCAACGTATCGCATGAATTGCGTACCCCTATCACCAGTCTCAAACTGCGCTGTACCCTGATAGAGAAACACCCGGAACAACTCGAAAAACATCTGGGAACTGTCAAACGGGAGGTTGATCGATTGGGTCAAACCATCGAGGATTTGCTACAGCTATCGCGTATCGACCAAAGCCGCACAGACCTTTCAAAATCCCCCATCGACCTGAATCTGCTGATAGAGCATTATGTTCATGACCGCCTTTCTATCGCCCACGAGAAAAAATTACAGCTGGACTTTTCAAGGGCAGATAACCTGCCGACAGTGAAGGCTGATTCCGGGCTGTTGGGGCAGGTCGTCAGTATCCTGTTGACGAACGCGATCAACTACACGCCCGGCGGCGGGCAAATTACGGTCAGCACCCATACCCAGCGCTTTGACGACCAGACGTGGACAGGCTTCAGCGTTTCAGATACCGGGCCGGGGATTCCACCCGAAGACCAGGCACGGTTATTTACCCGTTTCTTCCGGGGCGCAGCAGTACGCAAGGTTGGCGTACCGGGTACGGGATTGGGGCTTTCTATCGCCAAAGAAATCATGAATCGGCATCAGGGGCGCATCGAAGTCGAAAGCGATGGCATATCGGGACACGGGACAACGTTCAGAGTCTGGATACCGGACGGAGGAAAAGGAAATGCCTAGTTTACTGGTAGTCGATGACGAACCAAATATTCTGGATGCACTGGAGCTTATACTCTCTGATGTCGGCTATCAGGTAGACGCGACAACATCCAGCCGGGAAGCGTTGAACATGCTGAACGTGACTGAACATCACAAGCCCGATCTCATTATCAGCGATATTGTGATGCCAGAAATGTCTGGTCTGGAATTATTTGATAATGTGCGTGCTTGCGCCAGCCTGAGCAAAATACCTTTTTTGTTTATCAGCGCATTTATTACCCCGGAGATAGAAAAGCTGGTTGCTGCCGAAAATAAGACGGCTTTTTTGCGCAAACCATTTGAGGTTGAAGATTTGCTCGGAACGATTGATTCGCTATGCAGCCTCAATTAGGGCGACAGGGCCTATTCTTTTTCCATCGTGCGCGGTGTGAAGAGAAAAGATAGTTGCTCCGGTGCATTTGTCGCCAGAAGCTGCGCGGGTGTTTGTCCGATGAAATGTTTCAGGGATCGGGTAAGGTGCGGTTGATCAGCATAGCCTGCCTGATCAACCGTATCAAGGATAGACACGCCGCTTTTCAAAAGCAGGGTTGCATAACGCGCACGCTCGATTTGATCAACCGCGCCATGTGTCAATCCAATCGCGCGCGTGAAATGACGCTGCACGGAGCGCACCGAGATTGGCTGTGGCTGTTCCTGCAAGGCTGCTTCGATGACAGGTTCGCGTACCAACAAACCTTCGCGCACCAGATGATCCACAAATGTATCTGCATTCTCATAATTGGGGAATTCCCACGCGGAGCTATTCAGCCAGAATGATTGACTGGTGGCATCGGGCAAGGTTATATCCGCGTCTACAAGCCCACTCGCGGGCAAGTGAGGCATCACCGTCCCAAGTCTGAATACGATCCCCAGAAATTCGGCGTCCGCAGGGCAATCGACCCGCGTGGCCTGCGTTTCCGGGCCACGCATCGTCAGGTTGATTTTGCCATTCTGCTGCCAGACGCACATCTGCCAATGGCTGAACGCCATTGAAATGAAAGAGCCAGCCTGCGCGCCCTCGGTGCGCCAGATTCTTTCGACAAATGGCGAATCGGAAAACCGCTGCTGAAAATTCAGTTTGGCGTTTCGAGAAGCTGAAGGATCATCATTCATTGGTTTGGATCATTCCGCAATTGAAAAAGGTATAACCAACATTGATTATACCTCAAATAGAACGGATGTTATACCCTGATCCAGCGATCAGGGCTTGTCGAAGACCGGATCAGCCAGCACCGACGCATGAAGTCGGAATGAACGCATTCAGGCCAGAGTTGCCGCCGGGGAAAATCACCGTCCACGACTTGCCATCAATACCTTTCACAGGCGTCGGGTTGACATACCAGCGCTGCCCCTGAATGATTTTGGTGTTGGGAATCGGGCTACCGAGAGAGGTCTCAAAATATAGCGCAACGGTGCAGGTGATAGTACGTTGTACGAAATTGCCTGGAATCAATGCTGGAGCAACATACGCCGTACCACCGGCGCTGCTCATACCACTTGTTACTGTGATGCCACCAAATGCGCCACCGCTACAGGTCATCGTAATTGTTGTCCAGTAGGTGGTAGTGCCGTCAGTAGCGGTCAGCGTTTCAGATACAGTGTATGGATAGTCGAGCGAGGCAATTCCAAGCCCTGCGGCGGAATCCGCAATCAGAGAGTTATAAAGGCCAGCCGGATAAGAACCAAAGGTTCCAGAATAGGAAAATGTTCCGAGCGGTGCGCTGATAGTATCGGTATAGTCAATGTTGAAAGTCACACCCAGAGCGTTGTTAAATTCCAAAAGGGCGCTGAAACTGGTGTTGTCACAAGTGGCGCTGGTCACAACGCCTGTATAGGTGAAACTGGCAGCAGCTTTTGCTGTACGCACTTGCGCGGCAGCGAATACAAATGCGGCGATGATAAACGCGGTTAGAGATATACGGACAGCTTTCACGAGAATTCTCCTGGGACAAAGCAAAATCTATGATAAGGAGGCGTAGTTGTTCTTCGCAATCTATCTTAAACAAATTGACACAGCATACAACCGGACAGTACAAACAATTTTGTTACATTTCCTGAATGTTTCTGCCTTTTTGTCTCCAGCAAAATGGAAAACAGGTTGACTCGTCTCCCAAAAGCACAAAAAGAGCGCACCCGAAGGCACGCTCTGATTTCAGCGACTGTCTAAAAAGCATTGTCCCCTATCCCCAACCCTTTCCCTGCCTGCGGGGAAAGGGAGACAATACGCACTCGTTGGAAGTCCCTCCTTGCCAGTGGTGAGGGATTCAGGGTGGGGTTTATCAGGTTTCTCAAACAGTTTCACGCCAGAGGTCAGCAAACGGTCAGGGCTTGACGACTACCCAAACGTTGCCAACGTTTTGACCCTTTACATCGCCGGGAGCCTTGTCGTCCTTGAAGAAATACAGCGGTGCGCCGTTATAGGTCACTTGCAGACTGCCATCATCACGCTTGAGCGTTTCCAGTTTGCCCTTTGCGCCTGTCGGCAGAGCAAGACGATCCTCCGCAGCCACAGTATAGGCAGGCCACGCCTTGAGGCAGTCGCCAGAGCAGTTGCTCACGCCTGCGGTGTCCTTTGTAAAGACATAGAGCGTCATACCATCGGGGGTAGTCAGGAAATCACCGAGGTCTTTATTGTTACCGACAATGACAGTTTCCGGCGCGACGACAAACCAGACCTTGCCGACGCCTTCACCGAGCGAATCACCAATGGCCTTATCGTCCTTCCAGTAGTACAGCGGCATTCCGTTGTAGGTCACCTGCAACGCGCCATCCTTGCGGGTAGCCGTGCCGAACTTGCCGTGCAGATTCACGCCGGGGATAACATCCGTCGCGGCCTTCACGGTCAGCGGAGGCCAGTTGGTCGCGCACGCATCATAGCAGTTGCTGGTGTCGGCGGTGTCTTTCGTGAACATATACAGGGTCATGCCCTTTGGCCCAACCAGAACGTTACCAACTTTCGGGACACGCTGCGCATAGACTGTTGCCGGGGGAACAACCCACCAGACGCGCCCGACGCGGTTGCCTGTGGTATCGCCTGATTTCGTATCCTTCGCCCAATAGTAGAGCGCGATACCGTTATAGGTCACTTGCAACTTGCCATCTTTACGTTTGGTTGTTGCAAACGTGCCGGGGATGCCTTCGGCAGCGGTGATCTTGTCCGCGCTTTCGACAATCAGCGGAGGCCAGTTGGTCGCGCACGCATCATAACAGGTGGTTTCGTTGAGTGCATCATGTGTAAAGCTATAAAGCGTCAAACCATCTTTGCCAACCAGAAATTTACCCAATTCTTTGGACTCGCCCAGGGCGACCAGAGGGGCATCGGCAGCCTTTACGGGGTTCTGCGCGAATGCGGGAACTGTAAATAATACAGCAAGGGCAATCAGGACAATACTTCTCAATTTCGACATTCCGTTATACTCCGTGTGATATATTCATCTATGAAGGGTGTGTACTCTTCTACAAAGCCTATCGGTGGTGATTACAAGGGCGGATTGACTTTTAACCGGATCAAATCGAGTTTTTTATCATTTTTTAAATATTTACAGAAAACGCGACAAGCGTTAGACTGACACGCGGAGCAACGATGTTTATGGCTTCGTCTTATGACGACGTAGAATTGATGCGGCGGATTGCTGTACAGGATCAGCAGGCGTTTCGTGCTATCTATCAGCAATACGGCAAGGCGGTCTATAGTCTGGCCTATCGCGTTTTGCAAAACGCGACGCTGGCAGAGGAAGTTACTCAGGATACGTTCCTGAAAATATGGGGACAAAAAGCCCAGTGGAATCCAGAAAAGGGAATGCTCAAAAGCTGGTTGCTCTCGATCACCCATTTCACAGCGATTGATCGCCTGCGCCGGGAAAACCGTCAACCGTCGCTGCACCCTGCACCCATCGAGGAGATGGAAGTTTCGCACGCCGAAAATGGATGGCAGGATGGTGTTGTTCTACGAACATTGATCACGCAGCTACCGCCAGAACAGGCAGTATTAATCGATCTGGCTTTCTTCCGGGCAATGAGCCATAACGAAATTGCAGATATGACAGGCATCCCGCTTGGAACCATCAAAACCCGGCTGCGTACAGGATTGCAACGCCTGCGGGAACTTTGGCAGGAGTCGCTTCGTCATACATCCATCCCGCCACAGGCTGGCGTAAAATGATAATGAGATATTTGCATGGCAACTAATCACCGCGCTGATTCAATATCAAACTGTGAGGCAATTCAGGAACTCATCCCGGAATATGCGTTTGGATTGAGCAGCCTCGAAGAAAGACAACTGGTAGAGGCTAACCTTGCCAACTGCCCCGACGCCAGCGCTCAACTGGGTGATTTTCTGCGGTTGCAGGACGAAATGCGTGCCGATGTCCGGCAGGTCGAACCACCCGTCGACCTGTTTGACAGGATCATGGCTGCCGCCGTTCCACCACCTGTAGTTATAGTGCCGAAGCCGCGCCGTGTCTGGCGTATCGCGGCGATTGCTGCCATGCTTGCTCTGGTTGCCAGCAATATCTTCTGGGCGCTCCGGGTGAATGATATTTCTCGCCAAAAGAACGAATTGAGCGCGCAGCTAACGCAGTTAATGTCTGGCGTACAATCGGGCAGCGCATTTGTTTTGAACAATACAACCGGGCTGCGTTGGGTACGCCTGCCACCATCGGAGCAAAACCCTGATTCCAACGCCTTCATGATGTGGAACGAAGAGAGCAAAACGGGCTTGCTCTATGCCGTTAATTTCCCTAAACTGGTCGCCGGGAAAACCTATCAACTCTGGTTGACGCGCGACAACGAACGTACCAGCGTTGGTATCTTCACTGTGGATGAACAGGGCAAGGGCGCGTTACTCTTCCACAGCTACGAAGTAATTGATAAATTCACCTGGGCATGGATCACCGCCGAGCCGGAAAATGGCAGCACTTCGCCCGGAGAAGAAATCGTCGTGAAGGGCAAAATCGCTACCTGATTCAAGCGCATATCAGGCAGGCGCAATCTGAAAAGCGGTTGAAATCTGCCCGATGAAACGGTACGATTTGCCCTTCTATGCTTGAAAAACACTTGCCCTCAATTCGGTTAACAGCTATACAAAAGCGCTGGTTTTTGTTGGCTTTTGTCTTGATCCTGCTCGTTATTTTTGGCAGCCGGATCGGACGCTTCAACACGCTCAATTTCCAGAAAGACGAAGTATGGTCGGTCTGGCAGACGCTCGGCACTGTGCAGGACACCATCAACTGGACGCCCTATGATTGGTCGCCAGCATACTATTTACTGGTTTATGGCTGGCGCACACTGACCGGGATACACCCGTTCACCTTGCGGGTGATGACCGCGCTACTAATGTTGCTCACAGCGGCGCTGTTGTATCGGGTCGGGCGACGTTTCATTGGGATAAAAGGCGCGCTTCTGGCGGTACTCGCGTTCAGTGCGTTCGGCTATACGCTGTATATCAGCACATTGTTACGCGCCTATCTGTTGAATGTGTTGTTGTGGCTGGCGGCGCTCTGGATCATCCTGATTTATTTTGAGCGACAAACCCGGCGTAACCGATTTTTGCCCGTGCTGCTGGCGCTCGTCCTTACCGCTATGTTTTATATCCACGTCACGGCGATTTATGGGATTGTGGCGTTGGGGCTGTTCACCCTGATTATGTATGGGCGAAGCGCAATTCGTCTCTGGATATTGCCGACGATTCTGTTTGCCGTGCTGTCGCTGCCGGAAGCGCTCAATAAGTTACAGATTGTCGGCCTCAAAAATGACATCGTAAATAAATATATTCCCTATGTGCCGCCGCAAATTCGTATCGGTACGATGGTGGTTGATTTTGCGGGCAATCAGGCGGTATTGTGGGGCGCGTTGTGTCTGGTCGCGGCGGCTTTGTTGATCGAGCGTTTCCGCATCAATCGGAAAATGTTCGGCTTGCTGCTGTGGATGGCAATGCCTGCCCTTTTGCTGTACGCCACCGCGTTTATTGACGCTTATAACCCGCGCCATTTACCCTGGATTATGGTCGGGTTTGCACTGTGGATCGGTTGGGGGATTTCGCTGTTACCGCGTACCGCAAGCGTGGCGCTGGCTGTTGTGATGCTGCTGGTGATGTTTGACGGGATGCCATTGGAACGTTATGAAACGATCCCGCGTGAGGCATTGGTAACGGGGTTTGCCGGGTTGCGGCAGGTAGCGCGTGCCGGGGATGCGCTGCTGGTTGACCCGAAATGCAAGGGTTGTGGTGTTGTTGACCCGGAAGAATGGGATTACTTCCTGCGTGCGTATTTCCCGGCAGGGATGCCCAGAATTACGGTGGAATATGCCAACCCGTTGCGCGGCTATCGACGGTTGTGGTACGTCTATGCACCGGGTAACGAAGATGCTGGTTCGGTACAGCAATTGGAAAAATTCCGTGCGCCGGGGCTGGCGTTTGGCGACAAAACGCTCTCCTTCCGGCTCTATGAAATGCCGCCAGAGCCAACCGGACTGGCGTTTGAAAACGGGATGCGCTTTCACGGTGCAGAAATCCTGAATGGCGGCGGGATTCAGGGGGTATTTCATGAAGGAGAAATCGTTAAACTGCGTTTATTCTGGTCGGCTGATAAACCAATTGAACTCAACTATAGCGTTCTGACTGCCCAGCTTGATCCAAAAACATCGACTATTCGCACCCGGTTCGATGGGCCGCCTGCGCCCCTCGTCGGGCCGAAGGATACCAGTCAGTGGCAACCGGGCAAACTGTACATCGAGGAACGCGAGTTTCGTCTGAGCAGTCCTATCCCGACGGGTGAGCAACAGATCGCGCTTTCGGTTTATCAATATTGGGACAATGTACGAATTAAACCAATTGATAAAGAAGCACCGGAAAATCTGGTTGTAATCGGGACAATATTTGTAAAATCACTCTAACGACGCAATGAGCGGAGAAAAATCGGGTGTTCAGCAACACACAGCCGCCAACCCTGATCGGGCAGCGTTATCGTATCCTCCGGGAAATCGGCAAGGGTGGAATGGGTGTCGTCTATAGCGCGATTGACCGCCTGACGGGGCAGTTTGTCGCCCTGAAGCAGGTGACGACACAACCGGAACAACTCCGCTTTGCCTCTCAGTTTGAATATACGATAACGCTGGCTGCCACCCAATCTATCGACGCCACCCGCGCCGCACCCCGTCTGGCACTGGCGAATGAGTTCAAGTTGCTGGCTTCGCTGCGCCACCCCAATATTATCAGCGTGCTGGATTATGGCTTCGATGTGAACCAGCAGCCATTTTTCACAATGGATTTGCTGGAAAACGCGCCGACGATTCTGGATGCAGCCCGCGAACAATCCCGAAAAAAACAGATCGATCTCATCATCCAGAGTTTGCAGGCATTGCGCTATCTGCATCGGCGCGGCATCCTGCACCGTGATTTGAAACCCGGCAATATTTTCGTCCGCGATGATCTGGTCAAGGTGCTGGATTTTGGCCTTTCCGTCACCCGAACAGACGTAATGCGAACGACATCCGGCACGCTGGCGTATATGTCGCCGGAACTGATACGCGGCGGACTGGCTTCCGAAGCCAGCGATATTTATGCGCTGGGCATGATCGCGCTGGAAATGTTTGGCGGGAGCTATCCTTTTCCTCTCGGCAATGTGCAGAAGCTGATCGATGCCATCCTGAATCAGGTTGTGGAAATCCCGATAGCAGATCGCCAGCTTGCGGCGATCATCGCGCGGATGATCGTCAAAAACCCACAGGATCGCTACGCAGATGCAGCCGATGTGATTGCGGCGTTTCGCGCACTTTCTGGCGAAAGTGTCACTGTGGATACCCCGCAGACGCGCGAGAGTTTCCTGCAAGCCGCGCGCTTTGTCGGGCGTGATTCCGAAATTGAACAACTGACCAAAGGGCTGCATAATGCGCTCGGCGGGATGGGGAGCGCGTGGCTGGTTGGCGGCGAATCCGGCGTAGGCAAAACGCGCCTGGTTGAAGAGATGCGGGCGCGGGCGCTGATTGAAGGTGCTGTTGTCCTACAGGGACAGGCGGTCAACGAAGGCCGCGCCAGTTATCAACTCTGGCGTGAGCCGCTTCGTTTGCTGGTGCTACTCACCGAATTGACTATGCTGGAAGCCAGCACGCTCAAAACCACCATCCCGGATATTGCCGCGCTATTGGAGCATCATGTCGAAGACGCCGAAGAACTCGACGCACAGGCGATGCAGGCGCGTCTGCTGGTGGTGATTCGGGATATTATCCGGCGCGTACCTGTTCCGCTGGTCTGCGTTCTGGAAGATTTGCAATGGGCGGGCGAAGAAAGCCTTGCCCTGCTTTCCAGCCTGATTCGCTTCGCACCCACCCTGCGCCTGCATCTCATCGGAACCTATCGGGATGATGAACGCCCGGATTTGCCTGGTTTATTGCCACCGCTGAACACCATCAAACTGAATCGGCTGAACCCCGAAGCGGTGCGCCAATTGAGCGAATCTATTTTGGGAGCATCTGCCAGCGATCCGGCGGTGATCGAATTATTGCGCCGCGAGAGCGATGGCAATGTCTATTTTCTGGTGGAAGTCATTCGTGCGCTGGCGGAAGAACAAGGCGGCATGGAAAACATCGGGATGCGGACGCTCCCCAAAGAAGTCTTTTCTGGCGGAATCAGAAAGATTCTGGAACGTCGGCTGGCGCGTGTCCCGGAATGGGCGCGAGGCTTGTTGCGTGCGGCAGCAGTTCAGGGGCGCGCACTGGATTTGCCTGTATTACGCTGGATCGATCCGAAGATCGCGCTGGATGATTGGCTGGAAATCTGCTCCGACAAGTCGGTGCTTGCGGTGCAGGATGGCGTCTGGCGATTTGCCCACGATAAACTCCGTGAACAATTGATGGCCTCTATCCCGCAGAACGAGCAAGCCACGCTGCATCATTCAGTTGCAAATGCCATCGAAGCGACTCACAGCGGGAATACCGAATATCACGCCGCACTCGCCTATCACTATCAGATCGCTGGCGATGTGATCAAAGAGCGCCATTATGCAGCGCTGGCAGGCGAAGAGAAATTCAATAACAATGCCTGGCGAGACGCGATCCATTTTCTGGCGCGCGCATTGGCGTTGACCCCGGAGACGGAAACGATCCGTCGGGCAATGTTGAATCGTCAGATCGGGCAGGCATGGCTGGGGTTAGGCGACCTTCCCAACGCCGATAGCGCTTTGATGCGCGCCGCCGCTATCCTGAAAATTGCGTCTCCTTCTGCTGGAACAGCGCTTCGAGTCAACATCCTGAAACAAGTCGCAGTTCAAACTAAACATCGCGCAGTGAACGCACGCCGTACCGCGCAGGATGATCGAATGCTGGAAGTTGCGCGGGTCTATGAACAATTAGCGTTGCGCTACTATTGGGATAATCAGAAGTTCCCGGCGTTCCATGCTGCTGTCGCCAATCTGAATGCTGCCGAACAAATGGATGCTACGCGCGAACTGGTGCGCGCCTACGCCAATGCAACCGTCGCGGCGGGTGTTGTTCCGGCGCATAGTCTGGCGCGCACCTATGCCAAACTGGTCTGGACGACGGGCGAGAAGGTCAACCACCCGCCGACGCTGGCGCAAGCGCTCCGCGTGATTCAAGTCTATTTTGTGGGTGTGGGCGATTGGGCAGAAGAAGAACGTATCTACAAAACTGCTTATACCATCGCCGAACGCTACAATGATTTCCGTGTAATGGGGGATTGCAGCGCCATCCATCAGGCAACCACGATTTCGCGCGGCTTGCTGGAAGAATCAAAACAAGCCGAAGCAGCGGTACGCGAAATTGGCGAAAAGACGGGAAGCGCTCTCTTTCGGAATTGGTCAAATACCAATCGCCTGATCCGGATGATATATTACGGGGCAACCGATGAATTCGACGGGATGCTCCGCGATATATTCGAGGAGGAACAACCGAAAATGGATTGGGGCGCACAGGTATCGCTTCTGGGGCCAATGGCGCTGGCACATTTGCACGCCGGACGGGAGGATCAGGCATTGCGGCTGGCGCGGGAATCACTGCATATCATGACTGCCTCCCCCTCTGTCTTATCGACGGCGCTGGAAGGTCACGCCATGACCTGCGAAGTATTTTTGTCCTTGGGGGAGCGCCAACCGCAAAACCGCGAACTTGCAGGGTTGGCACGCGAATCATTCCAGTCTATGCAGACATGGACGCACACTTTCAAATTAGGACAACCGCGCACTCTGATGTTGGAAGGCTGGTTGAAATGGCTGGATGGAAATCAGGACGCCGCCAGGAAATCGTGGAAGAATGCGCTTGCAACCGCACGCAAGGCGCAAAATCGCCTCGATGAAGGGCTGAGTAGCTATCAACTGGCGCGACATCTGCCCGACGGAGCAGAGCGCGAATCCTTGCTGAATCTTGCGTTGGAGATTTTCGAGGATTTGGGCGCAGATTATTATGTCCGCGCCATTGAGCAAATGTGATTCATGTTGCGCGTCCCGGCGCTGAAGCACCGGGCTATAGCAATGATCAGGGGCTGTCTGACGCGATGATCGCTTGCTCAATATTGTCAGTGGGTTATCGATCAAGCGCGAAGTGTGCGCTCCCAGGCAGTCTATCGGTCATAGCGTGGCGGCTTTAGCCCCACGTCCAGGACTATTCCTTGTTGCTCTCTCGAATGCTGTGGATATTCGATGGTGAGTTGAGCATCTGGATAATTACCGAAGTCAAATTTGGATAACGCCGATCCAGATATGCGCCGATCCGCGAAACCGCACTGACGATAAACACCTCGTTTTGACCGTTGAGGATGCCTTTGATTGTCGCTTCGGCAACATCCTTTGGCTCAAAGGCATGAGTCCCCGCTTTTTGCAGGTCGTCCAGCACTTTGCTCGAAAATAATTCTGTGCGCGTGAAACCGGGAAGGATCGAAATAACCTCGACGCCTGTACCATATAAATCACGGCGCAAAACATCGCTGAAGCCAAGCAAGCCATGCTTCGTTGCACCATAGACGCTATAGCCAACCCCGGAGAAACGCCCTGCAACCGAAGCCACATTGATGATGATTCCGCGTCGGCGTGTCAGCATGGAGGGCAAGGCGTGCCGAGTCAGCGCCATCGCTGCGGTCAGGTTGACCTGTACAACATCTTCGATTTTTTGCGGATCATAGGTATCCAGTGGACCAGTTAGCCACTGTCCGGCGTTGTTGATAAGAATGCCGATGCGTCCAAATTTTGCCAGTGTTTGCCGGACAACTTCGGCGCGCGTGGTATCGTCGGTAATGTCGCCGGGAATGACCAACACTTCGGCGGCATACGGCTCGATCTCCTTGCGCACTTCTTCGAGGAGTTCGGCACGCCGTGCCACCAGCACCAGCTTCGCACCACGTCGCGCGAATGCTTCCGCATAGGCGCGCCCGATCCCCGATGACGCGCCGGTAATCACTACGACAGCCCCATTTAGCACAAGCGGCGAGTAGCGCGGACGCAGGTAACGTACCAGCCAATAGCCCCCGAAGAACGCCGCCGCGCCACCCACTACCGCGAGGCTGCTCAATTTCCCAAATGCGTTTCCAAATCTATCGACCAATCGCGGCACGTCGTTCGCTCCTGTGAGGTATCAACCCAATTTTGATTATACAACTCCACAGGCGTAATTCATCACCACGCAACGGCGTTTAGTGCGCCCAGCGGAAGTTGATCCTTGCCATTAGCCTGAATACGCACATTGTCCCACCATTGGTACACGACCAGCGATAAATCAAATGTCTGATTGACATTGTTCCCGGCAGTATACAGGTTTTGTGGCAAGGTGAGGATCATTTCCTCGGTATAAAGTATTCCCGGTTGCCATTGACTGGTTTCTTGTGGCGTTTGCCCCGACCCGGCACGATCTGGCGTTTGGGCGATCAATGCGCCATTTTTGAGCGTCTGGATCACAATGCTGTAATCCCGATCAATTTGTCGATCTACCGACCACCATACCCGCAAGCGGATAGTTTCGTTTTCGTGTGCCACGAGCAGACCGGGGGTGGCGCTATTCAAAACTTCGTACCCATGAAAGCGCACCCCGTTTTCAAAAAGGATGCCCGCTGGATCGGGCGGTGCTTCATAGAGCCGGAACAGGAAATTCCAGGGACCAACAAATTCGCCAGACACTCGCCCGGTAGCGACACGCGCTTTATCCACTTCCCGACCATCAACGCTCACATACCAAACGCGCCGGAGCGTTTTATCTTCCGGCTTATCCGTGAAGCGTAATCCGTTCGGGAAATAGACCCGCGCGAAATAATCCCATGCTTCCGGCGCACCAGGAAGCGTTGCCGAATCGCGGTAGATCACATCTCCTTCGCGCCAGTGTTGCGCTAGCCAGCGGAAGTTATCCAATGTGGGCAGCGTCCCATACAGTAAGTATTTATCGAATACAGGCTGAAACATCGAAGCGATTAGCAGGACTCCCAGTCCTGCAACGACAATCTGTCGCAGTTTTGCCGCGCCCATTCCCAACAATAGTGCAATTCCGACGCCAACCCACGCCAGATGGCGCAGGCTAAAGAAACCAACGCGCGTATTCAGGAAATACATCAGAACCGGAGACAGCAACCAAAGCAGTAATGCCAGCCATTGGCGACGGTTTTCACGGAGCGCAAGGAGAATCAGAAAAGCGCCGAGGATTACCCATAACAGCGCCGCCACGCCAAAAAAATCGGCATACCATGCACCGATTGCATCGAAAAATGGTGGCATTTGCAACTTGCTGACAACTTCCAATCGGGTTGTCGCAATCTGCAATTTGCTGATGATCTGCGGTGCAGCCAGGATAGCGGCAACCGTACCCGGTAACACCCAGCGCCAAACTCGCTTGCTATAGACAATCAGCGTATACAAACCGACTACGAAAAATACAAAAATCGTGGTCAGGTGGGTATAAAACAGGATTGCCATCACAACGCCAACCAGGATAGCGCGTCGCCATACCAGTTTTGGCGTATCAAAATAGCGCACAGTCAGCCAGAAATACAGCGGCGTCAGGGCATAGACCAGTACATAGCCACGCACCAGCATACTCAGGTAAATAGTGAAGCCAAACCCACCGTATGCCAGAGTAGCCCCCCACGCCCCACGCACAGATTTGGTAATGCGTAATGCCACACGGAACATACACGCTGCGCCAATCAAAAAGATAAACAGAGAGAACAGGCGCTCGGTAAATGGGTGAATCCCTGCTAACTGTCCCCATCCCCATACACTGACATAATGCAGGGGAGGCCAGTCATAGGGAATCCAACTGATCACTTTGTCCAGTGAGCCGATAGATTGCCAGATCGACCAGAGTTCATCGCCGTCTATCTGGAAAGAGAGCAGTCGAGGGATGCGCGACAGCAGCAAAATCAGAAAAATGATCAGTGCAGGCCACAGACGGGCGTGCAGGTTTAGACGCTTCAATTACCACCCAATGCAACGCCGCCGATTTTTGCTGCCAAAGCTGGATCGAGCGTATCTTCCAGAACAATCGCCACCGCGAGGCTGGTTCCATCCGGGCGATCCATAAACCCGATAAACCACGATACCCCGCGCCCGCTATCCAGTCCCTCTGCCGTTTTGGTCTGCGGGCCACTGTAGGCAAAACTGGCGTGTCCAAAGATTTCAGCGTTGGGGATATTAGCGTTCTGTGCTGCGCCGCGCTGCACCGCTGCACGCATGGCGACTCGTATTCTATCCGCCACCTCGCGGGAGGTGACAGGCGTTTCCTGTTTGGTGATCTGGATAGTCTGCCAGTCTCCACCGGGAATACGTTTGGCATCTGCCACAAAGGGCGTAATGCCGTTCCCGTGATTGGCGATGGCGGCGACTGCCAGTCCCATTTGCAGCGGCGTTACCACCAATTCGCCCTGTCCTGCGCCGAGGGTCAGGAGCAAAGTTTCATCATTCATGAGAGCATATAATGGCGTGAACGGTCCGCCATATTGTGTCTTGAACCCGGTCAGAACCGGCAGCTTTGTCACTCCAAACGCATCGAAGGCAGTCTGCACGTCGCTACGCATTGTCACAACCCCTTCGGCAAAAGGTCGTGGACAGGATAGAGCGAAGGCATCCAGATAGGTTGCCGCTGTTGCGTTGTTGAAACAATTGAATATCAACCCATTCAGCTTCAATGGCTCCATGCCGTTCGCGGCATTTTCGAGTTTGCCGCCTTCGGTGAGCAATGCGCTCAGGATAATCGGCTGCAACACACCACCGGGTTGATATATCCCCTGCGTTACCCGGTTGAGCAAGGGCGCATTTTGCGCTTGTTGTAATTCCCTGAAATTTTGATTGAGCAGATTTGGATCAAATGCAGGAAGGCTGACCAGCGCGCGCACTGCCCCCGTCGGCACATCGATCACGATGGCGGCTCCGCGCAGCGTTCCAAACGCCGTGACAAGGCGGCTTTGCAAGGCAGAGTCCAGCGTCAGGCGTACATCTGACCCCTGTTGCGGGCGATGCAACGCACTATCGGCAGCACGATCCCAGACCGTGATCCGATCATCACCGCGCAGGATTGGATCGAAAGCCTGCTCCACACCGCCGACACCATAGGTCAGACTGTAGTATCCAAGCGCGCTGGTCATTGCCGGGGAAGAATAGACCCGACGCATGATCATTTTACTCGTCGGGGAAAGGCCACCCGGCACGCTTTCCGCGACGATATTCCCGGCACTATCGTATAGCTTCCCGCGCAGTAGCGATTGCTCAAATTCGACACGGCGCGGGTTATCCGCACGCGCCAACAGCGAATCCGAAGCGCCGATACTCCAGAATGCCAGGCTAAACGCCGCCGCCAGAAATAGAATCAGCGTCAGAGCGGTGATGCGATTCAGGTTGTGCGTCATTCCTGCCGCGCCGTAATCAGATATGCGCCTTCGGGCAAGACATGCTTTTCGACCATGACACGCATCAGCATTTCCAGCGCAAAATAACAACGTTCGCCGGAACGGATTTGTTCGATAACGGCGCGATCCGAATCGTCATAGCCATCCATAGAAACCAGCAAGGCGTTGCTTGATTCAGGATTCCAGCGCTCTCCAGTCAGGATTGGATATTCTATATCCAGATGATCGCGGATCAGTTTTTCCAATGTCTGAACATGCACTTCATAGCGCGTCACGCGCATTGGCGTGAACAGCGTTGGTTTTGCCTGCGATTGGGTCGCGTCCACGACGGTAGATTCGGCAAGGGTGCGCAACCTGCCCACCGATTGTTGCAGGCTTTTCCATGCCACCTCGGTAAAGTACATATATACCCGCTGCCGATCCTGCCCTTTTTCCACAAATGGATAAGGCGGGCCAAACCCCGGCGGGAGGTTGGCGATATAGGAGCGCATGATACGGCTGCGGTTATCATCGCCCTCGTTGCGCCAGTTCGCGCGGAGCAATTCGCCAGCGGGTAATTGCAACACCCAATAGCGATCCATGCTCAGGAATGCCGTGCCAGACTCAGTGTAACGGGTATAGGCTTCGATGATCGGCGTCCATTCCAGCGCGGCAATCTGGTCAAGCTGGGTATTGACCTGGAGTTCCAGCTTTTCGCGCTTGCTGGCCTTGAAATCGTAGCCAAGCACCGACGCTGTATAGTTGATGCGTTTGCCGGGATGCTCCGCAACCTCGACGGTCAAGCCGCTGGCGATGTGTTCGATGTACCCGACAATCACGGGTTCAGGTGCAGTTGCCTTTGCCATATGCCGCCCTATGTTCCACTATCATTACTGAGAATCAGCAACAAACCAACCATAATGAAATTCACCAGAAGCGACCTCCCGCCATAGCTTAGAAAGGGGAGAGTGACGCCTGTCAATGGGATCAATTTTACAGTACCACCGATGATCATAAGGCTCTGAGTGGCAACCGTTATCCCTATGCCTGCGGCCAGCAACGCCCGGAACGGTCTGGCTTCAAGCCGCACTGCAAGGCGAAACGCCCGCACACTGAGGATCGCCAGACACGCCAGTACGCACAACGTCCCCAGAAAGCCCCATTCCTCGCCTATCGCCGCGAAGATAAAATCGGAATGCACTACCGGAATATATGTCGGTGAACCCTGCCCGATCCCCTGTCCAAAAATGCCGCCGGAAGCGAATGCCAGCAGGCTTTGCACAATCTGGAAGGCGCGATCCTGGGCTTCCGGCCAGGGATTCAGCCATACGTCCACGCGCAACCGCACCACATCAAACGCGAAATAGGCGACAATCCCGGCGATGATCAACAGCCCAATCCCGACAAGAACATAACTGCTGCGTCCGGTAGCGGCGTAGAGCATTCCCAGAAAGATCACGAAAAATAACGTTGCTGTGCCGAGATCGCGCTGCCAGACCAGCACCACAACGCTGATCCCCCACATGAACAGCAACGGGAGAAGATAGCGCAGGCGGCTAATCCGCGAGACACGCGCATCGGCAATCAACTCACGCTTTTCTGCCAGATAGCTTGCCAGAAAAACAATCAGCAAAAGTTTTAGCAGTTCAGAGGGCTGAAAGTAGGCATCGAAAACGCCCAGCCACAGACGCGGACCAAACCCCGCCGGGTTACGTCCCAGCAGGATTGTCGCTGCGAGCAGAATCAATCCACCGACAAGCCAGAGATACCGATAGCGACTGAGCCAACGCAAACTGCGCGGCAGGGCGACTACGCCCACCAGAACGCCTACAGAAAGGAGCAGCCAGAGCGTTTGCCGAATTGCAAACGGCGGCGCAAGTCGATCAATCAGCACCAGCCCCCAGCCGCAAAACAGCATCACAATCGGAAAAATAAGCGGATCACGCCTCGGCAGGCGTCGGTTCAGTGCGAGATGACCAACGATAACACACGCCACCCATACCGCCAGATGGAAGAAATTCATTACATCCAACCGCGCCACGAGCGTATAGGCGGCATGAGAAACAGCGACAAACGCCCCGGCACACACCAGCAGCAGACGTTCAATCATCGGCGCGTGTGGCGATTCCAGATCATCCAGTGTGATCGAAACGGCTGTGATTGTTGTCTGTGTCATCCTGTCCTGAAATTTAACCCTATCGAACATTTATTTTAACGCCTGGCGTGGCACTTTACCAAAATAAGCGCTAGAGTATTTAATTAAGGGCGTTCGGTGCAACCAACGCTCCTTTGCCGTGTTTCAATGGCTATATAACCCAGGTTGAGGATGGTTTCAGAGAACTATCCGAAGGATTTGCCGCTATGCCTATGTATGATTTTCGTTGTGACGACTGCAAGAAGAAGTCGGCGCTGTTCTATAAAACGTATAACGCCTATTTTGAGTCTGTCCCGACTTGTCCCCACTGCAACAGTACCAAAATGACACGCTGGATCAGCAAGGTAGCGATCTCGCAATCGTTTGAGCGTCGCTTTGGAAATGCCGAAACCGATGACAAAGCACTGGATGATCTGGCGGATGCCGATCCCAAAATGATGGGGCGCTATCTGCGTCAGATGAGCGACCAGACTGGCGAAGACCTCGGTGAGGAATTCAACGACGTGGTGGAACGTCTGGAAAAGGGGGAATCACCGGACGCCATCGAAGAACACTACGCCCCACCGGATATTGCTCTCGGCGAAGACGACTAGACCGCTCCGGGTATAGTTTCCCGGCAACCCGGCCGGGAAAGATCATTTCCGCGCTTTTCGGTACAATCGAGGTATGACAACAATACCTACTTGTATCCTGACCTCAAATGGCGTCAAACCGACGCCTTATACTGTTGAGTCACTGGCAGAAGCCGCCAGCAATGAGCCACAAGGCGTCTATACTGTCGGGCGTACCTACAAGCGCGATCACACCCTTTTGCTGGATAGCCATCTGGATCGGCTGGAAAATTCAGCGGCAACCATTGGCCTGTCAGTAAAGCTGGATCGTTCAGTGTTGCGAAAGACGCTTCGCAGGTTGATCGAACAGACCGATTATGAGGATTCGCGTTTTCGAATCACTATTCCCAAAGAGACGCCGGATCAAGTCTATCTCGGAATCGAACGCTTCCATCCTGTCCCTGCCGAAATTCAGGAAGGCGGCGCACGCTGTATCACTGTCGCCATGCACCGCCAAAATCCCTCTGCAAAGACCACTGGATGGGTACAAGAGCGCAAGAGCGCCGTCGATGCGTTTCCACCGGGAATCTACGAAGGCTTGCTTATCAATGAAAACGGGGAACTTCTCGAAGGCATGAGCAGCAACTTCTACGCGATCATGGATGGACAGCTGCGTACCGCTAAAGCAGGCGTCCTGCCCGGTATCGCGCAAAGCATCGTTTTGACCGTCGCGCCAGAAGTCATTCCGATAAACCCGATTCCAATCACGGTACGCGATCTGCCGTTCATTGACGAGGCATTCATCACCAGCGCCGGGCGCGGTATCATTCCCGTGATTATGATCAATCAGCAGGTGGTCGGGACAGGACAACCGGGCGAAACAACATTGCGTCTGCGTGAGCGCTATGATGCCTACGCAGACGCCCATCTGGAATCGCTCTAACCTAGTCGGCTTGTCCGTTGGTCGGGGCGTTCGTATTACCGGATTGCCCCGATGGAACCAGCAGATTTTGCAGTGATGGTTTGTTCGATACCAGCGATGGCGGGGGGATGCTTCCCGAAGTCCAGTGTCCGCTAATCGGAATATCGCCCGGACTACCGAAAACAAAGGCATTATCGATCCCCATATCGCTGCCGTAGGCAACGCTCAGAGGAACCGGATAGTTCAACAGCAGGATTGCACCTGTGGCTTTATAAAGCCCGACTCCGCTCCGTCCCAGCCCTGTCCAATCGCCCGCAATCGGCGTACCTGTGTTGCCCCCATATTGGAAGTTGTACTCGATTGTTGCGGCAGGAGCAGCGTTATTATCTGTAAGCTGGAATCTGGAATTTGAAGTAAAGACACCGATGGTATCCACACCGTTTCCATCCCAGTCTCCCGCCAGAGCCTGATCGCCGGGATTACCGATGACAATTGAATAATCGGCAGTGCCTCCGCTCAGGGAATTTCGCAGGAATACAATCCCGTTTGCCGGGCGCGAGACGCCAACGCCATCCTGTGTCAGGCTGTTATTCCACCGTCCCGCCAACGGTTTGTCGTTCGGGTTACCGAACAGGAATACATGATCGGGCGCGCCAGAGGAATTGGCATCACGCAGATGGAATGTCCCATCTACCTTTGAAAAGACCCCGATAGTATCCAGACCATCGCCATTCCAGTCGCCAATCACCGGATCATAATTGGAATCACCATAGACAATAGCAACATCCGCGCCTGCCTGCGCCGGGTTGTTGCTATATCTCAGGTAGAACACACCTGTTGAGGGACGATAAACGCCAACGTAATGACGTGGCGGTTCTGTGAAAGCACCAGAAACAAAAACATAAACCGCTCCGGCGTAGTTCGCTTTGGTTGGGACACCTGTAATCACCGTGCTGCCCGACAGCGCGAGATTATGACCAATCTCATCGGGAAAATTCACCGAGGGGAACGGATCGTTGTGAATCAGCCGGCGTTGCTGCGTCCATGTCGCCCCGGTACGGGTGAAGACGTATAACGCCCCGGCATATGAGTTTTTATAGATGCTGCCGATCACAGCTACATCGCCATCTACCTCAACGCTGTAGCCATAGGCCGATCCGCTGATTTCATCGGGGGTAAGTTCGGCTTGCAGTGTCCACGTCGTGCCGCTACGGACAAAAGCAAATGCCTTGCCAGAATAGTTGTTAGTCGCCCATGCCCCTATTACGGCGGTGTCGCCGCTGATGGCAACAGTGTTACCAAATCGGGTAACACCTGCTGTACCCAGTGTAGCTTGTAAATTCCACGTTGTACCAGTTCGTAGATAAACATAGGTAGCACCCGCACCACTATTAACGGAATCTGCGCCGACGACAGCCGTGTTCCCGTCAACATCGACTGACCAGCCGAAATAGGAATAATTCGGCAGCGCCTGCGACAGCGTTGCCTGTAAACTCCATGTTGTGCCATTACGCACATAAATATAGGCTGCACCTGCGACATTACTTGTTCCATGCGCGCCGATGATTGCGGTATCGCCTTGTAACGCGGCTGAAAACCCCCACCAGTCATTCTCACCTACTCCCGGTGGCGCTGAAATCTTCGCTTGTTGCGTCCATGTCGAACCACTGCGCACATAGACGTAGATTTTTAGATTGGGGTTATCCCGATGGTAGCCTTCGGTAACGAGGGCGGTATCACCGCTGATGGCAACCGCCTGACCATAACCATATTTGGCATCCTGTGTATCGCCTGCATCCGGGGTGAATACTGCCTGTTGTGTCCATGTCGAACCGCTACGCACAAAGATATAGGCTTTTCCTACACTCGAATCATCCTGCGCCGACGTAATCATTGTGTCGCCACTGATGTCGATTGCATCGCCAAAACGGTGAAAACCAGTCGGCCCTGGTTCGATCAGCTTTGCCTGTTGAACGGCAGGAAAAGCAACTGCCGCCGCTGTTTGCTGAAGTGGTTGGGTGCTAATTGCAGCGGCGATCAGTACGATAATGGAGATTATCTGCCCTAAACGACGTTTCATGTGTTTCTCTCAAAGTGTCTATACTTTGAGACTATATCAGAATACAGGTTTTCACGCCTGTGTCGGATGCTCCTCCATCGCTTCCATTTCCTTTACTTCGGCTTCTATTGTTGTCTCGCCAAACGCCTTTGCCACCGAAATCCGGTGATGACCATCGCGCACGAAGTAGAAATCACCAAAGCGCAGCAGTTCCACAGGCGGTAGCGGATGCCCCATCAGGCGTGCCACCGCGACACTGACCCAGCGCTTTTCGGTGCGTTCAGAGACAGGGTTGAACTCAATATCGAACTCGGTGGCGCGGCCTTCACTGCCCTGAATGTTGGCAATCGCTACCTGCTGCACGCCAGCATACCGACTCTCGCGCAGGGCGCAGGCTTCGCGGCATTCTTCCAGCGGCGTCATCTTGCGCGACTGTCCCGTAAATATCCCGCGCAGACGTCCCTTCCAGGAGCGTTGCCGCGCCTTCTCGAAGAGGTTTGCAGCCGTGCGCCGTTCCATCGAATCTTCATCCACATTGACGTAACCAAATTGCTGGACACCCAAAGTGTTAAACACGATTGCACTCCTTCTCACGATGATTACAGGATAAAACAGAGGCGTCTCGTAGTCGTGTGCAGCAGGCGTCTCAGAAAAACAGAGAGTTCTGAGACGGTCTTGCCGTATAATTAGAGACGGGTAAAAGGGGATGCCATGAGCGAGCAGCGGTTGATTCGGTTATTGGGTACGCCAGCTATTGAAATCGACGGGCGCACGGTACGTCTCGAACGGCGCAAAGCCATTGGTCTGCTCTCTTATGTCGCGGTAAACAGCCGACAGGCGCACGGGCGCGAGACGCTGGCAACCTTGTTCTGGCCGGAGCAGGATCGTTCACAGGCGTTTGCCTATCTGCGAAACGCGCTCTGGACGATCTCCAAAGCGCTTGGCTCCGATTGGGTGATTACCGAAGGGGAAACCGTTCAATTCAACCCTGACGCAGGCGTTGAGGTGGATGTTTTGCAGTTCATGCACCTTGCATCATCGAAGGCTATCCCGGAATTGCAGGAGGCAATCGCGCTCTATCGTGGCGATTTTCTCGCTGGTTTTACGCTGGATGGCAGCACTGAATATGACGACTGGCAATATTTGCAGAGCGCCGAGTTACGACGGTTGGCGGGCGAAGCACTGGATCACCTGGTTCAACTGCTCACCCTGAACCAGAGTTTTGAAGAGACGATCCCCTTCGCAGTACGTCGGGTGGCGCTCGATCCGCTGGATGAAGCTGCACAGCGTCAGTTGATGTCTGCATATCAACGTTCAGGACAGCGTGGCGCAGCACTCCGGCAATTTGAGGAATTGTCCCGCCTGCTCCGCCAGGAACTGGACGCCGCCCCGGAGCCGGAAACACGCCAGCTTGCCGAATCCATCCGCGCCAAACAGACCAAACGCGCGAAGGAAACCCAGGAGACTGCCGCCACGCACATCGACGGCATTCCACGCCCTGCCACGCCGCTGATCGGGCGCTCCGATGATATAGGAGCAATTCTGGAATTATTCAACGATCCAGCCTGTCGTATTGTGACGCTCGTTGGGCAAGGCGGAATTGGCAAGACCCGATTGGCGATTGATGCTGGTCGCGCCCTGCTGGAAACGCCTGCCTTTGCTATCAGCGAAGCGCGGTATGTTTCGCTGGCTTCCGTGTGTGCTTGCGATTATCTGATCTCGACATTCAACACGGTGTTGAACTTCACGCCGGAGCCGAACCGTGACGCCAAAGAACAATTGCTTAACTATCTCCGGGATCGCTCTGTGCTGCTGGTGATCGATAATTTTGAGCATTTGCTGGATGGTGGCGAACTCTTGGCAGAGATCTCTGCCCATGCGCCCAAAGTGCGGCTGCTCATCACCTCGCGGGAACGCTTGAATCTACAGGAAGAGTATCTCTATGAGGTGCGGGGTCTGACACACCCTTTCAATGTGGACGATGCGGGTACGTTTGGCTCGGTAGAGATGTTTTATCAGTGTGCGCGGCGGGTTGGTTACCAACCACATCCTGCTGATCAGCCGCATATTTACCAGATTTGCCACATTGTTGAAGGGTTACCACTAGGGATCGAACTGGCAGCAGGGTGGCTGCAAGCGCTCACCCCCGCGCAAATTGCGCTTGAAATCCAGCGTGGTCTGGACATTCTCAGCACAACGGCGCGCAACGTCCCGGAGCGCCATCGTAGCCTGCGCGCAGTGTTCGAGACTTCGTGGGAACGACTTTCCAAAGACGAAAAACAGGTTCTGAGTACGATCTCTGTCTTTCAGGGTGGATTTACACTGGAAGCGGCAGGAACGATTGCGGGGGCATCGCCGCGTGTCCTGCTGCTGCTGACGCATAAATCGCTGCTGCGCCGTAACAACACCCGCTATGAGATTCATGAACTGCTACGTCAATATGTCATGGAACAACTCGATCCGGCGGCGTTGCGTGCGGCGCGCGATTGCCACGCAGACTATTACACCGATTTTCTGGCGCAACGGCTGGATATGCTGAAGGGTCGCAATCAACGCCGCGCGCTGGACGAGATCGAAGCCGATCTGGATAATGTCCGCGCGATGTGGCTATATGCGGCGCGGACGCAAAAAATCGCGCAAATGGCAGGTGCATTCGAGGCATGGACACACTACAGCAGAGCGCGATTGAGCGTCCGCGAAGCGCGTGACCTGATGGAATACATTGCCGATGAACTCTGCGATGAAACAGGCGACGAGGAACGTCTATTGCTTGGGCGCGTGCTGGCGGTGCGGGCGATGGTTTCGGTCAATAGCCATCTGCGCGAAGAATGGATACCGATCTATCAACGTGCGCTGAAACTGCTGCGGCAGTTCCCGGATCGCCTGGACGCGGCGCACGGGTTGCTGAATGTTGCGATGCTGACTGCGCAGCCGGGTTACCCGATGGACGAACCAGCGGAGATTATCGAGGAAGCACTCCCCATTTTTCAGCGTCACAAGGATCGCTGGGCAGAGGCCTGGGCAACCGGCATCCTCGGCGAGATTGAGCATATGAGCATTCATTACCCACAGGCAGCGCAGCTATATTCACAAAGCCTGCAAATGTTCGAGGAAATCGGTCAACCCTGGGGGATCGGTGCGGTCTATTCGCTTATGGCGGATCAGGATCATACCCTGGGCGAGTTTGAACTGATGCAGCAGCATATGCGGCAAGCCATGCAAATCCTCCAGACTATCGGAGATCGGAATATACTACCCTCGCTCGATGAGAAGTTATTGGAAAGCAAGCCTCTGTTGATGCACAGCCTCGAATCATTGAAGGTACAGTTACGCAAGGTAGAGGAGGAAGGAAACCGGAGTGCTGCTGTCTGGATACGTTACAGCATGGCAGGCATCCACCTCATGCACGAAGAATACGAATTGGCTACACCCCTGTTTGATCAGGTGTTGACTCAATTTCGGCAGTTGGGTTTTCAGGATGGCGTCTGCTGGACAATGATCTTTCAGGCTCAAATTGCACTGGAAAAAGGACATTACACAGATACGGAACGTCTTCTGGATCAAGCCCTGAATACCATTCAGGAGATGAATTTTCCCTGGGGAGTGTCCGGTGCGGCCTATATTCGGGGCGATCTGGAACTGGCGCGCGGGAATATCGAAGCGGCGCACCGTTGCTATGCCGAGGCGCTACAGGTTGCCTACTATGCGTGTTCTGTCCTGCAAACACTGCGCCACGCGAACGGACTGGCAGAATTACACCTGCGTGCCGGGGAATATGAACTGGCGGCGCGTATTGCATCGTATACAGAACAGAATCCGGCAACATGGAAGGATATTATACGCCGTTCCAAAACAATCCTTGCCGAGTGTGCAAAGCACCTCGCACCGGAACGCCTGAGCGCGATTCGGGAAGAAGCAGCAACACGCAGCTATGATGATGTAATGGCAGAGGTTTTACCCGAATGCGTCTGATCAGTCTGGAACAAACAAACAACCGTATCCGCGTTGGTTATCGCTGGCTCGATGAACCGTTGACGCCGCCGCGCCTGTTGATGGATACGAAAGAATCACTCTCTGTGATTCAACGTAAACTCGGTAGCGAAGTATTTGGCGACCTGTTTACCCCGGCGGAATTTCAGATTGTCGCTGGGGAGGACGCGCCCACTGGCATCGAAGAGGTTTTCGCCGGGTTTACCGTGATTCGGCTGACGAACGTTGGGTTTGATGATCTGCTCTACGCTGCTGCGCCGCTGGCTTTCCCGGAAATAGTCGCTCTTTTTCGGGAACGTCTGACAGACTATACCGATGATCCCGAACTGGCACGTACAGCACTGGATGAAACAGAGGATATTCATCCGGCGCTTTTCGGGTATTCCCAGACCGCGACGACATTTGTACGTGGCCTGCCCGACCTGCCTTTTGAACTTGAGATAGTTCCGCCGCGTATTACTCTTGAATCACAGCGCCCTTTGCTCGTCGCCATCACAAATCTTCCCGGTCTGTCACGAGAGGAAGCCGAAGCCCTGCAACAACATCCCGACAGCGCGTTATTGATCGTTGATAGCGATATTGAGAAATTTAAAACGACTCTCGCTTATGTAACAAAATGGCGTGATCAATCCAGCCCGGATACAGCGATCATCAATGAGGATTATCAACAGCAGTTAGAGGATTGGGCGATGGTTCATCGGCAAAAAGGGCTTTTGCGATGGTTGCAACGGTTCATAATCAAACCGCAATTTGATTCAATTTTACGAAACTCTGAAAAACTTGTAAAAAATATAGTTTTCAATTCAGAAATTTAATTGGATACTTGACAAATTTAATATTTGGATTTATTCTGTTGATCGAAACGGGTGACAAGCCGCTTCGTCTTTGAATAGACCCAAACTATTGCTCAGAGTATTTTGTGGTTTATCGGGGCTTGGCGGCGTTGTTTTTTGTGGTCTGTTATGAGCCATAAACACATTCTGTTGACTTTCTAATTGTTTTCTGATATTCTGTTAGAACGTATGCGCTTTAGGGAGCGATTCATATGACACGTCCAGTGGGCCTTGCCGGAATGTTCATCATCGTCTCGTAACTATCCTATCTTGCCGTTAACAGGCGGCTAGCTCTTTTAATCGTTTAAATCAATTGCATAGCAACTAAAGGAGACTATAAGTTGAAAATCTCCGTCAAAAGGTACGGTAGTATCCTTTTTCAATATTTGCGTCCCCAGTCGAAACGTGTTGCATTGTTGGCGTTTCTGCTCCTGACGGCAATCTTTCTGAAAGTGGCGAACCCACAGATCATCCGCATGTTTCTCGATGCGGCGACCAATAGTGCTGGCAAGGCTGGTACACCAGCGGGTGATCTGCTTGCACAGAATCTCACGATTGCAGCCTTTGCCTTTCTTGGCTTCGCGCTGCTGATTCAGTTTTTCTCGGTAGCGGCGACTTATGTTGGTGAAAATGTCGGTTGGCGCGCGACGAACGCTCTCCGGCGCGACCTGATGACCTATTCGCTCAAGCTGGATATGTCGTTCCACAACGAGAAGACACCCGGCGATATGATTGAGCGTATCGACTCCGATGTGCTGGATATGGCGATTTTCTTCTCGCAGTTCATCATCCGCATCCTGGGCAACATCCTGTTGATGGTTGGGATTCTTTTTGCGCTGTATCTTGAAGATTGGCGCATCGGTCTGGCGATGACAATTTATGCCGTTGTCTCGCTATGGGTGTTCAACAAGCTACGCAATATTTCCGTACCCCACTGGAAGGCAGCGCGCGATTCCGATTCGGATTTGTATGGCTTTCTGGAAGAACAGCTAAACGGTACAGAAGATATAAAAGCAAGCGGCGGCGTGCCTTACGTTATGCGAAACCTGTTCCGATTCGGTAAGGATCGTCTGGTTAAGCAACGTAAAGCTGGTCAGATGAACATCTATCTCATACAGGTCTGGATTTCGCTCTATTACATAGGGCGTTTTGTTGCTCTGATAGCAGGCTTCTTCCTGTTCAGCAACAACCTGTTGACGCTTGGTACGGCCTATTTGCTGATTTACTATACCGACGCGATTTTCCGTCCCTTGCGCGAAATCACCAACGAGATTCAGAACCTGCAAAAAGCAGGTGGCTCGATTGGACGTATCGACGAACTGTATCGCACCGAAAGCAAAATCAAGGACACAGGCACAGAAGCCCTGCCCGATGGTGCGCTCGAAGTGCAGTTCGATAAGGTTCATTTCAGCTACAACGGTACAGATAAGACGCTCGATAACGTTGATTTCACGCTCCAGCCGGGGCGCGTCCTCGGTCTGCTGGGACGCACAGGCAGTGGCAAAACAACGATTACGCGCCTGCTGTTCCGCCTCTATGAAGTCAACGATGGCACAATTCGATTAGGCGGGCATGATGTACGTAGTGTGCCGATTGCAGAGTTACAACATCACATCGGGATGGTCACGCAGGAAGTCCAGTTGTTCCGCGCTACCGTGCGCGATAACCTGACTTTCTTCGATGACACAATTCCTGACGAGAAGATTTTGAATGTCATTCGTGATCTGGAACTGAGCGATTGGTTCGATGGCTTGCCAAAGGGTCTGGATACGATTCTCGAAGGCGGCAGCAAAGGTCTATCAGCGGGCGAGGCTCAACTGTTGGCCTTTACGCGCGTCTTCCTGAAGAATCCGGGGTTGGTCATCATGGACGAAGCGTCGTCACGGCTTGACCCGGCAACTGAGCAGAAGATCGAACGTGCTGTCGATAAGCTCCTGAAGAATCGTACCGGGATCATCGTCGCGCACCGTCTCGGCACTGTCCAGCGTGCAGACGAAATCATGATTCTGGAACGCGGCGAAATTGTAGAACACGGTAACTATACAAGTCTGGTGAGCGACCCCGAATCGCGGTTCGCGTCGCTGCTCAAGACCGGATTGGAGGAGGTTACGGTATGACGACTTACGTACCGGAAAACGATAAGGATGATGATCTGCCGTTGAACGGCAAACGCATCGCAACCTGGGATTTTCTCTGGCGGCTGCTCCGTAACAAGACGCTGCTCTACGCCATCAATCTGGGTTCTGTTGTCGGGTTGATGATTGCAGCCGCACTGCCGGGAATCGGGATGAAAGCGTGGTTCGACAATATGTCGAAAGGTACGCTGGCTGGTGTCAATTTCTGGACACTGCTGGCAATAATCACCGTAGCGATGATCGGGGAACTGACGGGCATCTATGAGATCATCCGCGCCAACGTGCCGCTACGTATCATCAGCCAGACACTCATCCAGCGCAACCTGATTTCCCGTATCTTCCAGATGCCGGGCGCGAAGTCGTTGCCAGAGAAGGAATCGACGGGTAAAGCCGTCAGCCGCATCAAGCACGATGTCGGTGAACTGCCGGAGTTTATGCTGTGGTCAAACGATGTTATCGCCAGCACTATCTATGCAATTCTGGCGATCATCATCATGTTGAGCATCAACGCCAAAATCACACTGATCGCCATCACGCCGATGTTTGCGATTGTGTTCCTCTCCAGCGCCTTCTCGGATCGTGTAGAGAAGTATCGCAAGAAGACGCGCGAAGCTACCGCTGCTGTGATTGGCTATATCGGTGAGACATACGGGAGTGTGCAGGCGATCAAGGTTGCTGGCTCGGAAGATCGCATGGTGCGCTACTTCGATGGTCTGAACGAGACACGCCGCAAGGCCGCGCTCAAAGACCGTCTGTTTGAAGAACTGCTGCACTCGATCTTCTGGAATGCGGGTAACATCGGCACAGGTATCGTACTGTTGCTGTGTGCGCAAGCATTGATGGACGGCAGCTTTACGGTTGGCGATTTTGCGCTGTTCGTCTATAACCTGCCGTTCATCTCGGAATTGACCGGGTTGCTCGGCATCGTGATGGCGCGCTATAAGCAGGCAGGCGTTTCGCTGGATCGCTTGCAACGGCTGATGCAGGATGCACCACCCAAACAGATCGCGGAACATCATCCGGTGTATGAACGTTCGGAACTTCCCGGCATTCCATATACACCGCGTACAGCGGACCATAAACTGGAATCGCTGGAAGTACGCAACCTGAGCTATATCCACCCAACCAGCGGGCGCGGCGTCGAGGATGTGAGCCTTTCGATCAAGCGTGGTCAGTTCGTCGTTGTGACCGGGCGCATCGGTTCCGGCAAGACGACGTTGCTACGTTCGATTCTCGGCTTGCTGGATCACGATTCCGGCGAGATTGTCTGGAACGGTCAGCGCGTAGATGACCCGGCTTCGTTCTTCATCCCGCCGCGCAGCGCCTATACGGGGCAGGTTCCGCGCCTGTTCAGCTATTCGCTGCGTGAAAACCTGCTGCTGGGTTTGCCAGAGGACAAGGTAAGCATCTCCGAAGCGATGAGACGCGCGGTGATGGATCGTGATCTGGAAAATCTGGAAAAGGGTCTGGATACGCTGGTTGGGCCGAAGGGTGTACGCCTCTCCGGTGGACAGATGCAGCGTAGCGCCGCCGCGCGTATGTTCGTGCGTGACCCGGAATTGCTCGTCTTCGATGACCTTTCCAGTGCGCTGGATGTCGAAACAGAGGCAAAACTCTGGGATCGCGTCTTCGAGCAGGAAGCAACCTGTCTGGTAGTTTCGCACCGCCACGCCGCGCTCAAGCGTGCGGACTATATCATTGTTCTGAAAGATGGACGGATCGAAGCGGAAGGCGCACTTGATGACCTTCTGATCCGTAGCGATGAAATGCAGCGGCTGTGGTATGGCGAAGCACAGGAAGAACCGATCAACTAATCATTAAGCGGAAAAAAGACCCGGCGCTGAAGCACCGGGCTAAACTCAAAAAGTGAGCAACTGGCTGAGAAGAAATCAATGGTTGCTCAACTTGGACAGTATTCTCACACGTTTGATGCGAACCCATGCTTACAGTCTCATATTTGAGTTTAGCCCTCGGCTTTAGCCAGGGTTACTTGTAACCATTCCACGTCACGGAATGTTGAATGTCGCCTGAATAACCCCGTTCGTATCCACCAGATTGACCGTTTGACCGCTTGACCATTGCGCCGCTGATTTGCCCGCATATAGCACGATAGGTGAGTTCTGTCCGGCGCGGGTGTTGATCAAGACCTTTCCGTTCGGGAACAGGCGGAACGTCGGAAATTTGAATACTTCCGTTGTGCCATTGGCAAGCGTCCAACCTGTCATTTCGACAACGCCTTCGCTGACGTTACTCAGGTTAATGCCTTCCTCGGCAACATCCCCCGGTTTGATCAACCCCTGAATCTGAATCACCGTCTTGCTGGTGGTAGGAATCGCTGTCGAGGTAGGGATCGGTGTTGGTGTAAAGTCTTTCGTTGCGGTGGGGCTGGGTGTATCGGTGAGCAATCCGCAGCCATTCACCGGGATAATCAGCTTCTGCCCGATTTGCAGGATCGGATCGCGGGTGAAGCCATTTGCTTTATAGAGGTTCGCCAATGAGACGCCAGCGTTGGTTGCAATTCCGCCGGGGGTATCGCCCTTCTTTACTTCATAAATCGGGCAACCACTTGAATCGGTAGCGGTGGCGGCTGGTTCGCTCGTGTCTTGCGGCGGCAAGGTTGGCAGGAAGGTTGGATCAAGCGTTTCAATTGTACCAATAGCGAGGTTATTGCCTGTTGGGTTGGAAGTGAGCGGGATGATCGTCGCTGCACCGGGCGTTGCCGTAACAACGATAATGGTTACGGCGGGTGTAATGTTCGGGTTGGGCGTCGCCGTGATGATTACCTGTAGCGGTGGTACGATGGGGGGTGTTGGCGGTGGCGCAATCTGGTTGTATACCCTCAATAGCGCGAACCCGACAACAATTGTGACCACCACATTGAGCGCGAGAAATCCCAGATAACGACGCGGCATTAGCCCTCTCCTGTTCCGGCAGGATGATAACCGATGTGGGATTTTCGCGCCAATGCGCCTGTTCTATTCGAGCGAACCAAACATTTTGTTCTGACGGGTTTTATCCACAAAAGTAGCCAGCAGTGTTTTGAACATTTCGGGCTGTTTGCGCGATTCCTCGATTGCCGCGATCCGAATCCGCTTATAGGAGTCGGGGAAGTTCTGGAAGTTCTCCCAGACTTGTGGATCAGCTTTCAGCGCGGAGAGAATATCCTCAGCAATTTGTAACGGATGGAGCGTCAGGTCGGGAAGTATTTTGAGTCCAGCCTCGGTCATTTTCCCAGCAGCGATCAGCCGACGCGCACGTTCCTTGTTTAACTCTGTCCAGTGGCTTTTGGCTTTGCGCGGGGTGAACCGTTGTACCGAACGCTCGTCATCCAGTTTCTTTTTGATACCATCCACCCAGCCGAAACATAGCGCCTCTTCTACCGATTCCAGATAGGAAACGCGCGATTTTCCACTTGCCTTGTTATAGCAGGTCAACCAGATTTCTTTTGCAGTGGCGTGGTTATCCTGTAGCCACTTGCGCCACGCTGCGCGGTCTGCAACGTCGATTGTTTCTGTGATTTCCATATGCGTTAGATCGCGCCTTCCTGCTGCAATTCTTCCATACGTTTCGGGTCAAGTCCAAGCAACTCACCAAAGACTTCCTGATTATGTTGTCCGAGCAATGGCGGCGAATCAAACCGCTCCTCGTGCGTCTCGCTCAGTTTGATCGGGTTGCCCGCCAAATGCACCGTATTCCCTTGCGGTGTACGCACTTCCGGGAACATATTGCGATATTGCACCTGTTCATCGTGTACGGCCTGCGCGACATTGTTCACAGGTGAGGACGGGATGCGCGCGTCCTGCAATTTTTTCAGCCAATGTTCCTGCGTATTGGTCATAAAAAGTTCTGATATTCGATTATCAATCAGCGCCTGATTGCGGAGTCGCCCCGGTTGGCGTTCATTTTCGGGCGTATCCAAATCGGTAAACCCAAACGCTTGCACAAAATTTTTCCAGAAATCATCGGTCAGGATCGCAATGATGACATAACCATTCTGCGTCGGATAGCTGTTGTACGGGACGTGGACGAAATGCGCGTTGCCCATCGGATGCGGAATATGACCGCTTAATGAATAAACTGCCGCCACATAATTCAAAATGGAAATCTGGGCGTCCAGCATCGAAATATCAACATGCTGTCCGCGTCCGGTTTGCATCCGTGCAATGACCGCCGCCTGTATCCCGATAATGCCCATAATGCCGCCGCCAATATCGCCAATCGGCGGGCCAAAGCGCGTCGGTGGGCCACCCATCGGCCCGGAAAGGCTCATCGTACCACCCATCGCCTGTGCCACCAGATCAAACGCGACCCGTTCCGAGCCGGGGCCACTTCCCCCAAACCCGGTAATGGAACAGGTGATGATACGTGGATTGATCGCGCTCAGGTGGTCATAGTCGATCTCCAGCCGCTTTGTCACACCGACGCTGAAATTATCGACCACAATATCGGAGACGCGCGCCAGATCATAGAACAATGCGCGGCCTGCCGGATTTTTCAGATTAATCGTGACGCTTTTCTTGTTGCGGTTGAGCGCGAGAAAATACGCGCCCATTCCATCCAGCGTGTTGCGCGGATCATCGGCAAGCAGACGGCGCGTCCCTTCGCCCGTACCGGGTGGTTCTATTTTGATCGTCTCCGCGCCCAGGTCTGCCAGCATCATCCCACAATAGGGGCCGGCAACCATGTGTGTTAAATCCAAAACACGGAGTCCCTGTAAAGCTCTCATCAAGTTCCTCGAATAATCAGACGTGTTTTCAGTTGGGTGATGCCGCTGATGGATGCGCCGTTGACCTGCGCCAGCAATTGGCGGGCAGCGCGTGCGCCCAGTTCGCGGATTTCGGCAGCGATGGTGGTGAGTCCGGCGGCTTCGGCCTCCGGCGCGTCGCCAAAGCCGACAATCGAAACATCCTGCGGGACGTTGTACCCGGCGGCGCGCAAAACCTGCAACGCTGCCACCCCCATGCGATAGTCTGCCGAGAGGATCGCATCAAAGGGCAGACCGCCCGCGATGAACGATTGCAGTTGCTCCGCCGCCATCTCTGTATTGAATTCCCCATTCAGGAAATAGGTTTCCGGCACATCCAGTTGATAGCGGATCAGCGACTCACGGAAGGCCGATTCGCGCTGGCGTCCGTCCAACTGCACATTGATGCCGCGAATGAACACGGGTTTGGTGCGCTGGCAGTCTACTACCAGATAGCGCATCGCTTCGGTGATACCCTGTCGGTTGTCGGCATAGACAGCGGGAATCGGTAAATCCGGGATGATGTGTGATACCAGCGAAATCGGCTTGCCCGCCATGTGAACTTTGTGCAGCCAGCTTTGCGGTGCGCCACTGGAAATAACCAGAATGCCATCCAGTGTATGCCAGTTGAGGGTTATCGCGCTCTCCCGGCGTGGATTTTCCATATCGCTGGCGATGACGGCTTCCGCTCCAGCTTTTTTAAGGATGCTCAGAATACCTTCGATCACCGCGCTCTGGAAAGGGGCTTCGTGGTCATTGGTCACGATCCCGATTGTTTTTTCCGGCATAAACGTAACGCTCCGTGTCGTTTCTAGCGGAGAATGATAGCACCAAACAAAGCATTATTGATCAGATATGCTCCGTATTGTGTTAGCCAAAGCAATATCAATATCAGAATCAGCCCGCGCGCCCAAATCTGCAACTTACGCTTTTTCCACATTTCCAATTCTTTAAAGCTGAGGGCATTCTGTTCCTGTTTTTTCTTGTTGCTATCAAAGGGGAATCTTTCAAATATCTTCTTTGCAATATCACGGTTCATCATGAAGAGCAGGATACCCACAACAGCATAGAAAACTATTTTTGCGACATTGCCTTCGCTTCCCCAATTTATCAGAGAACTAGTCAAAGGAATAATCAGCAGAAAAAATACCGTTGCAACGAGCGGCGCTGTTCCGGCAAGCTGTAGGAGATGTTTATCAATCACCCATGATGAGGCCTTATATCCGCCTTGTATTTCCATATATTGATACAGCGTATGTCGGAAATACAGGAATGAGTAGAGCGCCACGATCAAAAATGTCCAACTCCACCAGCCTGCTATCCAGCAAAGCGGTACGACACACCCTATCAAACCAAAAATGAAACCAAACTGGTGTTGAAAATTTTCGGAAAACTGTTGTACTCTGGCGGCATCACATCCAATAAATACCAAAACAACAAAGTTGATCATTGTTGCAGCGATCATGAGCAGCGAAAAATTTGCCCCTTGATTGAAAAAATGTTGTGCTGCGGCGAAAATGAGAAAGGTAAAAAATGTTATTGCGATGGCTCCAAGGCATATTTCAGGCCATTTTTCAACTGGATAAATACTGAACAGCACGAGCATCATCAGGAATAGATGTAACAACGGAATCGGAGGAACAAACAGCCGGATCAGTAAGACGTCAAGTGTTTGCAGGGAAAACGCTTGAAAGAGATCACCAAGAAAGGGCTGTCCTTTGATAGGGCGCAATGTCCACGAATTCCAATACGCACCACTTACCAGCCCGCTGGGGAATTGGGATTTTATACCCGCGTTATACCCGATCAATATAGCCTTATATTTTAAATTCTGTACCTTTTTTTCAATATAGATAAAAACGTCCCCGTTTTCTGGATTGACATAACAAATTCCGCCATTTGCAGCGACATTCTGAATCGTCGTAGGAAGCGAGGATAAAGGAATTTCTTGACGATCATGACCACCAATATACACGCTGCTGCGTTCAATATTCTGAAATACGCAGGAATAGAACGTATATATTGTGTTGTTGGAACGTTTTACATCCCAGGTGCGTCCAAAATCATTGGTTTCAAACGACATATCGCCACTAGAAGTTGGGAGGCGCAGAATCCCATTGGGAAACAATTTTCCTGATGGATGGCTTGCGGTAATTAACCACGCTGCACACATCAACAAACCAACGATGAAAATGGTCTTGGGACGAAGGAACATCTTAAAATTTCCGGTAAATCACTACAGTGACGATGAACCGGGATTATAGGCAGCAACCACCCATGACAATCATCTAAATTTTTGAAACTTCGGGTGTTGAACTTATGACTCCGAGGGGAAGTAATACAATATTCAAAAGAGGTCAGACGATGAACCACCCTTCGCACGAATTGGAAATTACGGCTGCAAGCGATTATTTGAGAAAACTGGCGAACAAGAGCATACAGGTTTATAAAGCGATGCCGACCTGTCGCGCCATCCTGCTGACAGGCTCGGCGTCCGAAGGTGTCAGCGACGAATATTCCGACCTCGACATTATTTTGTACTATGATGAATTGCCATCCGAAGCAGCGTTCCTTGACGCGATGCAACAGAATGGCGGCACGAATCAGCGCATTTTTGGCGAACGCACCGACGCAAATTTCGGAGAGCAATATCGCATACAAGGCGTCGAATGCCAGTTCGGGCATACCACGATTGCCGAGTGGGAACGCGATATTGATTCGGTGCTAAAGGATTTGGATGTGAAATCGCCCACCCAAAAGGCGCTTGGCGGAATGGAAGAAGCGATCCCGCTGCATGGTGCAGACCTGATCCAGAAGTGGAAAACCACACTTGAGCAGTATCCAGATGCGTTGCGCGACGCGATGATCCAGCAGCATATGGCGTTCTTCCCGCTGTGGGGCTTGCAAGATCGCCTCGAACCGCGCGATGCCACTCTATGGGTGCATCAGGTACTTGTGGAAAATTCCTATAATCTGCTGGCTGTTCTGGCAGGTTTGAATCGGCTCTACTTCTCACAGTTCCAATTCAAGCGGATGCACCGTTACATCGACAAGATGCAGATCAAGCCGGATAACTTTGCGGAACGCATTGAGCAGTTGTTCCAATCCGGTGCGATGGATGCCGCGCAGCAGATGGAGCATCTTGTCGATGAGACACTGGCACTGGTTGCCGAACACGCTCCACATATTGACGTAACGCGAGGCCGCGCACGTATCGGTTGGCGGCATCTCGCCTGGAAAATCGAAGAACTCTAATCAGCGCTTATTCGCCGGGAGCGACCAGCGCAGATCGAAATCCTTCGCGCCACGTTGGATATTTCGGTTGCCAGCCAAGTTCGCGCGCTTTGGCGCTGGATTCGCCGCGCTGCCAACCCTCTGCGCCTGCCTCATAGATTGGTTCAGGCGCACCGACCAGACGCGCGTACAGAGGAACCCAATCCTTTCCTGCTGCTGGTTCATCATCCACAATGTTGAAGATGCCCGAAGGCCAGTGAAACGCCTGCGCTGCCGCTTCTGCTGCATCGGAAACATGCAGGAATGAGGTGATCGCGTCGGTTGCCTTGATTTCGCCGCGTCGTACCTGCTCGGTGGTCAGGCTGTCATGCGAATACCACGTTCCCGGTCCGTAGAGAATCCCATAGCGCAAAATTACACCAATGGGCATTTGCATTACGGTCTGCTCAAGGGAATGAACCGCAGCCATCGCACGATTACGGGGTGGCGGCGCATCCAGATCGATGGGGTCGGTTTCGACGGCTGGCCTGTCTCCGGGGACACAAACCCACGAAATACTTTCGGCTATCATGCGCTGCACGTCAACCGCAAGCGCTGCATCTACCAGATTGCGTGTACCATCAATGCGCAATTGTGTGTTGGCAGCAAAATCACGCCCGGCTAAATCCGTCATCTGGTGAATGACCACATCGGGGCGTTCGGTGCGCAATGCGGCAAACACCGCGTCCCGATCAAGCGCATTGAGGACAAGCGGACGCGCTCCAGTCTGAGCAATTTGCGCTGCTTTGGCCTCACTTCGAGTCGTTCCAGCGACATCATAACCCGCTTTAACGAGGAGAGGTACGAGCAAACGCCCAATCACCCCGGTAGCTCCTGCAAGGAATACTTTCATATGAAAATGTCCTTTTATTTATCTGTTCTCGCCGCGAAATACGCGACACACCCTTCGACCTTCACAGAATAAGTGGCGAAATTCTCTCGCAAACCCTGTTCCAAATCTGCCAGATTGTCGCTTGTGTTCCCAAAGATTCCTTTTTTGTTATAGAAAGCCATCAGTCGCCTTGCAACAAAATTTTTGGAAACACCCTGCCCCAGAATTGTTGTACCGAAGAGCGTGCCGCCAGCGTTCAGCCGGCCTTTCAAATTCTGAAAGACCACCCACTTTTCGCGCATCGTACCGGGCAGGCAGTGGATAAGATAGTTCAGTCCGATGGAATCAAACGTTGGCAGCGATGCAGGGGCAGGTGCAAGCACGTTGGCGACGCAGGTTGTCGGCTGAAAGCGCTCAAGCCGTCTCGCGGTTACTTTCAGGCTGGTGGGATTCAAATCCAGCAGGGTGATTTTTGGTTGTGCTGTCGGATAGTGGCATTTGTCGAGGAAATAGCCCGTACCAACCCCAATATCGAGATGATTGCCAGAAATGTTCTGATTATAGAAATCGAGGATGTGTTTGGATGGGCAACGCCAGAAAAGAGAATTGGATACACCAAGAACAAAAAAATCGTAGAACCGGAGCGTGAAATCGGAATAGATACGCGCTCCGGCCTGTGCTTCACTATCAGTTTGTGCCATTTGCAGCCTCCGAGGGCATATTGTGCCATATTGTCGGAGATGCTGCGTATAGCAATGGTCACATGGTTGCGTCTCGCCGGGTATTCTTGCCACGAACGAGGCGAAAATTATTCGCACAAATTTTGGATTTTATCCACGTGAAGATTATTAAATCGTTGTATAGTTAACGAACCGTCATCCATCGGCTTTGTTGCAAACGTTAACCAGAGAGATTGCCTATGTCACGCAAACATCTTTTCACATTCGCTTTATTAAGCATTATATTTGTTTCATTGCTCATCGCTCAACCGGGTTTTGCTGCGCCAGCGACAGCCCCGATTGAAGAAAGCGATCCAGCGGAAACGATTCTACAGCTTGTAAACGAGTGGCGTATTCAGGAAGGGCTGTGGCCTCTGCGTCAGAACAATAGTTTGCAGACAATGGCACAGGCACAGGCCGAATATATCAAGCCGCGCATTGAGACTATCACTGACGAAATAGACTTTCACAAGGATTCCAGAGGACGCTTGCCACCGGAACGTGCCAAACAGGATTATCAGTGGCCTCTGACCAGTAGCGCTTCTGCCGCGCCTGCGCCGCGCATCGGTGAAAATGCCGCTGTTGGCAGTCCCAAATATGCGATGAATTTCTGGAAAAGCTCGGATATACACCGTCGTGCAGCGCTAAGTAATATCTATCATGAGGTAGGGGTCGGGGTAGTACCCTATAAAACAGGCTATATCTTTATTATGGATTTCGGTTCACGCCCGGATTCTATCGCAGTGTTGACCAGCCTTCGTGGAGACAGGATTTATCTGGCAAATGATTGTCTGTGCGGTGGACGCGGCGAAATCCTGAACACAAAAATCCGCATTTTCAATGATAAGGGTGTACCGCTCATTGATACCATTGACTGGAAGCCTGTGTTGGGACTCGACGCAGTTTGGGGTTCACGCCTGACTGTATTGTATACCAATGGCTCAAAACAACTTCTGGTCAATGTCGAGGTTGGTAAAGACATTGCGATCTTGCCGCGTAATGCCGCCGTTGCTGTGCCTGTAGTTCCAACCAACACCCCCACACCAATCCCGCTGCCTGTGCTGTTACAACCTTCGTCAACGCCTGCACCCGCAGCGACCAACGCAATCAGAGCAACGGTTGCGCCGACCATTGCGCCTACTACCACGCCGATTGCGAAGCCCGCCACATTACCCGATCTGATCCTTTTCTATAACACAGATACCCTGATCCTTTTCAACAATAACAAGCGCTCGATTGACCTGACCGGGTTAGCACTGGGGAGCAGCAGTTCCCGTATCTCGGTGACCTCGTGGAAGGCCGTCGCCAATTTCCCCGACACGTTCTTCCCGACAGCAAACTGTCTACAGGCTGGAACAGGCGCAACCACTATCAAAAACGATTGCAAGTTTGTGCGGAGTTCTGTCTATCTCGCCGGAAACAAAATTTTCTGGCTGGCCGGAATCTTCAAAGTCACCCAAAATGATGAAGTCATCGGGGAGTGCGATGCGGCGTTGAAACGTTGCGAGGTCTGGATGAAATTTGCGCTTCCAGCGGGGCAATCGACCAGTGGAAAACAGTAGACGAGAGATTAGCTAGTGATTTGTAAGCAGGTATAACCTGTCCATTAGCATTGACTTTCCAGGCAGCATTTATTATCATTACACCTCGATCAAAAGAGAGGTGTATGATGGCGCTGGTTAACATCGCTGACGAACTATATAAATCTTTTCTGGAAAAGAGTGCGGATGCGCGCGTTGTTCTCCTGCACGCAGATGGGCGTTACCGTCCGGTACTGTTAAGCAAGCTGCTTTCTTCGCCAGAATTGAAAATTTTTTACTATGCAATGGGGCCGGATGATATTGATACCGTCGCCTTCCTGAGCGGTTTCACCCATGATATGGCGGAACAGGTTCCGAACTTCGGCGGACGCATCAATCATCTTGGCTTCAATATCGAAGAGGGCGTAGATACGCTGGTCGATGCGATGGTCGCTGACCTGAACGAGTTGAGCGATTCGCCCTTCCTGCTGATCCTCGATGAATTTGATCAGGCCGATATTGCCGACGATCTACAGGTATTCATCGAGCGTCTGGTCGATAGACTGCCCCCGCAGTGCAAACTCGTCCTGAGTTCGCGCCAACTGCCGCGCCTGCCCTGGGTATCCATGATTGCGCAGAACAAGGCGATCATGCTGCGCGATTCCGAACTGGTTTCCAATAATTTCTATCAGAAGCCATTCGACGGTGAGCCGCGCGTACAGGTTCATGGGCTTGGCCCCGGTCATGTCGTGCTGGATGGCGAGACGGTCAATACATGGGAAGGGCATCTCCCACGCTTGCTGTTCTTCTTCTGCCTGGATCGCCCGATGGTCACACGCTCGGAAATCTGCCGCGCGTTCTGGCCTGATTTGGACAACGATCAGGCGGTAAACGTCTTCCATGTTACCAAGCGGCGTTTGCACAAGGCGCTTGAGCCTGTTGGCCTAGATGTCCTGATTCACTCTGGTGGCTACTATCGTATCAACCCGGAACTGACGATCAACTATGATATTTTTGATTTCGTCAGTGCGCTGGTCACGGGGCGTCAGAGCGAAGGCAAGGATCGGATCAAGGCATGGCAGCGTGCGCTCGACCTGTATTCGCGCCCGTTCCTGCAAGGCCATACCGAGGGCTGGATCACGAAGCGTCGTGAAGAATATCTCACGGGCTATCTGGAAGCCCTGACGAACATCGCCCAACTGCGTCTGGAAGACAACCGTCCAGAGCAGGCGTTGAGCCTGTTGCTCAAGGCAGTGCAGGAGAATCCGCTGCGTCAGGACTTGCACCGTCAGGTCATGAGCCTGTATTCCCAGTTGGGGCGTCGCAGCGAAACCGCCGGACACTTCCGCAAGCTGGAACAAACGCTCAAAGACGCGAAGGTTGCTCTCGAACCAGAAACCACTGAACTTTTCAACGAACTGGTCAATAGCTAGCCGTCTCTCGTATCTTTTGCCCCTGCATCAACCTCGCAGGGGCATTTCTCCGAAAGCATCAAATAAAATCAAACAAATTATTATAATTATTTTGTGGAATACCTTATATTTCGCTTGAAAAACATTTTTGGTAAAAGTATATTTCCATAATATATCCTTTGTGTTCAATGGTGGTTCCAATGACGCTATTTCGCTCGCTGCTTCCTCTGCTGATTGCAACATTTGTTGCCGGTTGTTCGGCTGCAACTACGACGCCAACCCCAAATCCAGTCAACCCAATGACACAAGCTACGCCGACATCAATTCCAACGCTTATTCCAACCCCAACTGCAACTCCTATTCCATCCATAACAGTCCTGAAAGATCAACAAATCGAATATGGATTTGATGCTGTACGGATTCGTGTATTTGTACGCTTTTTCGATCAGGCACAAAAGAGATTAGGGGCGGAACTGGATTTAACGCTCGCAGATACGCCAGAGAGCGCAATAAAACCCAAATTTGATCGGAGCAAACTGGCTAGCTATGTTGATGTTAAAGAGGCCGATGTTTTCCTGCCATTTGACTTCACGATCCCCTACGATCAAATTCTCTATCCTAATCAACCATTATCAGCTTCAGTGCGTATCTTCGACAACAAGCAGCACGAACTGGAAATTTTCACTCTGCCAAATTCGTTTTTTATCGAGTCAGGATCACGCCCAAAACCAGATGGATTAACACCATTTGTCTATCAGGGTGATTTATATTATGCAGTTATTGAAGAAGCATTTTCGGTTGGGTCTTTGAGCGGTTCAAAAATTCCAGACCCCGGTAACAAATTTTTGGTAATGAGCATCCGTATTGAAAATCAATCGGATAAGTTACTACAGCTTTATACGCAGGACTTCAGGCTGGAATACGGCGACAAAATTTATGAAAACAATCGTGAATTGGAATATGATGCGAAAGAGGCTTTTTATCAGAACCGTGACTATTTGCGGCTAGGAAGAGATATAAGAGAGCTTACTGCATCGCGGTTCGCTGTTCCAAAAGGTGCAACCCGACACACGATGCTTGTTTTTGAAGTCCCACAGGATTTAGTCGGGGCAACACTGGCATTCCGTATCAACAATGGCCCGTTTGCAAAATCTGATATTTTCATTATGCCATATGCATCGCTGGCAAAAGGCAATTTTACAAAGCCGCTTATGGTGGATGTAAAGGTCGATCAAGGTAAACTTGTTCCTTTGGCTGTTTTGCCGACAAGTATCATCAATGATGGAAGCAAGTTAACATGGGAAGCGGATGATGCAAAGTTTGAGGGTGAATCACACATCCTTATAGCTAAAAATTGCATCGGTAACAAACCCTTGCCTATCGAAGAAATTTCTCAACAATACGAGGCTTTGCGTAAAGAGAGTTTGAGCCACGATGTTGACGTAACCGCTGAGTTGGCATTGCAAAGCCAGTCCATCGGGTTTCTTGCACTACCACTTACTGGTTTTGCGGGTTTTAATTCACTGCGGGCAACCTTGCAAGCGCGTTTTAAACAGAATCAACAGATTCAAACGGAACAAAAACAGCAAACGGTAGTTGTAATCGGCAGTATGACCGTTGACCCCGGACAGCAGATTCAAATCACCATCATGGAGCGCAAGGCTAGGTTAACGGGCTATCTGATTTTGCCTTCCCCTTATGGTTTGATAAGATTTCGTTATCTCTCGCAAGGAGCGTTAGGGTATCAAATCGAACAGCAAGCAACAGACTGTTCGACTCCGACCTCCATAAGCACTCCATAGAGGAGAAAAATTAATGAGTCGAGTTCTTGAAATTCGTTCCTATACCCTGAAACCGGGAACCCAGGCGGCCTTTCATCAATTGGTAGAGGAACAGGCTATCCTTATGTTGCTGCGCTGGAAAGTTGACGTTGTGGATTATGGGCCTTCGATACAGGAAGGCGATACCTATTACCTGATGCGTTCCTACGAAAGCGTAGCTGATCTCCAACAAAGTCAGGATGCTTTTTATGGCAGTGCAGAATGGAAAACCGGTCCGCGTGAACCGATTCTGGCGCTCATAGAAAACTATGTTTCTGTGGTGATTTCAGTAGATGATACGACGTTGACGGGATTGCGTAGCAGGCAAATCAAACTGGCTTGAGATAAAAACAACGGGAACGCAACATATTTGCCTGCGTTCCCATATCGAAACCAGCGTGTACTACAGCAAATCCGGGATTTGTTCCGGGTGCATGGCAACCTTCACGCCTGCGGCGCGTAACTTCTCGATCTTCTCTTCTGCGCTGCCAACGCCACCTTCAACCATCGCGCCTGCGTGACCCATTGTCCGCCCTGGCGGTGCAGAACGTCCAGCGATGAAGCTGACGACTGGCTTGGTCATCTTCGCGGCGATGAACTCGGCAGCCTTCTGTTCATCCGTACCGCCGATTTCACCGATCATCACCACCTTTTCGGTTTCGGGGTCATTCTCGAAGAGTTGCAGCACATCAATGAAGTTTGTGCCATTGATCGGGTCGCCACCGATACCGACGCACGTTGTCTGACCCATGCCGCGCTGTGTGAGTGCATTCACGACTTCATAGGTCAGCGTACCGCTTTTGGAGACAACGCCGACGTTCCCTGGTGTAGCGATGTAGCCGGGCATGATCCCGACCTTTGCTTGTCCGGGGGTGAGCAGACCGGGGCAGTTCGCACCAACAAGGCGGCTCTTGCTCTGGTCGAGCCGGGCGCGCACCTTGATCATGTCGGAAATCGGGATGCCTTCGGTGATACAGACAATCAGCGGAATTTCCGCGTCAATCGCTTCATAGATTGAATCCGCAGCGAAACGCGGCGGCACATAGATGATCGAACAGTTTGCGCCTGTGACTTCTTTGGCCTCGCGGACAGTATCGGAAATCGGGACTTTGCCCTCGAACCATTCACCGCCCTTGCCCGGTGTGACGCCGCCGACAACGTTTGTGCCATAGGCGATCATCTGCTGTGTGTGAAACGTACCTTCGCGGCCTGTAATTCCCTGCACAATCAGGCGCGTGTTCTTGTCTACCAGAATTGCCATGTTTTTCCTACTTACCCTGCGCCAGTTGAATGGATTTACGTGCTGCGTCTGCCAGCGTCGAAGCACCCCGGATATTCGGGAGGTTCGCTTCGTCGATAATTTTCAAACCTTCAGCGGCGTTCGTACCCGCCAGACGGATGACCATCGGGACACTGGTCTTGACTTCATCAAGCGCCTGAAGGATGCCGCGCGCTACTTCATCGCCGCGTGTGATGCCGCCGAAGATATTGAACAGCACCACTTTCACCTTCGGATCAGCGAGGATGATACGCAGCGCCGCCGCAACCTTATCGGCCTTTGCACCACCACCAATGTCGAGGAAGTTGGCAGGCCCAACGCCTTCCGCACCCATTTCTTCCGCGAAATACTTGGTCAGGTCCATCGTCGTCATCGCCAGACCAGCGCCGTTGACCATACAGCCGATGTTGCCATCGAGCTTGACATAACTCAACCCCGCAGCACGGGCGCGCGTCTCTTCCGGTGGTTCGGCCTGCACATCGCGCTTTTCGGCAAGATCAGCATGACGGAACAGGGCGTTGTCATCAATCGACATTTTGCCATCCAGCGCCATCACGACTTCGCCTTCGGCTGTTCCGACGATTGCAAGCGGGTTGATTTCGCACAGCGTTGCGTCGGATTCGATGAAGCAGCGATACAGATTTTGCGCGATTTCGCCAAACTGCTTCCAGTATTCGCGCGGCAGCTTGATCGATGCGGCAATATTGCGTACCTGATAATCACGCAGGCCGAGATAGGGATCGATGTGTTCACGGATCAACAGTTCGGGTGTGTCGTGCGCGACTTGTTCAATTTCTACACCACCCGCTGAAGAAGCCATCATCAGCGGCTTTTTGGCGGCGCGGTCATTGGTGATGCTCAGATAAATTTCCTTGCGAATGTCTGCTGCCGGGTCTACCAAAACTTTATAAACAGTATGGTCTTTAATCGTCATGCCGAGGATGCTCTCAGACTTCTGACGCGCTTCGTCCGGCGTCCTGGCAACTTTCACGCCGCCAGCCTTGCCGCGTCCGCCTGTGAGTACCTGTGCCTTGACTACAACGGCTTTGCCCATTTCGCGCGCGATGTCATAGACTTCATCGGGCGTTGTGGCAACCTGGCCTTTGGGAACGGGAATTCCAAACTCGCCGAAACGGAGTTTGGCCTGATATTCGTGAAGATTCACGCTTATGCCTCCAAAAAAATTGAGGGTCGAGCCTCGATCAAGTATAACCCGAAGGGCAAGCGGCGGTCAAAAGCCCTTTATCTGCGCGGTACACGACTCAAAAACTGCTAGACTTTAGATAAAGACAGGAGAAACGGCTGATGAATCGGAAATTTATTCCGCGTTTGCTGATCATCGTACTGCTGCTGACCTCGCTGCAAATTTCCACCCCCGCACATGCTCAACAATACGTGATAAGTTTTAGCGATATTGTGCTGGAAGTGACCGTACCGTCGATTCATGTTTATCAGGCTCCCGGTGGAAGCCCAGGCTATCCACTTTCGCAGGGCAGTCGCGTCCTCTGGAATGGTGGCACACGGCAGGTAGTGAACGGGCGCACCTGGATACAAATCTATATGGTGGATCAGCTGGAAGCGGGCTGGATTTCCCCTGATAATGGTGCGGTCTATCAGGTGGACACTTTCCGTATCACGCCGAATATGGAAATCGGCGCAACCGCACAACTGGCACAACCGCGTGATTTGTTGAACAGCGCGCGTCTGCACCGTGCCGCTGCCGACGCTGGTCATATCCTCGGCTCATTGCCTGCTGGAACGAACGTCTATGTGACCGACGGGCCGGTCTTCAACCAGTTGCAAGCGTTCTGGAAAATCAAAACCAGCGTCGGGCAGGAAGGCTGGATCGAAGATGGCGCGTCTATGTTGAATGTCGTTGCACCATTGACTGTCTATAACGTACAGGTTTGCGATAATTTCAGCATCAAGCGCTTCGGCGTAGCAGGCTGGGATTCGTTCATGCAGGTGATTCGGAATTTCGTACCGGGTAATGAAACGATCACTTGCCTCGCCAGTAGCAACCTGCGCGGAGATAACACCCCGGTGGTGAGCGTCCTGTCATCGCAACAGGGCAGTTTTGGGCCGATCCAGCATGTGCGTGTATTTGCGATCAATGGCGGGCAATGGGCAAAGGTACTGGAACTCAGCGGCAACGAAGGGGATCGTACCGAGCGCCTCGGCGTCTATGACCTGATAGGCGATGGCATTCCCAAATTGCTGTGGATGACGCGCGTTGATGGAACAGGCCACTATCTGAATATACAGGCGTTTGGCTTTAACGGTGGCGTGATGCGCCCGATCTTCACCGCAGAAAGTTTATATAAAGGCAATGTCCAGCTTGGCGTTGGCAACATCGTCTTGTTCCAGCCCGTATTGAAGGCCGATGAGCCGAATTGCTGTCCAAGCGGGTACAACCGCCAGGCATTCCAGTGGGTCAATAATCAGTTCGTCAAGACGCTGGACGATCAACCGATACCCCCTTATTTTCTGCAAGCCGGAACACCATAGCGCATTAAGATCACAGGCTACCAGCAGCGTGACGCTTGTAGCTGGTAGCAAATCCGGTGGGTGTGCGTCAACTGTCCAATTCCGAACTACGGAGAGACAAAATCAGCTTCCGAGATAGGCTACACGCACCCGATCATCTTCCAACAGTTCGCTGGCCTTGCCGCTCAGGATGATTTGCCCTGCTTCCAGCACGTAGCTCCGGTCTGCGTGCTGGAGCGCCAATCGTGCGTTTTGTTCCACCAGAAGGATAGTTACCCCTTGCTGGTGCAACTCATCCACAATATTAAAAATTTCACGCACCAGAATCGGCGCAAGGCCGAGGCTTGGCTCATCCAGCAGCAACAGGCGCGGGCGACTCATCAGCGCGCGGGCAATCGCCAGCATTTGCTGCTCCCCGCCGGAAAGCGTCCCTGCCAGTTGTTTACGCCGTTCCTTGAGGCGCGGGAAAAATGCGAATTGCTTTTCAATGTCTATGAGAATATCGGCTTTGTCGCTACGGGTATACGCCCCAAGCATCAAATTATCATAGACCGTGAGGCGCGTCAGCATCCGGCGACCTTCCGGGCTTTGGGCGATCCCCATCCGCACCACCTGATCAGCCTTTGCGCGCGTGATCTCCTGTCCCTGAAAGTGAATCGAGCCAGTCCGGGGCGTAATCAACCGGGAAATGGCGCGCAGGGTACTGGTCTTGCCTGCGCCGTTTGCACCAATGAGCGTCACAGTTTCGCCGGGATGAATCACCATATTAATGTTTTGCAGCGCCTGAATACCGCCATAATTGACGTTCATATCGCGGATTTCCAGCAGGGGTGTGGTCGTTGCGACAGCCATTTAATCTTCCCCCAGATAGGCTTCAATCACTTCAGGATCATTTCGGACATCTTCCGGCGAACCAAGTGCAATCAATTTGCCGAAATTCAGCACTGCGATTTGATCGCAGAGTCCCATCACCAGCGGCACATGATGCTCAATCAACAATACTGTCAGGTTAAAAAGGTGGCGGATTTCGCGGATAAAATCGCTGAGTTGCCCCTTTTCTCTGGTATTCATCCCGGCGGCGGGTTCATCCAACAGGAGCAGTTCGGGTTCGAGCGCCAGCGCCCGCGCAATCTCCAGCCGCCGCTGATCGCCATAAGGCAGGTTACGCGCCTTCATCTGCGCCCGATCTGCCAGTTCTACCAGATCAAGCAACTCCATTGACTTCTCGCGTGTCTGGCGTTCTTCCTGCGGCGCAGGCGCAATACCGAAAATGCTTTGCAGAATATTACTGTTCTGGTGCAAATGGCGCGCGATCATCACATTTTCCAGCACCGACAAATTTCCGAACAAGCGGATATTCTGGAAGGTACGCGCCATCCGCAACGCGGCGATCTCGTGCGGTTTCTTTCTGGTGATAATATCCCCGCGCAGGATAAGCTCTCCTGTATTTGGTGGTGTCAAGCCGGTGATGATATTGAACATCGTCGTTTTGCCTGCGCCGTTTGGTCCGATCAGCCCGAAAATCTGGTCTTTACTGACGCTGAACGAGACATTATCGACGGCTTTCAAACCACCGAAGTTACGCGAGATATTTTGTACCTGAAGAATATTATTCATTTGACAATTCCGACTGCTTCTTTTTCCGGGGCAACGGTTCGGGAGATTTTGGCGCAAAACGGCGGAAGTAATCGGGGTTAATCAATCCCTGCGGGAATGCAATCGCGCCTGCTGTGATGAGCAGTCCGAAAATAATCAAACGGCTGTCGGCAATCACCTTGCTCAGAACCGGATTCATCCCCGGTTGACTGGCGATCCCGCGCAGGATTTCCGGCAGCGCCGTGACGATGATCCCGCCTGTGACCGGGCCGAGGAAGGTACGCGAACCGCCCACCAACACCATCGCCAGAATCAGAATGCTGGCGTCGAACGTGCCAAACGATGGATTCCATGTATTGTTCAGGTGGCAACTGACCGCGCCCGCAACCCCGGCAAATATCCCGCCAAGCATGAACGCCAGCACTTTGTAATGGGTTGGATTAATCCCGATGGCAGACGCGGCTAGCTCATCTTCGCGGAGCGCGATCAGCGCACGTCCGGCACGTACCCGTTCCAGTCGATAGACAAAAAACATTGCCAACAGCAGCAGCGGTATCATCAACCAGATATAGTCGAATTTGGTTGAAAAGGGCTGTGGAATATTTTCAATTCCGGGCTGACCTTTGGTCAAATCCTTGAACACGATAGCACCGACGCGCACTATCTCTACAAACGAGATCGTCGCCAGCGCCAGGAAAATCCCGCGCAAGCGCAGTACAATCCGCCCGATAATATAGGCCAGCACGCCGCAAATCACCCCGGCGATCAACATTTCGACCAACAGCAACCAGACCGGATAGCTGTTCTTTTCCCCAATGAATTGGGTGAAATTCTGCGTGGAAAGCAACCCGCCGATGTATCCACCGACGGCATAGAACCCCGGACTTGCCAGCGAAAGCTGCCCGGCCATGAGCGGGAGATAGAGCGAAAGCGCCAACAACGCTGCAATCAGCATTGTGATGATAGTGAAGCCATAGGTCTGTATGAATGCGTCCATCGGGGCTATACCTTTTGTACCAATGACCGCCCCAGAATACCCTGTGGACGCACCAGCAAAATAATAAACAGGATGACAAACGGAACGGCCTCGCGCAGACCGCCATATTCCGATGGCAGGAAACCCGGCAAGACCGCCTCTGCCAGCCCGATCACAATGCCACCGACAATCGTGCCGGGGATGTTCCCCAGACCGCCAAGTACAATCACTGCCAACCCTTTCAGTCCATAGTTGATCCCGAAATAAGGGCTGCTCACGCTGACCGGAACAGCGATCAATGTCCCGGCCAATGCGCCGAGAATACCGCTCAGGAAGAACGTAAACAAAATCAGGCGATCCGGGCTGATACCAAGCAGGCTGGCAGTAATGGTATCTTCGGAAACAGCTTGCAACGCCTTACCGATTTTCGTCCGCGTGATGAGCATCGTCAGCAAAACCATCAGGATAATAGCAACCACAAAAATAATGATCTGTGTGGTGCGGACGAGGATGCGCCCCTCAAGACCAAACGCAGGCGCAAAATTGATATTGCTGGGGATATTCCCAAAAGGATTGGTTGGATAGGAATATGGCTCCGCGCCGACCAGAACCTGGATGATATTCGTCACCATCACCGCGATTCCCAGACTGGAGACGAGACTGAGCAGGGGGTCTGCCCCTTTCTGGCGCAGCGGGCGAAAGGCAATCCGCTCGACAATAACAGCGAAGAACCCCGCAAACACCGCACCAGCCAGCATTGCAATCGGAAATGGCAGCCCAAACGGGAGTTTCTGCTCTGCCAGAATGCCGTTGAAGCCAAACTGTGAGCCTGTCAGCACATAGGTGAAATATGCACCCACCGTGAATACTGCGCCGTGCGCAAAATTAATCACGCGCAGGATCGAAAATACGAGGGTATAGCCCAGCGCAAACAGCGCATAGACGCTGCCGATAGCGACCCCATTCAGAATATTTTGAATAAAGAGATTGAAGCTCAATTGATAAAAAATCCCTGTCGTACCTAAGCGTTTTCCGTCATCTAATTTTGGGGCGAGAAAAAATTAATAATCTATTTTTAAGGACAGTGGGTGTACCCATCGGTACACCCACAGCGAAACATCAATCAGAGTGATGCCTGATGAAGTACGGTTTACTTTGCGGCTGTCGCGGCTGCTGTTGCTGCTGGGGCGGGTGTATCCGGGAGGATAATCGCCTTCACCGGGTCAAAGATGCCCGTCTTGCCGTCAGGATTCATCTTGATCTGGGCAACACCAAAGACAAACTGATTGACTTCACCACCAGCGATTTCGCCCTTGTCGTTCTTCACCTTTGTGAAGGACAGTTTGCCAAGCGGTGTAACGTAGCTTCCGCTCTGGATTTCGTCGTTGAGCGCCTTGCGTAGCCCCGCCAAATCCTTCAAATCGAGTTTGTTGCCCTTCTTCTCCAGACTCTTGAGGGCATCAACCGTGATTTGTACGCAGGTGAAGGCTTGCGCACTCAGTTGGCTGGGGGTATCACGCTTGGTCTGCGCCTTGTACGCCGCAACAAAATCCTTGTTTTCCTGCGAGTCGTAGCGCGGACCGTATGCCTGAGCGATCATGATGCCATCGCACTTATCCTGGCAAACCGGGAGGATATTCGCGGTGTTCAGACCGTTGCCACCGATTACCAATCCCTTATAATCCAGTTCGCGCAATTGCTTGACAAGGTTGCCACCGTCTACCGCCAGACCGGAAATGATCACCAGATCGGGCTTGGTGTCGAGCGCCGCACCGATTACGGTGGTGAAATCCTTGTCTTTCACGCTGAAGGTCTGCACAGTGGTCACCGTCAGGCCAAGCGACTTTGCACCCGCCTGGAAGACCTGCGTTTCGCTGGTGCTGAATACGTCGTCTTGTGCATACAGCACGGCGACGTTCTTCAAATCCTTGTTGAGTTCCTTCGCGTAGCTGATGGCGTTTGCAGCATAGGCGGCAACCGGAGCCGAAACACGGGTCACATACGCGCCGATTTGGGGAATACCAGCAGCAGTATTCGAGGGCGCGAGGATCGGCACACCAGCGGTGTTCGCTACCGGGTCGGCGGCGCGTGCCTGTGTCGAAAGCGTCGGGCCGACGATGGCAACCACGTTCTGGCTCATCAGGACGTTGAACGCGGTAACGGCAGTTTCTGGCGAACCAGCGGCATCCTGAAAGACCAGCTTAATCGGGCGTCCGTTGACTCCACCCTTGTCATTGAAATATTTTTCGGCAATCTGTGCGCCGACAACCTGTTCCTGTCCCAGCAGCGCAGTATCAGAAGTCTGCGCGACAGCGATCCCGATGGGAATAGGCTCGGCCTGTGCGCGCGTCGAAACGCCAGACGAAGCAAACGCCAGCGCAAACACGGTAATCAAGGCAGCAGCAAGAGTAAACAAACGTTTGGAATGGTTCATTTTTTTCCTCTGACAATATTTTTCGGGGAAATTGCAAACCCGATACGCTGCAAATCATATCCGAATGTACGGTAACGCGCTAATCATATTTAACGGGGTTCTGAATTAAAAATCGCCACCCTGAAACCTGTCAGAATGGCGATTCTGGAGCCTGCGTTAATTGGCAGGTTTGGGTGGGGGTAAATTCAAGGGAGTTGGCGCATCATAGATGTAGTAGGCAATCTCAGCAGGCTTGATTGGGTTATAGACCACCGTCAGATTACCATCCGGGTACATATCGCGGAGTTGCCCAAGTTCGACCAGACGGGAATGCCCCAGAAAGAAGCTGACCGGACGCTGGGTTGCCTCCGCTGTCCACTCTATCTGATCAAATTCTGAAACCGGACGATCTGTTATCTTGAATGGACGCCCAAACATCAGATAACGGAACACAGGCGAATCGAACACCTCGGTGTTCCACTGGATCAGGAGTACCGGATAACGTCCGGCATCCGAAGTAATCAGCGCCCGTTTGGTTACATCGTTGATAAGGTGGTTCGGCTCGTTGTTGATATATTTCTTCGCCGGGACAAAATCCACGTAATAGAACAACATACCGCCAACCAGCAGAAAAATACCGATGCCTACCGTCACCCGATTCGCCATGTTGGGGCGTCCGCTGGCGCGTTCGGCGGCTGCTCCGATTGCTGCCGCACCTGCCCCGACCAGAAGCGCCAACGCCGCTACAGCAGGATAGTATCGCTCGTAAAATGGGGGATATGTCCCGGCGACGCCTGTCACCATAATCACGGTGAACGCCCATCCGAGCGCAATCACCCAGCGCGGACGTTTCCAGAGCAAAATGAGGGTACAGATCACCCCCAACGCGAGCAGCGGTGCGCCAAACGGCCCCATCAACGGCGCACCGGGACCAATCCACCCCGAACGATCCTGCGTCACGTACAGACCATTGAAGGTCAGAACCACCTGATCTTTCAGATAATTCAGCAGCACATCGCGGCCTTGCTCGACTTTTGCAGCGAACTCACCCGCCAGAAAAATATTTTTATCAGCGCGCGTGCTGAGTGGCTGCTTATAGTAAAAAAGATGAAAGTGCATCGGCAAAGTGACGATAAAGCCCGCCAGCGGAATCAACAGCAGGTTACGTAGCTGTCCGGCAAGGACGCGCCGATCAATCGGCTGTGGTCTGTCGCGCAGCCATTGATAGACCAGATAGGACACCATCACAAACGGGACGAGTCGCCCACCGAGATAATACATCTGTGCATGACCGAGGAAGATGCCACTGAGCATAAAATCGATCAGCGCCCGTCTCCGCAACCCTCGCAGCATAAAATAGAATGCCAGCGTCGCAAACAACGGGTCAAAGGGTTGATTCATCCCCTGTTTGCTGAAGAACACCTGTAGTACCCAGGGGACAGTGAATAGCGCCGCGACCAACCCGACACGTTTGCCATAAATTTCGCGCCCCAACAGATAGACAGCGGGAATACCCAATAATCCCGCTATCGCTGCCGGAAGGCGCGCGGCGGCAATCGTCGGCCCAAGCCACCCTACTGCCAGTGCAACCAGTGTCGTGAAGATACGCGGATGGCTGTCGATCCCCGGCGCAAAGGGATTTTCGATCAGACGACCCTGCCAGAGTTCTGCTGCTTCCTGCGCGAATTTGGATTCATCTTGATCGAATAAATAGGGAACAGTGCCGAGTTCGGTGATGCGCGGGATCGCCGCCAAAACGAGCAATACCCCGATAAGCACCCATTCACGCCTGGTGATGCGCTGTTTATCCGGCGCGTAGGGTTGTCCCGATTTGGGCAGGACAGCAAGCACCAGCGCAATCATGCTCCCAAACCATACGAGCATATATTCGCCAAAAAACGCCCGCTGTGGATACTGCACGGCACGCAGGGATGCAAACACACTCAGGCCAATTGCCAGCGCCAGCCAGCCGAATTTGATGCGAAATGGTTCGGCATAGACAAAATCCGGCGTCGCAGGGGCGTTGGCTTCATCCAACCGTAAAATTGCCGTTCGCCCCATGATAATCAGGGTGATTGCCAGCCCAATCAGGATAAAAATCAGGTTACCGTCGTTCAGGGCGTCTGGTGGATCGCGCATGATCTGAATCTGCCCACCAAACAGCATCCCCAGCCCAATCAGAAGCAGGAGCGTTTGCGGCAGATGCCCG
>CAYSOC010000006.1:76384-80211 GCA_964432445.1 uncultured Anaerolineaceae bacterium
TGCAACGGGCAGGTCTGCGGGTATAGGTGGCGCCGCGTTGACAGGCGGCGCCACCGATTTTTCGATAGCCGGGTTCATCGGAGTGGGGTGGGTTTGGGCGCTTTCCATGCCGTTTCCTGCGTTGAGTATGACATTAAGTCGCTGATTATAACGTGATTGGGCTGATGGCTATAAAAAAATCGGGCGGACACTAATCCACCCGATTCGTTTTGCGTTTGTCTATTTTGCAGCGGTCACATCGACCACGCGCGCCCAGACCAATTTGTCGCCAGGAGGATCGCCCTGATCGCGCGGACGAATCATCTGGACAACTTCCAGCCCCTTCACGACGCGCCCGAAGATGGTGTAGCCGCCACCCGGCGTCGGGTCGAGGCTTGGCAATGGCGCATAGGTAATAAAGAATTGACTACCAGCGCTATTCGGGTCGTTGGTACGCGCCATCCCCAGCACGCCCGGACGATCATATTTCAGCCCGGTGCTGGTTTCCAGCGGAATCGTATAACCAGGGCCACCTGTGCCATCACCCTTCGGATCGCCAGCCTGTGCGACAAATCCGGCAATGACGCGATGCCATGTGATTCCATCGAAATAGCCCTTGTTCGCCAGGAATGCAAAGCTGTTGACATGCTGCGGAGCGCTGGCGGTATAGAGTTCGATCACAATCACGCCGCGCTCGGTAGCGATGAAGGCACAATAGGTGTGCGTTGGGTCGGTGACTTTTTCCGGGGCGCTGAATTGGCGTGGCGGGTTGCTGATTGGTTCGACCTTTGGGATTTCGGCGGCATAGCAAGGCGACTTGAGATCATCGGCAGCAGCAACACTCGTTGGCAACGCGGGGACAGTTGGCGGCGGGAGTGGCGTCACTACCGGGGTTGCGGCTTTATAAGTGGTATAGGGTACGAGTCCAGCCCACCCGGTGAGGGGAGTGGTCTTTACCAGGGCATCAAATTGATCAGGTGCAAGGTAGACCGCAAGGATCACCGGGCTATCTGCCGCGAGTGTGCTGCCACCATTGCCAGGGCTGACCCACGCAACAAAGCCATTCTTTGGATAAATCATGGCGACGGCGACTTCCTGTGCGGAATAATCTACAGAGGTGGTGTATTGCGGTTCGCCATATTTATCGAGCAGTTGTTTTACCGTGACTTTCGGCGCAACACGAATTTGAATGACCGAGACAATGCCTTTATCATCCGCATTGAGTTGGCAGCACGATTCTCCGTTAGCTGTTGCCCACGAAAGCTGTTTGCCCTGCGATTGAACGTTGGAGAAGCGCTTGTCGCCCTGAATAATGGTGAGCGCGTCGGTGTAGGTTGTTTTTCCGGGAGTGATGTTATCAAAACATGGCGGACCGCATGGGTCACCCGTCACAACACTGGAATCATCCAGATATTTATCAGATTTAAGCGGCGGTGCGCCCTGTGCAAGGGTATTCCCGGCAATCAGTGCCAGTAGAAAGATCACCAGTGCAGCAATGCCGGATAGCCTCAATACACGCAAATTCATCCTGAAAAGCTCCTGTGTACATTCGTCACAGTGTACCGCAGGTTGGTAGAATTAGAGAACTAACCTGTGCAAAGGTTCACAAATATGCAAACCAGTCAGGATAAGGCGCAACGTAACCTGCGGCGGCTTGGTGCTGCGGCGGTGTTGGTTGCGATCATCGTCTTTGGGACGGAATTCATGCTGTCTACCATGCGCACCCGCGCTATCAATGTAAACTTCGGGGTGGAACTCCGATTTTCGCCAACACCATTGCCGCCAGATGTGCCAACCCCGACGCCGACGCGCACGCCTGATCCGCGCAAGGAGCAACCCACTGCAACCCCAACGCCGCTGATTCCGTTCCTTTCGGCGGGCGATGCGCTGATTGTCGACGGCTCATGGGATTATCGCATTGGTCCACGCTTTCAGGTGGTCACCATCCGGGCAGGCGCATACATTCCAGACCGAAAGGAGCCTGTCGCGGAGACGACCAAAGTGATAGATTGTGGTAGCGCGATTCTGGAGTGTAATGGAAAGTTCCGGCTAGCGCTCAATTACGAAATCCCCGATGCAAACGCGCCAGGTGGCAAGCGCTCGATCCCCTGGCCTGTGGGAGACTATAAAGTGAAAGTCGAACAAAGCCTGGGGGGGTTGAAATATGTGCCGTTACGGGAGACAGAGTTTCGCGTGAGGCCATAAATTGAATAGGGGCGGAACGAACCTATTGATTCCGCCCGCCAGCGATTTGGAATCCGATCCATTTTGAGACCCATGACCCCCGGCTAAAGGGCTTGTCCGCAAATCAAAAGGTAGTGTTGACCCTATCCCCCGCCCTTTCCCCGCAGGCAGGGAAAGGGAGTTAGGCCACGCGGGTTTGGAAGTCCCTCCTCGCTGGCGGGGAGGGATTGAGGGTGGGGTCAAGCAGGATGATTTGCGCTCAAGATAATTTGCGGACAACCCTTTCAGCGCCGGGTCTGAGAAACCTGCGATTCTAAACCACTGCGAGTTATATTTGAATTTTTTATACATTTTCGAGACTGTAACGCCGCCATCAATAAAACATCCGCTATAATTAGGCTAAGGGTGTCACATCGGAAGGAATTAGGCATATTTTGAATAAGAGCCTGCGGCGGCTGAATGGGATGGTGTTGTTTCTGCGGTGGCTAATCCCATTGGTAGCGATTGCTGCATTCGTTGGCTTGCGTGAGGCGGATGGTGAAATCGCTTTCACGCCTGCGGAAATGCTTGTCTCGCTTGGCCTGCTTTTTCTAACTTTCGCCGCAGGAGTTCTCGCTGCACGCTCTCACCAGCGCAAGCCTGTTACACTGGACGAGCGTGAAATAGAAGCTAATCGCTTGCGTGCCATCCGGGAACGCACACAACTTATCTATTCAATGGCGGCTACGCTCAATACTACACTGAATTATGAAAAAGTATTGAATGCCACTCTTGATGTTGGCGTGCTTGGCTTGCGCAAACTTGGCGATCAGAACCGTCTGATCAGCGCTGTTTTCCTGTTTCAGGGGCGCGATCTGCGTATCGCCGCCTCGCGTGGTTTCACGCAAAAGGACGCCACATTAACCGTCCCTGGTGCGCGCGGGATTCTGGGTATTGCGGTGAATCAATCGGAGCCTGTTTTCGGGGGAGATGCACGCAACGACCCGGAATTGCAATATTACAGCGGTCTGGTGGAAGTCCGGTCAATGATGGCGCTTCCGTTGCGCGCCGGTTTCAATAAATTTGGTGTTCTTCTGTTCGCCAGCGAACAGACAGATGCGTTCTCCGATGAACATATCGAACTGCTTAATGCTATTGGCACACAGGCAACCATTGCGCTGCAAAACGCGACGCTCTATCTCAACCTGCGTCAGGAAAAAGACAAGCTGATTCAGGTCGAAGAAGATGCACGCAAGAAACTCGCGCGCGATCTGCATGATGGTCCGGTGCAGTTGGTCGCGGCGGTGGCGATGCGCTCCAACATGATCCGCACGATGTTCACGCGCAAAGGCGAACTCAATCCAGATGAGCTAGGCAAAGTTGAAGACCTGGCGAAGCAGGCAACGAAGGAAATCCGCCACACCTTGTTTACGTTGCGTCCGCTGGTGCTAGAAACGCAGGGGTTGACTGCTGCGCTCCGTCAGATTGCGGATAAGATGCGCGAAACCTATGAACTGAATGTGCTTGTGGAATTACAAGCGAACATTCCGTTTGATTCGCTGCTGAACACCAACCAGCAAAATGTGATCTTCTACATCACCGAAGAGGCAGTGAACAACGCCCGCAAACACGCCGAAAGTCAGCATATCTGGGTACGCCTGTTCAAGCAATCGGAATATGTGATC
>CAYSOC010000007.1:0-63727 GCA_964432445.1 uncultured Anaerolineaceae bacterium
ACCAGAAGACCCAACTGATTACCGGATTCAGCGACTACTTCGCTATCTTCGGCAACCCCGGCGATCAGGGCTTCGCGGGCGACTGGGACAACAACGGCTTTGACAGCATCGGTGTCTATCGCAGCAGCAACACGACCTGGTTCATGACCAACAACAGCACACCGGGCGGCATCACCTTCAGCGACTACAACTTCGTCCTGGACATCACCACGAGCCTTCCGGTGGCGGGTGACTGGGATGGCGATGGTGACAGCACCCCAGGCTGGCTCACGGCTGGCGGCGTGTTCTCGCTGCACCCGAACAACAGCATTGTCGGCCCCGATAACGTGTTTGCCTTTGGCCCTGCCAACAGCAAGCCAATCGCAGGCAAGTGGATCGCTGGTTCACAGCCCGGACTGAAAGTATTCAATCCGAATGCTCCGGGCGGTGGTTTCGGCAACGAAAATATCGGTGGCGGGGATTAATTGCCTAGCCTTTAAACACTAGCAAAAGCCCCCGATCCATCAGGATCGGGGGCTTTTCCTTTGCCCGGAATAGATGAAATCTGCGCTCTAGCTACTTATCCGCAGAGAGCGTAACGCTCTGGAAACTGTTGCAGCATCCCCATAGCGTGCCGAGATTTCACGCGAGAGCAGGCGCACGACAATGGCTATCAATCCGGCAGGAACATCGGAGCGTGTCGCGCTAATATCCGGTAATGGTGCGCCCATAATTCCGTTGATGATGCTGGCCGGGTTTGGACCATTGAAGGGCAGGAATCCAGTAATCAACTCGAAAAAGACAACCCCTGCCGACCATAAATCGCTGGCTGCGCCAACAATTTCGCCGCTGCACGCTTCGGGACTCATATAGGGAACTGTGCCAAGTACCAACCCTGTTTCGGTGACGCGACTTTCGTTGACGATGCGCGCGACACCGAAATCTGCCAGACGCGGGGTGTAATCTGTCGTGAGCAGAACGTTTCCAGGTTTAATATCCCGATGGATCACATTATGCTTATGCGCGTGTGCCAGCGCATCGAACAATCCACTCATGATGCTGACTGCCGTCGCAATCGGCAAACCACGCCCTTCACGGTGCAACAATTGACTGAGCGTACCGCCGCGCACATATTCCATCACAATGTATTGATGTTCGCCTTCCTGAAAAAAATCAATGAAATGAACAATATTCGGATGGGTCAAATCGCGCAGAGAAAGCCCTTCACGCTGGAAACGCTCCAGGACAGTGCGATCCATCGTCAAATCGGAGAGAAGTTGCTTCACTGCTACGATTTCGCCCGTATGCTCGTCGCGGGCGCGGAAAACCTGCGCCATCCCACCGCGCCCCAAGAGCGATTCAAGCCGATAGCGATTTCTGAGCGGGCGTAATGGCATCACGATCACCGCGCCAGTGGGCGGTGTTGGCGTATTCGGGATCGTCGTAGCCGGGCGCGAAATCGTTCCGGGGTCGGTCATATGCAGGATGGTCTGGTAAATTGGATTACGAATCGCGCAATCCCCGTTAGTGTCTTCCTTGATGATTCCCGCCAGCCACGCATCAGCAATCTGGCGCTGCAACCGTGTGAACCGCACCGGAGCGCTTCCGTTTTCGATGCCCTGCAAAATCTTCATCAGGCGCGAATTGCTTTCCACATAACGCACCACACGCCGGAAAATGTCGTCTTCGGTGAGTGCCTGCGATGCCAGGCGATCTACTGTGGGCAGGGAATAATCATGCTCTTCACCAATCAGAGCGCACAGGCGTTGTGTCAAATAGAGATCGCCTTCTGTCCAGCGGTACAGATGCCCGGCGAAGTTCACGCCGCGCGTTGGATGATCATCCGGTTCATCGACAAGATCAACCAGTTGGCGTACTCCTGCCTCGTCCGCATCCTGCATATGGATACGCTCGGCAATACGGAACGGCGAAATCGAGGGATCATCGATCAGGTCATCCGGGAGAAAACACCCCGAAAGCACCCACACGCAGCGCTTAAAGGCGGGGATCATCTCCCGGCTGCTGAACATCTCGCGGATCATCGCCATGAACGGCGTCAGAATCGGCTTCGGGATTGTCTCTACATCATCGAGAATCAGGATTAGAACGCGCGTTTTGAGGTCGTTATCAAGGGCGTCTTCCAGCGCATCGCGTACTGCCAGTTCATTGTTGACCGGATATGCGCTCTCCGGCACATCTGCGCCGCCTGCCCGGATGCCGTCAACCATTGCATCATAGAGCCTTTCATACCATGCGGATTGATCCAGTTTGGCAAATAACATCAGGTCAATATATACAGGGAGTACGCGCTGCCTGCCCTGCAATTCGTGAAATTTGCGAACAAGCAGACTGGTTTTACCACTTACGCGCGGACCGATCACGGCGATGTAGTCGTTACGGCGCAGATAATCATCGAACTGCACATCGCATTGCCGTCGAACGTATAGCTCAGGATGATCGAAAGGGACAGGCCCGCGCGTAATAAAATCTGTCATGAAAATCCAGGCAAAAAACCCCTGTTAATCAGATTTGGGATTGAGCGCCTTGCTCCTTTCCGATTAGTTTGATAATTATATCCATCATTGCGCTGTGCAAATACGCAATGATGCCAATTGCTGTTTACTTGTTGAAAATTTCCTTCTTTTGCTGGCTCTCGATCTTCTCGATCATCGCGCTGATTTCCAATCCTTTGATCGTCATCTCGTCCAGCAAATGCGGGAAGTCTACCGGGACAAGTTCGTAATATCTCCCGGTAGGGCGCACAAACAAGTATAGCTCCAAATCTTTCATTGCTTCCTGCATATCCGCGACGGAGATACTCCGCAGACCGACCCCGCGCACCAGTTGCAGCATATCCTCAAGAGTGAGTTGGCGTTGATCATCGGGCCAGACAAGTGTTACCACACGCGCCAGATGGCTCATCTGCCCCCAGAAAGTGTTAATAATTTCTTCCTGCAATTTGTGATTATGGAGAGCGCTGTTCATGTGTGCGACATTGAGCAGGCCGACATTGCCACGATCACTATCAATAGCGATCACCATCTCCTGACAAATCGTTTGGACAATATTCGGGTGTCCGGCAGAGACTTCATAGATGCGGTTGATCAGCGCGGGTGCATCTTCCAGCCAGATATTCATCATCTCGAACGGCTCCGCAACAAGCCGCGCAACCACCGGCTTTTCAAGCAGCACCAGCGGCACAGGTAATGCAAAATTGAATAACGCAGAGAAACTATCGCCCATCGCACGCGCCAGCCAGCGCTCACCGCTGAAAATGAACTGACATGCTCCTTCATTACTCAAAGATCGGAAGGTGCGGAATAGCAATTCCGAGTGTTCCTGCTGCTGGTCGGTGATAAGCAGGCGGTCCACTTCGTCGAACAGGAAAATCAACTGCTTGTCAGGATGCCGCATTTTCAGATCGCGTACCACATCTTCAAATGCGGTAGGGTCAGGCGTGGCAGTGGCGATGTTCCAGCGCCGCCGAATTGCGCTGAAAAAGTGCTGATAGCTCATGCTGTTGTGGCAATCAAGATAATACGGCTGCTGACCACTGTCAGGCGCACTCAGGACACGCTCGATCTGTTGCAGGGTACTCGTCTTGCCGATCCGACGCCCGCCAATGAGCGACACGGAATGCGTTTTTATCTTGCGGCGCACATCCTTGATTTCACGATCCCGACCATAAAACATGCGCTCCGGGACAGGCGCTTTGGTATAAAATGGTGAAACCAGCGTCAGGTCAACTTCGGATAGCACCACTTCGCCCAACATCACCAGCGGTTGCCGCGAACCAACGATCCGCTTGAAAATCGGCTCATCCAGCACCACGACATTATAGGATTCGGTGCGGAGCGTTTCTACCACCACATCCATATCCGGGCGATTATTCACATTCACAATGAAGATGAACGGCTCCGGCAGACCGAGGTTGCTCACCTGTTGGTAGATCGCCTGTCCGAGTTCGCGCGGACGCCGTGTGCTGTAGGAAAATACAACCGGGCATTGCGCAGGCGGCAGGCGTAATCGGAAGGTCGGCAGCGGGAAAATTGTCAGTACAAAGTCGCTGGAATTGGTCGGCACACGCTGCACCGACCCCATATCCACACCGAGTGCCACCGCCAGCATTCGCACCAGTTCCACCAACGGACCACGAATCTCATGCGGTCCACCTTGCGCGGCACGCAACGCCCGTTCCCATGCTTCGGAAACTTCGGCCAGCGCCGTGTTGCGGATCAAATCGGGCAGGGTGGCATCCATGCGTCGATCAATATGTAGCGGAACGCCCTCGGCAGCGATGCGTTCATAGGCACGGCGATAACTACTTTTCAGGGCTTCGAGTGCTTCTGCCGGGACACGATGCGCCATACGGATTAGGGTAATTTCATCCTGATCGGGCGCAGGGATTTCGCGCCGATGCCAGGGCGAATTTGGAGCAACCGGGATTAGTGCGCCCCGCCCCGGAATCTGCCCGCCACGCAAAAACTCGAAGGTTGACCAGCCGGGTATCTCCCGCGAGGGTGTCCAGAGCGGATTCGCCGCCTTCTGAAATTCCACCATCGCGGCGCGGATAGTTGAATTGTCCTTGCGTTCCAGCGCAAAATTGACCGCATTCGAGAACTGAAATGACTGCATCAGCGAGAGCCGCGCCGCCAGCAATAAATCGCGCAGGAATTTATCCACCCGCCGATCCGGGGCGGGAACTGTCCCCGCCCATAGTCGCCAGATTTTCGTGATCAACTGATCCGGCGGCAAGTCGCTCCGGGGCATCGCAGCCGCCGCGCCGCGCTTGAACCATTCGCCATCAACGAGCGTTCCCGCCGGAAAAGTTACGGGCTGTGCGGCGGCTACATCCATCGTATCGCGGATCATTTCGGCGGTAGCAGTGATGCTCTTCGAGACACGATCCAGTTGCTGGAGTAAAAGCCGAACTTCCGAGCGCAAACTGTCGATAGCTTCCCAGAGCCGTTGCCAATAGCTCACTCCGGCACTCAGCCGAATACGCTCTGTTGCGCTCACCGTTGCGCTTTCCAGTGCGGTTGCTATATCCTGTAAATCTTTCGCGCTGGAACCGCGCAATAATCGCTTGACGCCGCTGTATTTCTCGTCGTGGTCATAGCAAATCGCTAGGGCGCGACGACGATTCTCCTGCCACGTATGCTCGGCGGCGCTGGAATCCTGTCGAAGTTCGTTGAGCGTGCGGTTGAGTTCCGCGCTGAGTTGATCGAGTGCTGCCGCCATCCAGTGCAAGCCGCGTCCCTGAATGCACGCCAGTTGTGTTGGCAGGCTCTGCAACTGGTTTTCGATCTCGCGGACGTTTTTATCGAGCAAATCCTCGCTTCGGGAACGGATTGTGTCGAGGCGGCGCGCGGTACGTCCTTCATCGATCATTTCCGTCGCTTTGTCTTCGGTATCCAGCCGCCGGATAATATCATCGGCCATACGCCGCAGGCTGAAATCCTGTTTATCCTTCACCCGTGCGATCTCGTTGGTGAGCGCATCGACACGCACGCGCCGCAATAAATCGTTTAATCGTTCGTGGAGTCGGGTATCACTCAGCAGCGTGTCGATCATCATGTCGTTGCGGAAACGCCGCCGGGTATCTCCGACCCATTCAGAAATCGTATTCTGAGCGGCCATGCCGGAGAGTGCCGCAACAAGTTGCAATGCCAGCCGACTGCCTACCAGATCGCTGGCTGCGCCTGTCGGGAGTGCCAGTTTGGAAACGTTAAAAATGGTGTAGCCGTCGAAACGTTCGCTTTTTTCAGTAGCAGACAGGGGTGGCAACGGCGGGTGTTCCCGGTTCGTGTTGGCAAGCATCCATGTTATGCCCATTTCCGCGAGTGGCGCTGCCAGCGGAACACCTGTCGGCAGGACACGCCCTGCGTCTCCTGTAAGCAACAAATAATCAAACGGGCGAACATGAGAATGATAAGTCTTCGTCACATTCTTGATATTGCCGGAAAGGGGCAACCCAATGTGATAATGGCCCGGCGCTGCCATGATCGAATCCATCTCTTTGAGCGTGGCATAGGAATTTGCCATCGCCAGTGTGCGCGCTGCATCGTCGATAGCGCCACTATCTGCGGTCAGGATGCCTGTAACTGTGCAGTTGATGTCACTAGTCAGTGTGCGCAGGTGCGCTGTCACATCAAAGAGCAGGCCACTTCCTTCGGCCTCTGCAATCGAGGAAAGGATCAGGATTGAACAGCGTCCATCGCTGCCGGGGCGCTGCGCAGTTTGCATAAGTTGTTCAACGCGCTGTGCGAGGAGTTCGCTGGCGAACGTGGGATTTTCAAAGAGCAACAACCGCCCATAGGCGCGCACTGTGGAAAAATCGGTAATGAGTGTTTTATCGCGTAGTGGTTTAGGCCACCAGCGCGCAACGCCTGCGCCGGAATAGCGCCCTGGAATAGCTACCCAGTCGGTCTCTTCGGTGGTGAGGAGAAGCTGGTGATCGCGCCCCAATCGGTTGTCGGGGATCACGGAAGGGCGGCGCGCGATGGCGAAATATTGAATACGGGCTGTATCTGTCTTGGGAATTGCCGCTTGTGCCATTTGTGATAACAGGCTCACGGCGTGCCAACCGACCTGTCCCAGCCCAACCACCAGAGTCGCAACCGGATACTCCACGTTCACCGGGGCGGCGCGCGGACCAAACGTCCCAAAAGGGACGAGCGGTGGTTGAATTTCCGGGTTCGGCGTTGCGGGAGAGGCCATGATTTTTGCTCTCTGGCTCAGGAAACGTGCCACTATTCTAGCACAATTTACCTATTCCATCTTGATAAAGACAATGGTAGCCAGCACCAGTGCTCCGAAAAAATTAATAACGGCTCTGCCCGCTCTGAACTCTTGCCTGTCTAAACCATCAAAAATCACTTAGATTTCTTCGTTGCTGTCGAGATGGAGTGCCTCACGCCACCGTTCCTGAGCACGCTCTCGCCAATAGGCACTCAAGTGTTCGTTTAGTTGTGGAATGCGTTTTCTAATTGCCATGCGGATCAAATCGCGGTATTCAGGCTGAATTTTACGCGGTACATATACGATCCATTCTGTCCCAATCTGCTCTATCAAAGATTCCCACGATGGTACTGACTCAAATATGTGGGTGCGCCACACTTCATCGTCATTCTCATCCATATCTATACTGCGTGTTTCGCGCCAAAATTCCCATCGATTCACTTCAATCCTGCGTCGGAAAAGAGTCAAACTACCGCCCTCTAGCCCCAAATAAATAAGCATTTCAGGTTGGTCGTTCGGTGGATTCTGAGTCATTGATAGGCAGGCCTCTTTGGGTATTGTAACAACTGAAGCTAACGAAGATGTTATGAAAATTATTTTGGATGAAACGATATAACATCCCATAATGCTCTGATTTTAAATATGATACAACTTCGTTCTATGGTTTTGCGACTTTTCTGCGATAAAATTTTCGGCGCACTTCTTAATCAATCATCAAAACATATGACTATTTACACAACTTCAACCACTTGGATACTTGAAACAGCGAATACCGCATATGCGCTTGGTTTGAATAGCGCCGGACGACTTGTGCATTGTTATTGGGGCGCGCGGTTGCGTGCGCCCTCGGATTATCCACCGCCGCCTCACCTGATCGGATGGGCAAGCTCTAATGGCCCCGGTCAACTTTTGCAGGAAGAATATCCGGCCTATGCAGGCTCAAGCTACGTCGAACCGTCTATCAAGGTAAATTTGCCAGACGGGGTACGCGATCTGGTACTGGATTTTGTACATGCGGAGGTGCGCGATGGCGATCAACATCTGATTATTCATTTAAAAGATCATTTCTACGCGGTCAAACTGGAATTGCATTACGTTATTCACCCCGTCTATGATCTGATCGAGCGGTACGCTGTTTTGACCAATCACACCGACAACCCTGTCAGCATCGAGCGTATCTTCTCCGCTCAGTGGCATATGCCAGTTGGTGACAATCATCGTCTTTCCTATGTTCATGGGAAATGGGCAGAAGAAACACAATTGCTCCGTGACACACTGCAAGTCGGGACGAAAATATTGGAGAGTCGTCGCCTGACGACCAGCCTCCACGCCAATCCCTGGTTCATGCTGGATCGTGGTAATGCCGACGAAAATCAGGGCGAAATCTGGTTCGGGACGTTGCAATGGTCTGGTAACTGGAAGATGCTGGCCGAAGTCACCGATTTCCATAGCACGCGCGTCAATATCGGCCTGAACGATTGGGATTTTATGTGGCGACTTCCGGCGGGCGAATCGTTCACGACGCCTTCGGGTTTTGGCGGCTATACGCGCGACGGGTTTGGCGCAGCCAGCCGCAAATTACACGATTACATCCGCGAACGACTTCTGCCACATGGTCAGGCGCTCCACAAAATCCTGTATAACTCGTGGGAAGCCACGTTTTTTGATGTCAATGAGCCATCACAGACAGAGATTGCAGAAGTCGCAGCATCGCTCGGCGTTGAGCTTTTTGTAATGGATGATGGCTGGTTTCATGGGCGCAAGGACGATCACGCCGGGCTGGGCGATTGGTGGCCCGATGCGGAGAAATTTCCGAACGGGTTGCAACCGCTCATCGAAAAAGTCAACGCACTTGGGATGGATTTTGGGTTATGGGTAGAGCCGGAAATGGTCAACCCCAACTCGGAACTCTATCGCAGCCACCCGGATTGGGTGATTCATTTTCCGAATCGTGAGCGTACCGAAATGCGGAACCAACTTATTCTGAATTTCGCACGCAAGGATGTACAGGATTACATTATCGATCTGCTGGATAAACTCCTGCGCGATCACAACATCAAATTCATCAAGTGGGATATGAATCGAAACATCAGTGAACCCGGCTGGACGGACGCACCCGGTGATCCGCGCGAAATCTGGGTACGCTATGTGCAGGGGCTATATCACGTCTGGGGTACACTCCGTGAACGTCACCCGGATGTCATCTTCCAGAGTTGTTCCAGTGGTGGCGGGCGTGCCGATATGGGCATTCTGCGCTATGCCGACCAAATCTGGATCAGCGATAACACCGATGCGCCCTCGCGCCTGACGATTCAGGAAGGGTTTTCCTATACTTATCCGGTGAACACGATGGAAGCATGGGTCACCGATGCCGGACGTGGCAAAATCCCGCTGGAATTTCGCCTGCATGTGAGTATGTGCGGTACGCTCGGCATCGGTGGGCATCTTATTCACTGGACGCCGGAAGAACGCAAACTCGCGGCGAAGTGGATTGGTGTTTATAAGGAAATCCGGCATATCGTTCAGCAGGGCGACTTATTCCGATTGGTATCTCCCCGTGATGGCGCATTTTCCGCTGTGCAGTACGTCACAAAAGACAAACGCGAAGGCGTGTTGTTCGCATTCCGCACCTTTATCCCGCAATATCTGACGCACTATGACGAATCAATATTCCTGCCGACACTCTATCTGCATGGGCTTGACCCGGACGCGATGTATGAGGTTGAGGGAATCGCTGGTGTACGTAGTGGTGCGGCATGGATGTATAGCGGTGTGCGCCTGAGTTTGCCGAATTTTGGCAGCACAGTACGGCGTATCTGGCTGCGGAGCTAAACTGACAGGAAAATGCAAAGCCGTCTGATCCTAGATCGACGGCTGCATCCTTGAATTTCTGTGGATCGGGGGGGAATCGAACCCCCAACTACGCAATGCAAATGCGTCGTTATCCCATTTAACTACCAACCCAAATAAATAGCGCGGAGGTTAATGTTCCGCGCTGTTTATTATAAAAGTGGGTGGCATAGGACTCGAACCTATGACCTCTCGGTTATCAGCCGAGTGCTCTAGCCAGCTGAGCTAGCCACCCTCTTTTGCGCGGCGCAGTTTCCTGCGTGCGTTTGGTAGTATATCATGAACGATTTCCCTATCAAGGGTCAACTTTTGACAATTATCCAGTAAAATATGCTTGTGCAACCTGACCGAAATTTTTAGGATAGGATTACCAGACCCCCAATGGGCGAATTGCGTAAAGCGACACTGCATGATGTTGACGGGATCAAAGACCTGATCGACAACAACCTTGATAAGCTCCTGCCGCGCAGCCGTGAGGAAATCATCGAATTGATGGACACATGGTATGTGGTCGAAGAGGATGGACGAATCGCCGGGTGTGCGTGCCTCGAAGTGTACAGCCCCAAGATTGCCGAAATCCGCTCTCTGGCGGTACGCGCGGACGCACGCGGACACGATTATGGGACACTGCTTGTAAACCGTTGTATCGAAGACGCACAGGCGCGCAATATTCGTCAGATTCTGGTTGTCACCAGCACGCCGGAATTTTTCGAGAAACTCCACTTCGGGTTGTGCCTGAATGAGAAATATGCCATGTTCTGGAATGGACACACTCCCGAAGCCTATCATAGCCCGGTGGATTCCACCGCGATCTGGTCGATGCCGCGCAAATAGACACAGCCTGTCAATTAATAAATGCGTTTGCAGGAGTGGTAATTGGCCACTCCTGTTTTGTTGCCGAGTGGGCTATAAAGATTCCTTAAAAGTAGTATTTTCCTACAGCAACTTTATAGGCGCATGAGATAATCAGGTGCGATTTGCACAGGATTCCTCTTGCCATGATCAAACCTCGCGCCTTGATTTATGTATTTATTGCGATTGTTTTGGCGGTTCCGATTGGATTTACAGGCAACATTCAGCCTGTTAGCGCCGCAGGCACAGCCTATTACATTGCTATGGATGGCAACGATAGCTGGAGCGGGACGCTCCCCGCACCCAACGGCGGCAGCACCGACGGGCCGTTCCGCACTATTCAGCGCTGCGCTACTGTCGCCACAGCAGGCAGCACCTGCAATATTCGCGCTGGAATTTATCGGGAAACCATCACGCCTGCTAACAATGGTACAGCCATCGACCCGATCACCTTTCAGTCCTATAACAACGAGGATGTGACGATCAGTGGAAACGATGTTGTTACAGGATGGACAGCACATGATCTCACGGGTGGCAAAGCGATCTATAAGGCGAACATGCCCTGGACGATGAATGTCCGCAGTACCGCAGGCGGCGTTCTCCAGAACAGCAACAATCAGATTTTCGTGAACGGCGCGATGATGCCCGAAGCGCAATTCCCGAACATCGCGCCGGATGCGCTCACGCATCAAACGAACGCGATGCACCTGCGAGCAACGGCTGTTTCCAATATCACCCAGTACACTGCCACATATACAGCGCCCGCGCTTGGTAGCTTTGCGACCAATTTCTTTCAGGGTGCAAAGATCAATTTTACGGCAGGTAGCACAATCGCATGGGCGACCTGTGATGTAACCAGTTCAAGCGGGAGTTCGGCCAATTTCCAGTGCAATCCCGATCCCGGTGCGTGGAACGCGCGCTCCGACCTGACCGGAACATGGACGACGCCGGGTATTGGAAACTATTTATATTTCTGGGGCAAGTACACGATGCTGGATGCGCCCGGCGAATGGTTCCGGGACAACAGCAACAGCACGCTCTACCTGTGGACGACAACAGGCGCGAACCCTTCCACAATGAATATCGAGGCTCGCCGTCGCGCGTGGGGTCTGGATGTACGCGGACGCAGCTACATCAACGTGAAGGGTATCCGTTTCTTTGCCGCTGCGATTAATTCCAGTTCAACCAGTCACCATATCACTATCGACGAAATCGAAGGGCTATATATGTGGCATGTGCAGGAAATCCCGCCGTTTTACTATGATGTCGGGACGCAGGCGATTCGTTTCCTCGGCTCGGATATGACGCTTTCCAACAGCCTGATCGCCTATACTGCCGGGCCGTTGATCCGCATGGGTGGCGATACCACACAGCCACGTACCTCTAACCTGCGGTTGGTCAACAACGTGGCCTACGATACTGGATATATGGGGCTTGCGGCGACAGTACGCGGCGGCATCATCGGCAACAACGGCAACGGCGCACAGTTCCATTTGGTGCAGAATAACACGATGTGGAATTCTGGTCATTTGCTGATCGAAATCGGGTCTGGCATCACCATCTACAACAATGATGTCTATCAATCGCACCTGCAAATCAGCGATCTGGCTACAATCTACAACTGGAATACAGATGGCCTCGGTAATGAGGTCGCCTATAACTACGTCCACGATAACTATGCCGAACTTGAGACAGCTTTGCTCAAGTATGGCGGGCATGGCATTTATCTCGACGATAACAGCGATAACACAGCGATCCACCACAATATCACATGGTCTACCACTTCGCCGGGAATATTCATGTTCGGCAAGGATGCGCCCGGTCCCGGTCATCGCAAAGTTTATAACAACACCGTCGATGGGACACTCTCGGCAGCGGCAAAGACAAGCGGTGGATTCAATCAAACGCTGGTTGGTACAGAATATCGTAACAACATCGCCACCAAAGGCGGCCTGACAGATGCAAACCTCACCCTCTCCAACAACCTGATTGGCGAGGGCGGCTGGGTGAATCGCAGTGAGCGTGATTATGCCTTGCGCAACGATTCTATTGCCGTCGATCAAGGAATGGTGCTACCACCCTATACGAACGGCTATGCAGGCGCGAACCCGGATCAGGGCGCACTGGAATATGGACGTGTGCCATTTGTCGCCGGGGCGGTCATCCGTCAGCGCGATCTGGCGGGCTTGGTGGTTACCTGTGAGCCAGATGTTGCCGGGACTGCCGCGACCTGTCGTGTAACCGGGTTGCCAATGGGTCGCAAACTCCCCAACGAATTCCAGATAAAAATCGGGGAAGCCACGCCAACGCAATATTGCCAGACGCCAATGAATTATGTCACCAACTACGGGATCGGTATTTGCAAGAACGTCCCGACAGGCGGGCAAACGGGCTTGCAACCGATATCTGTCAATCTCGGCAATGGTTGGTTGTTGCTGGAAGGCAGTCGCGTCGATTTGGGCGGGTTGGCAGTGTTTTCAGTATTCCCGCCGGGTGGCCCGATAGCAGGTGGTACACCGATCACGCTGACCGGACGACGGTTCGCCTACATCAATGATGGGAATAGCTATCGGATACCAATCACGATCAGCAATCCTACAGGCGGTAATCTCGCGTCGTATCAGATACTCGTGCAGTTCAACAGTGCCAGCCTGATCGCGGCGAGCAAAATGCGCAGCGATTGCGGCGATATGCGCTTCGTGGATGCCTATGGCACACTCAGCTACTGGCTGGAAGATGGCTGTAACGGCACAGAAACGCGCGTATGGGTGAAGGTCCTGGCGATCCCGGCGGCAGGCGCGACCATTTCGATGACCTATGGCAATCCATCGCTAACGAGCGCCAGCAGCGGCAAAGATACATTTGTATATTTCCCTGATTTGAATGCGGCAACAGTCGATCCAGCGATTGCACTGGATACAACGGCGGGCGCAACCATCGCGCAAACAGGCGGCGCAATTCGTGTCAATGGGACGACCAACTCTGGCAATCAATATGGGCAATGGGGCTTCCGCATCGAGACATGGAAGCTGAGTATGCCGCCAGGCTATGCGCTGGATAGTAACCTGACGGTTGTCAGCGGTGCGGCAAACTTCAAGGGTAGCATGGGGATTGGAGACATCAATTTCTATGGCGGGTTGCCAGGTAAGAAAATTGGTTTCTGGAATGGGGCGTGGAATCAACTCGGTACGAGCAATGTGACTACCGCCACCTTTACCAACAAGAAACTGAGCATGGGCGCAACGAAAAACGCCACCGATTATACGGTACGCTGGTTTGAGGATGGCAACGCGACACCGCTGGCTTCGCGTAACGTTACCGAGCCGAGCGAGGGGGCATATAACTATGGTCCCGACACTATCGCAACTTTCGACGCTCGATTTAGCAATGTGCGCATTCGCTATTTCGTCTTTCCCGAACCAACAACTGCTGTGGGTGCAGAAACCGGACAGGCAGTACGATTCGCGCTGGATGGTCTGCCATGCCAGAGTGTGATTGCAATCAGCTATACACAAGCAACCTGTGTCACGCCGCCACATGCCGTCGGAAATGTGAATATCACCGCGACCAACCCGGATAGCGCCTCATTCAGTTTTGCTTCGTTTAAATACGTCGCAAAGCCGGATACGATTGGCCTGTTCAAGCCATCTACCGGAGAATGGTATTTGCGCAATAGCAATAGCACAGGTGCGCCGGATATTACTCTGTCATTTGGCGGGAGCGTGAATCACCTGCCAATTGCAGGCGACTGGAACGGCGACGGCGTTGATACTATCGGCATCTACGATACCAGTAACGGTCTGTTCCAGTTACGTGACAGCAACACCACCGGAGCAGCGCAATACATCTTTACGCTTGGCAATCCCGGTGATACCCCGCTGGCGGGGCGGTGGGATAACACGATGACGCACGACGGTGCTGGCGTTTATCGCAACAGTAACGGGATTTTGTACCTGCGCCGGGAACTGACTACCGGGTTCAGCGATTATTACATGGTGTTGGGAAATCCAAGCGATATAGGGATCGCGGGCGATTGGGATGGGAACGGCTACGATACCGTTGGTGTGTATCGTGCGTCACAGAATCGCTTCTATCTTTCCAACGTAAACGGCAACGGGATCACCTATGCCGATATAGCCTTCGATTATGGCGATGTGACAGCAAAACCAATCGCGGGCGACTGGACGCAGAATGCCTATCATCGCGTTGGCTACTTCCGTGATGGGCAGGTATGGATGCGGAATACACTTTCAACGGGCGTCTCCGATACCCTGTTTGGATTCGGATTTACAGGGGCGCTACCTGTAACAGGCAAATGGGTGGGCGCATCATCGCCGCCCAATCTATCCAATGTACTGGTTACGGGTGGTTCATCAAACGGACATACAAACACAGAAATGGGTAATGGGGACTAAACTCCCGTATCCCCTGTAGAATGAATATAGTGTGGGCGCATCGACAGGGATGCGCCCACACTATTTGACCCCTCAACTATTTTCTATTCATCCTCTAACTATCAAATGACTTATTCCAGCTACTCAAACAGCGGGTTGTTTGAACGCGCGGGATCAATATAATTCGGTATGGGGTTTCAATCCAAAGGTAAATTTCACTCCTATGCAACTATCACAGGCAATGCCTTTCAATCTGGAAGTGCTGAACACTACCAATAAAGTGCGCAAACCCGTTTTTGCGCGTAATGTCGTCGCCACCTCACAGCCACTCGCGGCACAGGCCGGATTGGAGATGCTCCGCAGGGGTGGGAGTGCCGCCGACGCCGCTGTTGCAACGGCTATTGCTCTGACCGTTGTCGAACCGTGTTCCAACGGGATCGGTGGCGATAACTTTGCGTTGGTTTGGCAGGGAGGGAAACTGCATGGTTTGAATGCTTCCGGGCGTGCGCCGATGCTGCATACGCCAGAACGTTTTGCCGGGATGACCAATATGCCGGAACGTGGCTGGCTCTCCGTGACTGTCCCCGGTGCAGTAATGGGCTGGCGAGACTTGCATCGCAAGTTTGGCAAACTGCCATTTGCTACACTGTTTGAACCGGCGATTCGCTACGCAGAAGAAGGATTCCCCATCTCTGCGACAATCTATTATGGATGGTCATATAATGTGCTGCACCGCCTGCCCGAATTGACCGCTGATGAATTTGCGGGTTATCGTGCAACCTTCACGATTGACGGACGCACGCCATTCATCGGGGAAATCTTCCGCAACCCGGATCAGGCGAAAACGCTCCGGCTCATTGCAGAAACCGAAGGCGCGGCATTCTATGAAGGCGCGATTGCCGAGAAGATCGAGGATTTTGCCAAAAAGACTGGTGGATTACTGCGCGTGTCCGACCTTGCCGCACATCGTAACGAATGGGTAGACCCGATTCATGTCAACTATCGCGGCTATGATGTCTGGGAAATTCCACCGAATGGTCAGGGGATCGCGGCGCTGATGGCGCTCAACATCCTCGAAGGTTATGATCTCGGCTCCATACCACGCGAATCACTGCAAGCCTATCACCTGCAAATCGAAGCGATGAAACTGGCGACAGCGGATTCGTGGCAATATGTCGCTGATCCAGCAAAAGCCAATGTTCCAATTAATGGTTTGATCTCCAAAGACTATGCCGCCGAACGTCGCAAATTGATCACGGATCGCGCGATGATTCCGACGCCGGGACAGCCACCTAACAGTGACACGGTGTATCTGTGCGCCGCCGACGCTGATGGGATGATGGTCAGCTTTATTCAATCCAACTATGGCGGCTTTGGCTCGTTCATCGTGCCACCGGGGACGGGTGTTGCACTGCAAAATCGCGGGAATGGCTTCGTGCTTGATCCCAAACACCCCAATGCAATTGCACCCGGTAAGCGCCCTTTCCATACCATCATTCCCGGATTCATGACGCGGCACGGACAGCCATTCGGCCCGTTCGGAGTCATGGGTGGACGGATGCAACCAGCGGGTCATGTTCAGATGGTGTTGAATACAGTGGATTGGGGGATGCACCCACAGGCCAGCCTTGATGCGCCGCGTTGGTTCTGGTGGGAAGGGGACTATACCAAACTCGAACCTGACGTTAGCCCCGAAATTGTGAAAATGCTGCGGGAGCGTGGACACGATATTGAAGTCGATGCGGAACTGGATGCCTTCGGGCGCGGTCAGATCATCTGGAAACTGCCTTCCGGCGGATACATCGCCGGGAGCGATAACCGTACTGATGGCTGCGCTGCGGGATTCTAAAAAACGTTAGCTGGAAATCAGTCTACAAGATAAACAATACTATCGCCCGTTGCCTGTACGGGCGATTTATCACCAGTTCCAAAATTAGTTGATACAATTACTATTTAGGCTGCTCTCCCTCCGAGCGCCTTTTGTTGTCTGGAAAAAGGTTTTTAAAGAGGCACTTTATGCAACTCATGAATCGAAACAGGTTCGCGCGTCTGCTCTCTCCATTGATCCTCTTGATGCTTATTCTTTCATCTACCGTTTCACCCGCCGCACGTTCGGCATACGCTGCACCCTCATTGCAAGCAATATCACCGGATACACTGGTCGTCGTCCCTGGCACTATCCAGAGCAAACTCGGCTGCGATGGTGACTGGAAGCCGGATTGCACCAAAACACAACTGAAATGGGATGCTGCCAATAGCATTTTCCGCAATAAATTCGATTTGCCCGCTGGCGACTATGAATACAAGGTTGCGCTCAACGGTAACTGGACAACCAACTATGGCGCGAAAGGCAAAAAAGATGGGGCAAACATTGCCCTGAAGCTGACCGAACCAAAAAGCGTCACGTTCATTTTTGACCCGACTACAACTTATGTCACCGATAGCGCCAACACGCCGATCATCGTCGTCTATGGTGATGTTCAGGGCAAACTCGGCTGCGCTTCGGATAACGCGCCGGATTGTCTGAAAACATGGATGCAGGATTTAGACGGCGATGGTGTGTATGGATATACGACTACCGCGCTGCCAAAAGGCGATTACAAAGTCACCGCTGCTCTGAATGAGAGCAAGGATCAACTTGCCGGAGAACTGACAGCCTTCAGCGTTGCTGCCGACAAAGACGAAATCTATTTTGAATACAACATGAACAAGAAGACTTTCAAGGTGTTTCCCGGCGGTGCGCCGCGTGGCGACCTCAGCACAGCGATGGCTGTCTGGGTGAATGAAAATACAATCCTCTGGAAATTGAAGGATAACTCCGATGGGAACGTCTATACGTTGCATTATGACCCAACCGGAGCAATGACGCTCACACCACAGGGTATTGTCGGTGGCGAGAAAATCAATCTGAAGCAGTTGGCACTTGGTATCAATCTGAATCAGGTACGTGCGCCGCAGCTTAAAGGTTATGATTCGCTGCGTATCGATGATAAGGATATGGCGAAAGTCCCGGATATTCTGCGCGGACAGGTAATCGTCAGCGCGACGAATGCCAGCGGCAAATTGCTCGATGCAACCTCGGTACAACTCTGGGGAGCGCTCGATTTTCTCTATCAGTATGATGGCCCATTGGGGGCGACGTTCAAGGATGGCGTACCGTCGATTCGTCTTTGGTCGCCCACAGCCAAATCCGTCACGCTGCATGTTTACGATGATAGCAAGACCACCAAAGACACGGCGATCCCGATGACCTTCTCGCTGAGTACAGGCGTCTGGACAGCGGCAGGCACAACTGACTGGAAGAACAAATATTATCTGTACGAAGTCGAAGTCTACGTCCGCGCGACGGGTAAAGTCGAGAAGAACTTCGTCACCGATCCATATTCGCTCGGCCTTTCGATGAACAGCAAGCGCACACAAATTGTCGATCTGGACGATCCCGCGCTGATGCCAGCAGGCTGGAAGGATACGGCAAAACCTATCCTCGCTGCGCCGGAAGATATTGTCGTCTATGAACTGCATGTCCGCGACTTCAGCATTCAGGATCAGACCGTACCCGCTTCACTGCGTGGAACATTCAAGGCATTCACTGTGCCGGAGTCGAACGGGATGCGCCATCTCCGCGCGCTGCAACAGGCTGGCCTCACTCATATTCATCTGCTGCCTGCCTTCGACATCGCCACGATAGAGGAAGATCGCAGCAAGCAGACCTCGCTCGATTGGGACATGCTTAAAAAGTACGCGCCGGATAGCGAGGAACAGCAGGCACTGGTCGCTAAAAACAACAACAGCGATGGTTTCAATTGGGGCTATGATCCCTATCACTACACCACGCCAGAGGGCAGTTATGCGACAAATCCCGATGGCAGCGCGCGGATCGTCGAGTTCCGCGAGATGGTGCAGGCACTCAATAAGGCTGGCTTGCGCGTCGTGATGGATGTGGTTTATAACCACACAAACTCTGCCGGACAAAACGAAAAGAGTGTGCTGGATCGTATCGTTCCCGGCTACTACCACCGCTACAACGCCGAGGGCGGTCTCGAAAATTCCACCTGTTGCGCCAACACCGCTACCGAACGCCGCATGATGGAAAAGCTCATGGTGGATTCGCTCAAAACATGGGCAACTGCCTATAAGGTCGATGGCTTCCGCTTCGATCTGATGGGACACCACATGGTCTATAACATGGAAGCAGTGCGCTCCATGCTCGACAGCCTGACCCCTGCGGCCAACGGGGTTGATGGCAAGTCGATTTATGTCTACGGCGAAGGCTGGGATTTTGGCGAAGTGGCAGGTAATGCACGGGGACGCAACGCCACCCAAATCAACCTTGCTGGTTCGGGCATAGGGACGTTCAATGACCGTCTGCGCGACGGAGTACGGGGCGGCAGTCCGTTCAGTGACCAACGTGATCAAGGGTTCGCTACCGGGTTATTCTATGATCCGAGCATATTCCAGAATGGCACGATCAAGAGTCTCGATGACCAGAAGAAAAAACTGCTTGAAACCAGCGATCTGGTACGGATTGGTCTGGCGGGCAACCTGTCGGATTACACGTTCGTCGGAGCAAGTGGCAAGGAAACGCGCGGACTGGAGATCAACTATAACGGCAACCCCCTCGCAGGCTACACCGCTGATCCACAGGAAAATATCGTGTATGTTTCCGCGCACGACAACCAGACGCTCTTCGATGCGATCCAGTTGAAAGCGCCCGCCAGCGCCGACATTCGGGCGCGTGTCCGTATGAGCAACCTCGCAAACGCTGTCGTGATGTTCTCGCAGGGTGTGCCGTTCTTCCATGCAGGCGATGACATTCTGCGCTCGAAGTCGATGGATCGGGATAGCTATAACTCCGGCGACTGGTTCAATGTGCTGGATTTCAGCTATGAAACCAACGGTTGGGGTCGTGGCCTGCCGATTGCCGACAAGAACAAAGACAACTGGGCGATCATGAAGCCGTTGCTGGCGAACCCGGCGCTGAAACCGCAGAAGGATGATATTCTGTTCAGTGCGGAGACATTCCGCGAATATCTCCGTATTCGCAAGAGTTCGGCGCTGTTCCGGTTGCAAACAGCAGATGAAATCAACAACCGTCTGTCATTCTTTAACGTCGGCGCGGATCAAATCCCCGGCGTGATTGGAATGCGTATCATTGATAACGGCGATGCTCTGCTCGATAAGAATTACGTGCAGGTTATTGTCGTGTTCAATGCGACAGCGAAGGAGCAGCAGGTCGTGGAAAAGAAACTGAGCGGATTAACCTTGACCCTGCACCCGGTACAGGCCAATTCGGTTGATCCGATTGTCCGCACCGCGAAGTTTGACCCGCTGACGGCAACGTTCATCGTCCCGGCGCGCACAGCAGTGGTATTCGTACAGGTCAGGAAGTAGCGAAGTAAATTGAGGGCGACTTAACATCGCCCTCAGATATTTCTGGCTCTCGATTTCGCAGACTAGCGGGAAGGAGTGGGAGTCAGAAGAGGCGTAAATTCAGCATCCAGCCCGACATAGAGGGATACATCTTCCGCACCGGCATCATCTGGATATTGACGCAAACCGGGGCAGGTCTTATCGAGTTCCAGCGCAGGGGCAAATAGCCACGCATAGCCACTCTTGAAATGAACGCGATACCATTTTGTCGTTGCGGTGACGCCGATTACACGCTGACGGATTTTGTTGTCAAGCTGACCGACGCGCGGGAAATCTGTACTCGGCCCCAACCGCACATTCAGGCGAACATCGCCAAGCGTACTGATCAATGCCTCACAGCCATCCAGTGCCGAATCCAGTTGTGCAAAACTGGTTGCCTTGACAACATCGCTCAGGGGTTGATTCGGTTCAGCGCGGATGCCATAGCCAGAAGGAACCTCGGCGGGGGCAGTAGCGGACTTCCCGGCATTTTTAGCGTTGACCATTCCGGTTTCCACAAGGAGCGCGGAACGTCCCGAACTCTCCACACGAACCGCGAGGACTGTGCCGCGAACGGCGAGTTCCAGCCCGGTGCTGTTGATAGTATAGCTGCTGCCACTGTCGAGCAGTTTGGCGATGCGCTGTGTCGTTTGCCCGGCAACGACGGTCAGAGTGAGGGTGAATTTGGTGTCTGTACCTTTGAACTCATCAATCCGAAATTCGGAAGCGGGCAGAACTTCGGTATCCGTCCCGTTGGCAAAGAAGGTAATGCGCGCTTTGCCGCCTTTATCCGTGCGGACGCTATCGCCCACGCCAACCAGCGATTCCTTTGGCACGCTCACCCATGCTTCTGTTCCAGCGCGACGCAATTCCACGCCTGTTTGTAAAGTTTCCAGCGAAGCGACGAGTTCATCACTTTGCGCCCGCACCACGCCCGCCAGCATTGGCGTCAACAACACGCAGATAACCAGAATTATCCGTTTCACGATTTTATGTCAGTCCCATTGAAGAGCTTCCACATTGTACGCTAATGCAAATTTTGGCGAACAAACCATAACAATCTTCCCACATAGATCAAATTTTTGTGAATTGTTACGGCTCTTTGTATCCATCGGCAAAACGCCGCAATCCGGCGCAGCTTTTATCCAGTGGCGGTTTGCTCACATTGATCCATCCATAACCATCTTTGAACAGGATGCGTGTCCAACCGTCGTTTGTCACGCCCATCGCCTGTATAGTAGATTTTCCCGGAATGCCACCGATCCGTTCGGCATCCAGACTCGCGCCGGAACGAACATTCAGGTCGACATCGCCAGCAATACTGGTCAGGGAAGGGCAACCGTCCAGCGCTGAATCCAGTGTCGGGAAGCTGGTCGCAGGAACAACTTCACTTTTCTTTTTCCCGATAGCAACCCGCACGCCGCTACTTAGGGGAAGATCATCCTTTGTATCATCGCTCCACAACGCGGTAATTTGCCCTTTGGAGGTGTTTAATGCGGTTGCACGGTTATCGGTCTCGACGCGCGTGAGCAACCCGCCACCATTGATGACCACACGGAAGGTGGGCAAAATCACCTGAAAGATAGTTTTCTCGTTGAGCGCACGCCGCGTCTGAAAATCATTGAAACCTTTGATAGCTTCGACTTCCAGCGTGAACGCATCGAGTGAACCGGAAAATGTTTTCAAACTGATTTCCGAGGACGGCTGAAGAGTTGCAGTCATCACGCCATCGAAAAAGTTTAGCGTAGCTTTGCCCTTTTCATTGGTGCGGATGTGATCGCCCGCGCCGATGATTGACTCGATCTTCACGGGCAACCATGCCGCTGTGTTCACCCGGCGCACTTCGACGCCCTGTGCTTCGACCCGCAACCGCGCAACCAGATTCCCCGGTGTATCCTGTGCTGCTGCACGTCCTCCGGTTATCCCAAGTAATAAAAAAACCAACACCAACCGTGCAATCATAAAGAGCCTTTCAGCGATGTAACACGGAAATAAATTGCGCGATAAATCCAGTTTACCCGATTTCGCGCGCCAGATAAAACATTATGGCGATCTGACAAACAGACTACAGTTCTAGCGGCTGATCGCGGCTAGCACAATAATCCACCATACAATCAAACCCAGCACCAATACCGCTGCGATAATTGCCAGCGCAATTGTCGTTGTGTTATTGAATGGATTTGGCGGCGCGTTCAACTCGTAGTTCGGACCACTCGGCGTGTTTTGCGCACGGCGCGAATCCGCAGCCGAAGCATAAGGAACCGATGGGCGATAGGGCTGCGATGATTGCGCTGAATATACCGGCTGATTGCCACCTGCGGCTGGTTGTCCGGGGCGATAGGGTTGCTGCACTGATGGGTTCTGTGGATTGCCAACACTATATAAACCAGAATATTGCTGTGCATTTGGCGGCGGTGGTGCATAGTTAGGCAAAGCAGGTTGATTTTGCTGGGCGGGCTGTTGTGGCGCAGGGCGATTCTGGGGTTGTTGTGGAATTGGAGTATTGCCGCGTGTTTGCTGTGGTACGGGCGGTGATGATACAGGCGGTGGTGTCGGTGTATAGCCCTGATTCGCAGGCGGCATCGGGTTGGTCTGCCCGGTTTTTGGCTGCTGTGGATTGAAAGTCTGCGCGGCAGGCGCGAACCCGGCAGCGGCAGGACGCGGCGCATCCTTGAGCGCAGGCTGATCCATTGTCAGTTCCTGCCCCTGCTGTTTGTAGCCTTCGAGAATCCTGCCGAGAGCGTCTGCGTTGGCGTAGCGATCATTCGGATTCTTGCTCATCACCTTATAGATGATGCGATCCAGATTGTGTGGAATACGCGGGTTGTAATCGACCACGTGTGGCACTTCAGACTTGATATGTGCCATCGCCAGTTCCTGCTGATCTGTACCGGAAAACGGGAGCTTACCCGTCAGCATCTCGAACATCACAATGCCGATAGAATAAACATCGCTGGCGGGAGTTGGCAGTTCGCCTTGCGCCTGTTCCGGGGCGAAGTAATGCGGGCTTCCCCATACCACAGACTGACGTTCTACCGGGCTGGTATGCGCGAGAGCCTGCGCGATGCCGAAGTCTGTTACCTTGACCACATCCTCTGCCGTGACGAGGATGTTTTGCGGCTTCACATCCGCGTGTACCAGCCCGGCGCGGTGTGCATAGCCAATCCCGCGACAAATCTGGATTGAAATGTTCAGGGCGCGATCCAGCGAGAGCGGGGCAGCCTGTCGAATGATCTTTTTCAAATCCTGCCCTTCGATCCACTCCATCACGATGTAATAGGTTGTACCGTCCTGTTGGAAGTCGTGAACTGTGACGATATTCGGGTGAGAGAGGTTCGCCACGTTGCGCGCTTCCTGCTGAAAACGTTCCAGAAATTGCGCATCCCCGGTCAGGCTAGGGCGCAACACTTTCACCGCAACGATGCGCCGAAGCTGCAAATCCTGCGCGCGATAGACGACAGCCATCCCGCCACTGGCCTTCTGTTCCAGCAGTTTATAACGATTATTAAGGATTAATTCCTGATTCGCCATCGCTCGCCCTTTTTCCTGAATTCGTGATTTGCCTATCCTAATTGTACCCTGAATTTGAATTATCGACGGACAGCCAAATCACCTGATCCTGATATAATCTTGCCTATCTGAAATCAGGATGGCGATAGCTATGGTGACGAAAACCCTCACACAACCTCAACAACTGGAGCTTCTCCCGCCAACTGTTGCAGTCAAAAAAGACAAGCAAAAACGTAAAAGTCCGGATGGAATTGCTACCAATGATCTGGCTTTCAGCGCAATGGTTGGAACAAACGATATGCAATTTCCGCTTGCGCTATCCTTATATGTCAGGCCAGGAGCGCGGATTGCAGATGTAACATGGGGCAAGGGGGTTTTCTGGAAACAGGTGGATACTTCGCAATATACCATCCTGCGAACGGACATACGCACAAATAAAGATGAGCCAACCCTCGCAGTTGTAGATTGTCGGGCGTTACCATATGCCTCGGTATCCCTTGATGCAATCGTATTTGACCCACCCTATATGCACACGCCGGGTGGAACGGCACACAACGGGCATCAGAATTATGAGGAATATTACCAAAACAACGCCGCTATCCAACCCGATAACGAAGTGAAATATCATGAAGCGGTGCTTGACCTGTATTTTCAGGCAGCAAACGAGGCATGGCGCACTTTGAAGCACAAAGGAATATATATTGTAAAGTGCCAGGACGAAGTATGTGCTAACAAACAACGCCTGACCCATGTCGAAATTATCAACAGACTCGAAGCGCAAAACTTTATCACAGAGGATTTATTCGTATTGGTACGGACGGGACGCCCTGGCGTGAGTCGCATGAAAGAACAAAAGCACGCCCGCAAAAATCATTCCTACTTTTTGGTATTCCGAAAGATTGACCCTACCGCGCGTCAAAAAAGAAACGCCCAAACGATTGCACGTTGATGTAAGGCGGTTTGCTGATTAGGTCTAAATATATTTTTGGTGGATCAAGATAGTAGATATAGCTGATCTTTGAAATATAGCGCTGATGCGCTCGCCACTGATCAGGAACGCAAATTTCGGTAACGGTAAGTGTTTTTGTTTCCACTTTGGTTTCTGCAAGCCCAACCAGCATTCCGATATAGGTTTGTTCGGTGTGTGCCTGATCCAGAATTCGCTGATGTGCCCATACCTCGGAAGCGCGTTCTCTGGTGGAATTTTTGATCGCCACATGATATTTCGGCTGTTCTTCTCCTAATTCAAGGATCAAATCCATTGTAAGGTTGATTTGCTGTTCTTTGCCTTCTGTCTGCCCTACTGTTACTCGAATTCGTTTCGATGGATTAACGCCCAGACTGCGACTCAGCAGATGCGTGATAAGGTACTGAAAATATGTGCCGGGTGTTTGCTTGTCGCCGGGATTGGTCAGGTCAACCAGACAGGCCAGATTCATCACCAGCGTGTAACATGCTGCTGTGATTTGCTCCGGGGAAAGCGTGGCAGCAATCAGATTTCTTTTAACGCTATCCAGAAAGATTCCCGTCAATTCCTGATCCGCATAAATCCTTTTGTTTACGGCTCTGGAAATACGATTTTTTGCCAGGTCTGCAAATGCAAAATAATCCTTATTCAAGACTTTCGATACCAGTGGTTTTTGTTGAAACTGTGGAAGATGTTGCAGACAATCCTCATTCAATTGAAACAAGCATTCTGTGACTGCCTCTGATTGTGGGTTTCTGTTGATTAAATTCTGTAATTCATCAAAACGAGCAACCGGACTATCTTTTCTTTTTCGTGCCACTATTGTTCATCCTGTATGCGAAAATATATCAAGGCTATATTGTTGCTCAATCCGGATAATCAAATTCCATATACACCGGATACCCGTAATCCGAGTCGATCACATGAAAATCAATCTCTCCATGTCCAGTTGTGATTGTTGCACTCTTGCCGATATGGGTATGCCCGCTCAAAACGCGCGTCACCTTCGGGTATTTGATAATACGTTGCCCTAACATCAGATTGTAGAAATAAGCGTTACCTGCGTTCCATGCCAGATTCCCCGGCAGGCGCGTGATTGCTTCCTCAAATGGTGGGACGTGCGTCACCACCAGAATTTCGCGCACGGTTGGATCATCCTGCAAAACGGATAAGCGCTTCTCGAAGGCATCCCCCACACGATTCGCAAATTCAATATCGGTATAAGGCCATTTAATCAGGTTGCCATCGTTATTCAGGCGAAACTTGCCAGCCGCATATTGTTCATCCGTCCAGCCAACATCGGGATCACGCCCGCTATAGTCATACCAGCCAATCGTGCCACAAATCGCCAGACCATCGCGCCGCCAGTCGCTTGTTTCCAGCCAGATAGAATCATATTCAGCAACGGCCTGCGGCAGAATTTGATCGAACAGTAAATCGCTGCGCCACGCTCCCGTTGACCAGAGATCGTGATTGCCTGCCAGAATCAGTCGTGGACAGTCGATCTGTCGCAGGATCGAGAGCATATTGCGTACCCCAATCAATCCTTCGCCAATATCGCCCGCCAGAATGAAACAATCGGGCTTGAGCGCGGCGATCTTCTGCACGATTTCGACCATCGCGTCGGCATACCAGGGTTGCCAGTGAGTATCGGAGGTAGCAATGACGCGCATGTTGTCGATGTTCTCCTGCTCCATTGCATTCCAATAATCAGGGTTTTTCTTCGCCTGTCACCTTCGCTGTGAATGTGATCTGGCTTTTCATGATCGCGGTTGGGACGTTGACTTTGTAGTCGATTAAATCAACAGATGTCGAACCTGTCGCAGCAAGCTGATTTTTGATCAGTGTGATTTGTACAGGCAGGCTGGCACTGCGCTGGACACCATGTACTTCGAGCGTCCCTTCCAAAATGGTCTGTACGGGGGTTTCGCCAAGTGCAATTGCTTCTTTCGATTTTGCCAGAAAACGCCCATAGGGATATTTGTCTACTTCGAGGTTGCTTTTCAATGCAGAGACAACCAAATCATTTGCACCAGTGACGGAATTACCCACGAACTGAATATCAATTTCCAGAAGGTACTTTCCATCGCTATCGGGAATCGCTTTGATTGTCTGCCCATTGATGGCGAACGTCCCGCCGATCTTCGCGCCGCCAAGCTGCAAGGTCGCCTCATAGTTGACGATAGAAAGGGTACTGGATACTGTAAACAATCGTCCGGTGACAGGCGTTCCCGTCGGCGGGATAGGGGTCAGCGTCGGGGCAGGGGTAGCGGTTGCAGATGGGCCACATCCTGCCAGAAACAACAGTATCAAAATGGCAAAAAATCTTTTCATTAAGTTTTGTTTCCAGAATCAGGGCTGCTCAGACGATTGCGCCGACTGGCAAGATCATCCTCGATTTTGGCTTTTTCTACTTCATCCTTGATCTTGTCCTGTACCGTTGGCTCAGGGACTTCGACAGTTGGAACTACAGGGGGTGGTGGTTTCACGCCTACACCGATTTTGATCGTTGGTGGGGGCGCTTCCGCAGCAGGCGTCGGGGTAGCAGGAGCTTCGCGCTGGATCGGGATTTTGATCCGTTCTTCCTCCTGCGCAACCTCTTCCGGTGTCTGGATATTTTGATTACCCGCCTTGCGATCTGCGACAACGGCTTCCAGCTTGTTCACCTGCTCGATCAATTGGGAAGTAGCGCGACGATGCAAATCCAGTTCGGAAGCGATCATTTCTGCGTTGCGTTGCGCTTTCTGGTATTGCTGGACAAACTGGCGGGCGGTGTCATCCTGCCCATTGGCTAATGCTTGATCTGCCTGCTGATCAAAGGCGACTGCTTTTGCGGTGGCCTCGTCCAGACGACGCTGCATGTCGTCTTCCGTATTCAGTGCATCTTCAATATGTTTGCGCAGATCGCGGATTTCGCGTTCCAATTCATTAATGTTGATCGGTTTATCAGGATCATCGTGGCGCGAATCCCCCTTCCCACCAACGCCGCCAATGACACTGTTCACCCGTGAGCGTACCAATAAATTCAACTTGTCGATCAGGTCAGACATGATTAATTCTCCAATAGAAATGTTATGCACCGATCTTGAACAGTACGTGTTATGGGATACTATAGCATCAAAAAAAAGGATTGTCGTCATGCTCAAGGAACTTGCAGAGGCAGCCAGCCCTGTTTTGAATATGCCCTATATTCGTCAGACACGCCGTAATCATGGCTTTGAACATGCCACGATTACCATCCTGAGCGGTCAATACCCGAACCTGAGCATGGCTGGACATTCCGATGCGGATGGATTTACCCTTTGGGGCGATATGCCTACCGCCGATGTTGAACGCGCTGCCGCCGAAGCCCTGCGTCGGATGAAGGGTGGCGAGTCCAATCTGGCGGTACATCCCAACTGCGGCACAAATCTGGTCACACAGGGAACGCTGGTCAGTTTCGCGGCGCTGGCAGGCAGTTTCGGGACAAAGCGCGGCGCAAAAGATTATTTTAATCGCCTCCCAGTGGTACTGCTCCTGAGCATGTTTGCGATTCTGTTTGGTCAGCCATTGGGGATGCGCCTGCAAAAGCATTTCACCACATCCGGCGAACCCGGTGGTCTGGAGATTGCCGAAATCACGCGCCGGGAAACACGCAGTTTCATGGGTGAGAAAGTTATCGCACATCGTATTCGTACACGGGCGGGCTGATGGAAATATATCCGCAGCACAAATGGGATGTCACGCCTGCCGAAGCGGTAGCACTTCAGCTTCAACTGGCCTCAAAGACAATCTATAACCAACCGCTTGATCTCGATAAGATCAAATTAGTGGCGGGTGTCGATGTAAGCGTCAAGGATAATGTTTCGCAAGCAGCGGTTGTGGTGTTGCGCTACCCTGAATTAAACGTCATTGAGACGGTGTTGCACAAGATGCCAACGCCATTTCCATATGTTCCCGGCTTGCTCACCTTCCGCGAGGGGCCAGTGCTGGAACACGCATTCAAAGCGTTAATGAACGAGCCAGATGTGTTTATCTTCGATGGCATGGGCAGGATTCATCCGCGCCGAATGGGAATCGCGGCACATTTGGGATTGTGGTTACAACGTCCAACAATCGGCTGTGGTAAAACACCGTTTATCGGAAAATATACCGAACCTGCACCGACACGTGGCAGCTACTCCGATTTGATCGATAAAAGTGAAAAGATCGGCGTCGTATTGCGTACCAAAGACAACGTGAAGCCCGTGTATATCTCCGTCGGACACAAGGCAGAACTGGAAAGCGCAATCAAATTGGTCATGAATTGCACGACGAAATATCGCCTGCCAGAACCTATCCGTGCCGCGCATAATGCCGCCGGACAATACGAAAATTAGCGTTCGAGCAGGGATTCAATGTTCCTGCCTTAGCGTTGCTTTGCCTCGGCAAATTTCAGCCCCCTGGCTGCAAGAGCCTGATTTAGCTCAACGATTGACTTTGGCCCAACCCCATGCAGCGCGGCGATTTCCGCTTCGGTGACTTTCGTCAATTGTTCGAGCCGCGAATACCCTGCCCCGGCAAGCGCCCGCTGTGCAGGCTGAGAGAGTTTTGGAAAGTCATTTTGTTGCTGTTTTTCTGGCATGACAAATAATTATCTCCACTCAATAATCAGGTTTAGTTTATTTGTTCTGATATTATAGCAAAACATTGTTCGAAGGCAGAGCGAGTCAATTGACCCGCTCAATTTGTTTATTCCGATTTCGGACGTGCTGTGCGCTTTTTCGTTGTAGTTGTTGTCTTTTTGCGGGCAGGAGGCTTCTTTGCGGCGGGCTTTTTGATCGCTGTTTTGGTTCCCGTTGTTTTTGGTTTTGCAGCAGTCGTTTTTGTGGACTTTGTGCGCGTTGACCTGGTTTTTGTCGGCGTCTTACCCGCTTTGTCTGCAATCAGGGCAACTGCCACTTCCAGTGTTACGCTTTCTGGCGTCGTACCCTTTGGCAGCGTTGCATTTACCGATCCGTGTTTGACATACGGACCATAGCGCCCGCTCATGACAACAATCGGTTTACCGTCTGCCGGGTGTGCGCCAAGTTCGCGCAAGGGCGCAATACTTGATGCCGCGCCACGCTTACCGCCACGTGCCGCCTTCGGCTGCGCCAAAAGTTCAAGCGCGCGTTCCAGGCCAATCGTCAAAACATCATCTCCCGGCGGGATCGAACGGAAATCGCTACCGCGCTTCACGTAGGGTCCAAGCCGCCCTACGCTGGCCTCAATCAGTTCGCCCGTCTGCGCGTCTTTGCCTAATGCGCGCGGGAGCGCCAGCAACCGCAACGCCAGATTCAGCGTCACATTCTCCGGCTTCATGCCTTTGAGCAAACTGGCACGCTTGGGCTTATCATCCTTGCTGGTTGCTTCGCCAAGCTGGACATAGGGTCCGAAACGCCCGGAAAGCAGGAATACTGGCAGTCCAGTCTTCGGATCGTTGCCGAGAACATCCGGCCCTTTTTCCTTGTTGAGCAGGAGTTTACGGGCATTTTCGCCGTTCAGTTCAGCGGGCATCATCTCCGCCGGGAGCGAGGTACGAACGGCATCCTCACCATTCCCCTGCTCCAGATATGGCCCATACCTGCCAATTCGGACGCGGGCATCTAACTCTGCCAGCGCCAGCGCATAGATTTCACGCGGGTCGATGCTCTTTTCCTTCTCGGAGACTTGTGTTTCCAGTCCTTTTTCGCCCTGATAGAAAGTTTTCAGGTACGAGAGCCATTCGGCGTCGCCTTCGGCAATATCGTCCAGCTTCTGTTCCATGCGCGCCGTGAACCCGACATCCACCAAATCCGCGAAGTGTTGTTCCAGCAAATGGGTCACGGCAAACGCTGTAAAGGTCGGGACAAGCTGATTACTCGCCTTGACGACATAGCCGCGATCCTGTACCGTCCCGATAATAGACGCATAGGTCGAAGGGCGTCCGATGCCTTCTTTTTCCAGCGTTTGTACCAGCGATGCTTCGGTATAACGGGCTGGTGGCTGTGTTTCATGCGAATTGGGATCGAGTTTTTTCAGGCTCAGAGGATCGCCATTTTTCAATGGCGGTAGCATTACCGCAATATCATCAAGCGCGGCATCGGGATCGTCCGAACCTTCAACATAGACCCGGAAGAAACCGGGAAAGTCGATGCGCTTGCCATTGGCCTGAAATACGGTGTTCGCGGCGTTAATCGTTACTGTGATGATAGTGATCTGTGCATCTGCCATCTGGGTTGCCAGTGTACGCTTCCAGATCATGTCATAAAGTGCAGCCTCGCGCCCGGTCAACCCGATTTCATCGGCGGTACGCATTGCCTTACCCGCCGGACGGATGGCTTCGTGCGCTTCCTGCGCACCTTTGCTGCTGGTCGAATACTGACGCGGCGTCTTGTGCAGGTATTCCTTGCCATAGCGTTGTGTGATTTCGCGGCGTGCGCCCGTGATCGCTTCTGTGGAGAGATTCACCGAGTCGGTACGCATATAGGTAATGTAACCCTGCTCATAGAGCGCCTGCGCCACCTGCATCGTCTCGCGGGACGACATGCGCAGTTTACGGTTGGCTTCCTGTTGCAGCGTAGACGTGGTGAAGGGTGGCGGCGGCCTGCGCAATTGTGGCTTTTCGACCAGTTCCGCGACCTGCCACGCAGCGTTTTTCAGCGATTCGGCAAGTGCTTTAGCCTGCTTTTCTTCGAGCAGCAGAACTTTATTCTGGCGATTTTTGGCGATATGCCCTGTATTTTCGTCGAAGTCCTTGCCTGTAGCGATGGGTTTGCCATCCACACTGATCAGGGTTGCTTCAAAGGTGGATTGCTGATCGTGATCGCGTGGGGCGAGGAGTGCCTTCAAATCCCAATATGTCCCAGAGACGAACGCGCGCCGCTGTTCTTCACGGCTGACCAGCAACCGTACCGCTACCGATTGTACCCGTCCAGCGCTCAACCCCGGCGCAATCTTTTTCCAGAGCAGGGGCGAAACGGTATAGCCTACCAGCCGATCCAGAATACGACGGGTTTCCTGCGCACGCACCAGCTTATCGTCAATATTACGATAGTTGGCGATGGCATCCTGAATCGCCTCTTTGGTGATTTCGTGAAAGACCATGCGCCGCACCGGAACTTTCGGCTTGAGTACCTGTAGCAGATGCCAGCCGATGGATTCCCCTTCGCGGTCTTCGTCGGTAGCGACGATCAGTTCGTCGGCTTCCTTAAGCGCGGCTTTGAGTTCCGCGACGACTTTCTTTTTCTTACCGGGGATTACATACAGCGGCTCGAAATTTTCTTCGACATTTACGCCGAGCCGCGCCCATTCCTTATTCTTCGCGGCTTCGGGGATTTCTTCGGCGTCGGCGGGCAGGTCACGGACATGCCCCATACAGGCTTCGACGCGATAATCCTTTGGCAGGAAGCCGCGAATGGTCTTTGCTTTGGTGGGCGATTCAACTATTACGAGTCGGGTCATTTTGGTTTGATCCAGTTACTGCGTTATGCAAACATAGCAAATAATTATTGGAGAAGGATAGGAATTTTCGCAGGATGGCGAAAGGTTCTTTTTTAATCTTAGCCGGGTGTTGGCATGGTTTCAATCCCGGATTTTGTTCAAGTCAGGCACTATGAAGGATAATTGGTTGAGTCTCACAAGTCAAATATGAGAATTATGGGAATCGGGATAATGGGGAACTTTTACGTCAATTTTTGCGTCCGTACAACGAACAGAGAACTCGTTATCTCAACTCTGCAACAAGCCAAACGCACAGCATATATTTCAAATGTACCGGGGAAGTATATTGTGGTCTGTGATAAGGAGGCTGATACTCAGGATGATAATGAAATCCTGAATGTCGGGAAATTGCTTTCCCGCGAACTTTCTGCACCAACACTTGCCATCATGAATCACGACGATGACGTATTGTGTTACTGGCTTTTTGAAAACGGCGTTGTGACGGCAAACTATAATTCGTGGCCGGATTATTTTGGCGAAGCGGTAGAAAAAGATAACCCAAATATTCAACACCTTTGTTTTATATTTGGGATGCCTGCTCTGGTGGATACTCTTGAAGAAATCCTCGAGGGAGATGATGATGACATTGACGCAATTGATCTACACAGCACTTTGGCAGACACACTTCAGTTGCCCGAATGGTCGGTTGGAATAGGCTTTAACTACATTACGAAGGGTGAACTGCCGCCGGACTCAAAGGAAACTGATTGGCTGCGCGTAGAAGGATAAAGATTCATATTGCACACGCCAGGAAGTCACTTATTCGGCAAATAATTCCGATCCTGTATATACTGTGAACGCATAACGCGCATAGAGATTTTCGGCAATTTTCAGGAACTTTTCGCATGGATGCACAAAACTTTTCCGGTCAGAAACTCGGCCAATATGAACTAAAGGAACGGCTTGGCTCCGGCGGGATGGGCGCAGTCTACCGTGCGTTTCAACCCGGCCTGAACCGAACCGTCGCGGTGAAAATCCTTTCGGGCGATCTGGTCAAGCGCCCCGGCTACATCGAGCGCTTCACCCGCGAGGCGCAGACTGCCGCCGCGCTGGAACATTCGCATATTGTCCCGGTTTATGATTATGGCACACAGGGCGACATTAGCTATATCGTGATGCGCCTGCTCTCTGGTGGTTCGCTCTCGGATCGGCTGGATCAATTCACCGATCAGGGTAAATTGATGGGGTTGTCAGAGATCGCCAGCATTCTGTCGCAGCTTGGCGGGGCGCTCGATTATGCCCATGCGCGCGGCGTCGTTCACCGGGATATCAAGCCCGGCAACATCATGTTTGATCAGGTAGGTTCGGCGTTCCTCGTGGACTTCGGAATCGCCAAACTGGTTGATGGGCAACAACTGACCACCACCGGCATGACTGTCGGCACGCCCGCGTATATGTCGCCGGAACAATGGCGCGGTGAGATGGTTACGTCGGCCTCGGATCAATACGCACTTGGCGCGGTGATTTATAACCTTGTTGCCGGACGACTGCCGTTTGAAGCGCCAACACCTTATGCGCTGATGCTCAAGCATGTTTCCGAAACGCTTCCCGCACCGAGCAACTTCCGCCCGGATACGCCGGAAGCAGTTTCTGGCGTGCTTTCCCGCGCGATGGCAAAAAACAGCGATGATCGGTTTCCATCTGTGGGCGCGTTTGCACAGGCATTCGCGGGGGCAATTCAGGGCGCACCAATGGGCGAAATCCGCAAACCTGGACCGAAAGATACTATTGCGCCAATCCCTGCCACGCCAGATGACCCGGATACGCTGATCAAGCCAAAACCGCCCCAGTCAGCGCCGCCCAAATTCCCCATAGCTCCGTTTCTGGGCGGCATTGGGGCATTGGCGCTTGTACTTGTCGCTGGATATTTCCTGACTCGTCCAGCAGCACCCGCGCCACAGGGAACCGCGACACGCACGCCGCAACCTATCGCTGCCGCAGTAACAACCATCCCTCCGACTACGGTTGTGCCACCAACATCGGCATCAGTTGTCCCGGCTACGCTCGCGCCAACGACTATTCCACCAACACCTGTTCCACCGACGGTTGTGCCGCCTACGCTACCGCCAACGGTGCGCCCAACAACGGTTGTACCGCCAACGATTCCACAAACAGTTGTATCATCTTCTGCCAGAGCAACAGACCAACCAACGTTGATTCCGGCAACAATCATTACAACGGCAGTAGCGCGACCAACACAGACGCCCCCCGCAACGCAGGTGATGACCGAATCTCCGAAGGCGACTGAAGAGCCAATTTCAGTGGATGTCGCTCTACAGCCTGCTACTGGTCATGTTGTCTTTACCAGCCGACGCGACGCGCAAAATGTATTGACGGCAGTGAAAGTTGATGGAAGCGCACAACGCCGCGTGATGGATGATAATAATGTGGCTATTGGTGTCGCCTATTCGCCAGATGGCAAGCAGATTGCTTATATCTCCGGGATCGGTGGCAAGCCCGGTTTGTACATTGCCAATGCTGATGGCACAGGGGCGAAACTGTTGCGAGATAGTGATCCGGGCGCATATTGGCAACGCCCCCGCTGGATAGAGGATATGATTATGTTTGACGAGTATGATTCGCTGTACTTCGTCAATGTCAAAACCGGGGCAACCACACGCCGACAGATCGCTGGTCTGGATTCACCCAACTGGGGACTGGATTCCAAAACGGTTCTATACGGAGCGTATAGCGAAAAAGATAGTAAAATACAGATTTTCCGGCTTGATCTGGAAACAAATCAGGTCACAAAAATCAGCGATGGTCTGAGTTCGGATGAACAGCCGAACATCTCGCCCGATGGCAAAACGATCATTTTCTATGCCAAATCCGATACTCGTCTCGGTATTTATGCGATGAATGTGGATGGCAAGAATGTTCGCAAACTGGCAGGTGCGCGCGAATATGACTACGCGCCAACGTGGTCACCCAACGGCAAGATGATCGCGTTTGTCGGCTATGCCGATGATGGTGGACACCGTATCTATGTGATGGATGCCGATGGCAGCAACCCGCGTGGAATCAGCACCGGGACGCAGGGGACAATCGGAACGCTGGCATGGTCGCCAGACAGCACAGAGATCATGTATCGCGCCGGGGATAGAAACAGCGAAATTTATATCATGAATGCCGATGGCAGTGCGCCGCGTCGCCTGACCAATTCGCCGGAAGAAGATAGCGGACCAGCCCTCTCGCCCGATGGCAAACAGGTCGTCTTTTCGATAGATGGTGACATTGCAATAATCAACACGGATGGCAGCGGGTTACGTGTGTTCAAGGACGTTTTCGGGATCGACCCGTCATGGTCGCCGGATGGCAAACAAATCGTCTTTTCCGGGCTGACCAACGATTCCAGCGGACGTCCGCTCACGATTGTCAATGCTGATGGATCGGGCAAGAAAGTTGTTGTCGCCGGAAATGACATCTCCGATGCGTGGGCAAGTTTCTCTCCAGATGGCAAGCGCATTCTGTTTACCAGCAACCGCGAAGGTGGCAGCAAGCTATTCACGGTCAATGTTGATGGAACCGGATTGAAAACGCTGACGCCAAAAGACGGCGATGATATGGATGGGGCGTGGTCACCGGACGGCACAAAAATTGTTTTCATGGATCGCGCAGCAAACCCAACTGGTATTTACAGCATGAATGCCGACGGATCAAACCGGGCATTGGTATATAACTCATCGCGCACTTTGTCACAATTCTCATGGTCGAGCGATAACCGTATTCTCTTCACTGGCGACGAGACAGGGAATACGGAGCTATACGCCCTCAATCTCAAGGATAATAGCCTTGCAAGGCTGACCAAATCACCAGCGCCGGATTCAAACGGGCGATTTGGGAAATAGATAGCTACCCATAATAGTTGAATATAGCGTATGGGCGCATGTTTTCTGATGCGCCCATTTTTGAGACTGATTCCCCTCATTTATCCGAGAACAGGCGTTCTTGATTTATCCCCCGTTTTGAGGTAAAATTATCCGTAAATCATCGCTATTCGAGCGCGATTTCGGACGCTCAATAATCGTCAAAACATCCCTGTTTTTTTGAATGGGGCTATGGAGGCTTTTCGTGGTAGACCAAGTACAACCGAGTGTGCAAACCGAAGCAAGTATTCGTTTGCTCAAGGGATTGAAAGCTGTTCGCGTGATGCCGGGGATGTACGTTGGTGGCACGGACGAACGCGCCCTGCACCATCTCGTTTATGAAGTCGTTGACAACTCTATTGATGAAATCATGGCGGGGCGGGGTAGCCATTGTTGGGTAACAATCCATGATAACGGATATATCTCCATCGAAGATAATTGCGGTGGCATTCCGGTTGGCATTCATAAAGAAGAAGGCATCTCCACCCTGACTGTTGTCCTAACTGAATTGCACGCTGGCGCGAAATTCAACGATGGGACAAATAAGGATGCCTACAAAGCATCAGGTGGGTTGCATGGTGTAGGCGTTTCGGCAGTCAATGCCCTTTCTTCACACCTCATTGCACAAGTCAGACGGGGTGGCAAACTCTGGAAACAGGAATTTGAGGCTGGTGTACCCATCACAGAGGTGGAAGAAATCCGCGACCTCGAACCGAATGAACCAACCGGTACGACTATCACCTTTCACCCGGATATGACAATTATGCAGGCTGGAGAATTCAAATTTGCGACGATTGCGCAACGTCTCCGCGAAATGGCCTATGTTACACGCGGCGCAACACTGGCGCTGATCGATGAGCGCGATAAACCTATCTCCAGCGAGGCTGCATTTTACTTTGAAGGCGGGATTAAATCCTTTACGCGCTATTTGAACCGCAACCGAGATATTATCCATCCTGTGGTGGGCGGTTTGAAAGATGCCATCTTCAATGAAGGTCTACCCAATCAAGGTTCGATGGTGGTTGAGTTCGGGTTTCAGTATACAGAAGGATCAAGCAGCAGCACTGAACTTTCCTTCGCTAACCATATCAACACACCAGATGGCGGAACGCACCTGACTGGATTGCGGACTGCTCTCACCCGCGTGATCAATAATTACGCTCGCAAGATGGGTATCCTGAAGGATAAGGATGCTAACTTTTCAGGCCGTGATACCCTCGAAGGGTTGACTGCTGTTGTAAGCATTACACACCCTGCACCACAGTTCGAGAGTCAAACAAAAACCAAGCTGATCAACCCGGAAATTCAAGGGGCGGTAGCGTCTGTCGTAGCCGATGTATTTTCCCAATTTATGGATGAAAACCCAAAAGAGGCACGCCGTATCATTGATAAGTGCATGAATTCCATGCGCATCCGCGATGCCCTCGAAAAGCAGCGTGAACTGCTCACCGGGCGCAAGAGCCTGTTGGAGAACACGACACTTCCCGGTAAGCTGGCTGATTGCAGCGAGCGCGATCCCAGTAAGTCAGAACTTTTTATCGTCGAAGGTGATAGTGCCGGTGGATCAGCAAAGCAAGGAAGAGACAGACATTTCCAGGCAATCCTTCCCTTACGCGGCAAGATTCTCAACACAGAACGCGCACGTCTCAACCGTATGCTGGACTCCAATGAAATCAAGGCATTGATTTCTGCGCTTGGTGTTGGCATCAGTGATGATTTCTCTTTGGAGAAAATTCGATACAACAGAATAATTATCATGACCGACGCTGATGTAGACGGTGCGCACATCCGCACGTTGCTACTGACCTTCCTTTTCCGCTATATGCAGCCTCTGATCCAGAATGGACACCTGTATATTGCACAACCCCCGATTTTCCGGCTGGAATACAAGAAGCAGGTGAAGTATTACTACCCGGAAGCCGGGGTTAAGGAAGACGCGCTTTTGGCACGCGCGCTGACCAACTATCCCGAACCCCAGAAAGTGCAGGTTTCGCGCTACAAGGGTTTGGGTGAAATGAACCCGGAACAACTCTGGGAAACAACGCTCGATCCGGCACGGCGTACCCTGCTGCAAGTTACGATTGATGACGCAGCCGAAGCCGATTCTATCTTCACGATGCTGATGGGGGATGAAGTGCCGCCTCGTCGCAAGTTTATTACCACGCACGCTCGTGACGCAAAACTAGACATATAAATGTATGTATAAAATTTATTATACTGTATACTACTAGTAATATACAGTATAATAATGAGGTAGTGTCAGTACGTTCGTACTGACACTACCCGGCAACCAGGGATAACCCTCGTTAACCTACAATCCCCACAGTCGCACAATAGCCTGAAAATCGCCAGAGATAAGCATATTTCCATCCGGGCTGAAAACCAGCGCACTCGCAGGGCTTTGATCGTTATCAAGAAGCATTAGCTGTGTCCCGGTTTTGACGTTCCACAGTCGGATTGTGCCATCCGAACTACCGGAAGCGAGCAACGCTCCATCTGGACTGAATACTACGCTGATAACCCAATCTGGTTGATCTAACACACCGACCTGTTTTCCGGTTTTTACATCCCACAGACGCACCTTTTGATCTCCCCCACTTGAGGCAAGCAATGCTCCATCGGGGCTGAAGGCGACACCAAGAACACGATCTGTATGTTCCTCAAATATATTGACCTGCTTCCCGGTTTTTACATCCCACAACCGTACCTTTTGATCCATATTTGCGGACGCGATTAGAGTACCGTCCGGGCTGAAGGCAATATCAGTGATCCATTCGGGTTCTTTCATTGTGTTGAGTTCTTTTCCGGTTTTTACGTCCCATAAACGCAATGTTCCATCGCCGCTGCCAGAGGCGAGCAACACACCGTCTGGACTGAATGTCACAAGACTGCCGCCTGTTAGGGTTAACTTTGTTTTTCGAGTCTTCACATCCCACAGGCGAATCACAGCGTCTCCGCCAGCCGAAGCTAACAATGTGCCATCGGGGCTGAAGGCAACGTCCCATACGTTTTCATCTGGATGACCTTTGAGGCTGATCTGTCTTTTGCCAGATTTAATATCCCATAATTCCAGCGTGCCAGGAGGCGAACCACCGCCGGCGATCAATGCTTTTGCAACAGCTAGTAATGTGCCATCGGGGCTGAGTGCAATGCTGGAAATACTGTCTGGTCTTGCATTAAACATTTTTAGCTGTTTAACTTTTGTAGCGTTATCAATTCCAATTTTGGGACGAGGAGTAGCCGTTGGTGTTGGTTCCTTGGCAAAACCCGGCATAGCCCTCATATCGGCGTTACCCAAAAACAATAAAACAGTTATCAGTGATGCGATTAATCTTCTGGACACCACCTGAAATTTGATTAGCCTTCGATGGAGAGTTACAGAGTCAATATTCGGTTGGTGTTCATCAGTTTCACCAAAATCGTTTTGAATCATGATTTTGTACTTCCCAATTTACCTTCTCGAAAGTTGTCTCTTGATTACTTATGTTTAGTGGTAAATACAGGAAAATAAGTGTTGGGGCTGAATTGCCAGACCTGAATGCAGATTTCGTCTGATCTCATATAATCAACTTATACTTATTCAGTTGGCAGGTATAGAATCTGATGCAGCATACAACCGCGTTTCCCCCAAAAACGCAACCCACGTTTTATGTGCGCACCTTTTTGATTGTCCTGATGGTCGCGTCGGTTGGGCAATATATCTGGTGGGTGACAGCACTGCTATCTGGTCACTATGGCGCAGAGTCGGATATTCCTCAACGCATAGTGTTTGGTGGTATCCTGTGGGGTATTCATCTGTTGCTTTTCTGGATAACGCCCAATATCAAAAACCGCCGTTTCTGGCCTTTATTTTATATTTGTGTACAGTGCGTCATTGGCGCTGGCATCAACTATGTTACGGCTCCGTTCTTTCTTGGATTCAATATTTATATCATTCTGGTCGGGCAATCGTTAGGTATTTTCCAGAACATTCCACTGGCGATCCTCGCGTTTGGCCTGTCTCTCATCAGCAAAGAAGTTAACAATTACGCTTATTATCAGGTTCTCTATAAGGAATCTCCGCCAGCTTTGTTTGAACTGGCGTTGTCCAGCATCGTTCGGAGCGATGCGCTGTATATCTTGATCAACATTCCCTTCGTAGCCTCCGTTTATCTCCAATATCGGGCGCGTTGGCGGACGCAAGCCCTGTTGCAGGAACTGGATACGGCGCATCGGGAATTGGCCTCCTATGCCTCACAGGTAAAAGAACTAACCCTGGTTGCAGAACGGGCGCGAATGGCGCGCGAATTGCATGATACACTGGCGCAGGGGTTGACCGGAGTCAGTCTGCAACTGGAAGCATTGGATGCCTATCTTGCACAGGGAAAACCGGAAAAAGCCCAACAAATCATTGTTCAGATGAAACAGCGCACCAAAGAAGCGCTGGCGAGTTCCCGCACCGCTATCAAAGACCTTCGGAGTGCATCGGTTTCCTCAAAGCCCCTGCTGGTATCTATTCAGGAATATGCCGAACAGTTCTCTGCCATGGCGGGGATTTCCTGTACATTGGAGACACCAATCCTTGCCACGCTGGAGCAATCCTTGCCAGAAGCTACTATTGAACACGTTTTGCGTTGTCTGGGGGAAAGTCTTTCCAATATTGAACGTCACGCTGAAGCCACGGAGGTCGCTATCCGGGTGGAGCAAACCCTCGATGCTTTCCATTTATATATCACAGATAACGGGATCGGCTTTGAACTTCAGGCTGGCTTGAATAAAAATGGTCATTTCGGTTTGGTTGGATTACAGGAGCGGGCGCGTTTGGTGGGCGGGAGTGTCGATATTGTCAGCGCTCCCGGCAAGGGAACAAAAATACATTTCCGCATTAATTTGGCATCTGCCGAGGCAAAGACCCCGGCAGAAAAAAGTAAATTCGAGTTGCCAGCGCCGATCACATCTTCTCAGTAGTTTCTACGCACCGCCGAGATAGGCTTTTTGCACTGTCTCATTATTGCGCAGGGCTTCGGCAGAATCGCTCAGAGTAATTGTTCCAGTCTGGACAACATAGCCACGATGTGCCACGCCGAGCGCCATCAATGCGTTTTGCTCTACGAGCAGGATTGTCGTGCCTTTTTGATTCAAATATTGAATCACGTTGAAGATTTCGCGGACGAGCAGAGGTGCAAGTCCCATTGACGGTTCGTCCAGGAGCAGGATACGCGGACGTGCCATCATCGCGCGCCCGATAGCCAGCATTTGCTGTTCACCACCAGAGAGCGTTCCACCCGCCTGTGTGAGTCGTTCTTTCAAGCGGGGAAACGTCTTGAAGATGAATTCCATATCGCTGTCCATCTCCCCTTTGTCAGAGCGCGTATATGCTCCCATGAGCAGGTTTTCATAAACGCTCATCCGCTTGAAGATGCGGCGACCTTCCGGTGATTGTCCAACACCACGCGCCACAATTTCGTGTGGCTTGTAGCGCGATATATCTTCCCCTTTGAGACGGATCGAACCTTCGGCAGCGGGGGTGATGCCGCAGATGGTGTTGAGCGTGGTTGTTTTACCTGCGCCGTTTGCCCCGATGAGCGTGACAATTTCGCCCTCTTCGACGGTTAGAGAAACGCCGCGCAATGCCTGAATTTTCCCGTAATAGGTATGAATATTATCAACTTCGAGCAGCGCCATTTTATGCAGGCTCCTGTGGTGCGCCGAGATAGGCTTCGATCACTTTGGGGTTGTTCTGGATTTCGACAGGTGTGCCATCGGCAATCTTCTGACCGTAGTCCAATACGGCGACCTGATCCGAAATATTCATCACCAACCCCATATCATGCTCAATCAGGACAATAGTCAGACCCCGCTCATCGCGCAGTTTGCGGATGAAGTGCATCATCTCTTCGGTTTCCTGCGGGTTCATTCCTGCGGCGGGTTCATCGAGCAAGAGCAGGCGTGGATTGCTGGCAAGGGCGCGTGCGATTTCCAGTTTGCGCTGACTGCCATAGGGCAGGTTTGCAGCATTGAGATCACCCTGTCCACCCAGATCGATGAATTTGAGCAGTTCGTAGGCTTTTTCCAGCGCGATTTCTTCTTCCTCCCGGTTGGCTTTCAAACGAAGTGCCGCCGAGAGTGGACCGCTATGCAGGCGCGGGTGCATCCCCACAAGGATATTTTCGAGCGCCGTCATACCGCCGAACAAGTGAATGTTCTGATACGTCCTGGAGATGAATCGCAGCGCGATTTGATCCGGGCGTAGCCCAACAATGGAGCGCCCCTCGAAGATAACATCACCTTCGGTAGGTTTATAAAACCCGGTGATGCAGTTGAAAAATGTTGTTTTGCCTGCACCATTTGGCCCGATGACGCTGGCGATACGGCGTTCCGGGACATCCAGTGAAACGGCTTTGACTGCGGTCAATCCGCCAAAACGCTTGGTCAGGCCGCGAACAACGAGGGCATGAGGTTTGTTTTCTGAGAGTGGTGAATCCATATCAATAACCTTAATACTACAAACTATTTATGCGAATCTGATTTAGGTGCTGATAGCGCTAATTGCCATGCTTTGGAAATTCCCTCTCCAAGCCACCATGCCCAAAATTCCAATAGTTTATTCGGCTGAAATTCATCAACTTCATCCAGCGCGTAAGCATACGCGGCAACAGGTGCAGTATCACCCTGTCCAGACTCGGCCAGTTGTCTATCTGTGATTGGGTTTTCATCCGATTCTTCTGTCGCACCTACCATAACGAGTTGCCCCAAATCTTTTGTGGGTAAACCTTCATCGAACGGAATTGGAACATCGAATACCCGAACGTGTTTGAGTGCATTTGCCAGTCGATTCAGGCCATATGCTTCATATGCAGCACTCTGTGCGGCCCAACCTGCTAACATTGTTCGGTTAGATACTTCGTCTTCAAATCCCCAGAGGTTACCTGAAACAGTGTGTAGATCATTAACCTTGCCCCAGAGTTTCTCATCGTTTCCCTTTTCGATGAACCGCTGGGCATAGCGGATTAGTTGGGCAGGAACACGCTCTTCGGGCAATCCTTCTTTAAAGATTGGCAATACCTTTTTGGCGGCCAGAATCCCTAGCCAGCCACGCACTTTTTTTCCAAACTCGATACCCATCCCTTCCAACGCTTCATATATTTTCAGGCGTTCTCTTGGGTTGAATTCATGTTGCACATTTGCCTTGATCAAGGCAAAACTCTTTTCGAGCAGAGGGCGGAATTCAGCGGAGAGTGATGGATCAATATTCAAAACTGTTTTTGTTTTTGCTTTTTTATGACCCAGCGATGGATCGAGTTTCCGCAACTCGCGGGTTAGAAACCGTTTCGTTTCGGGATCAGTTTCTATATCCAACGATTTTTTGAAAGCCACGATAGTTTCGGCAATATGTCCTAGTTTAAGATGAATCATACCGATGTTGAAATAATCATCACTGGTATAGCTTCCAGATGGCAACAGGGCAAACACACGCTCTTGATCGACTGATGCCTCTCCGAATTGTTCATTCTGATAAAACATCTGGCTTCGACGGCGCAGGAGGTCTACATCATCCGGGCGCAAATTGAGCGCGCGCGTATAGGCTTGGGCGGCTTCGCTATAACGAGATTGGTAGAATAGAAAAATCCCGCTTACCAAATGCGCCTCTATAAGGTTTGGATAGTCTACTGTCCATTGAACAATACTGTCTACTGGAACAGTAATCTCTTGTGGACGATAAAGCAACCATCCCAGATTTTCGCCTAATTTGATCGCCCGATCAAGATCGATAGCGGCATAGGGAATATTGCCAATAGCGGCATAGGCAAATCCTCGATGTAGATAGGAGGTACTCAAACTGATCGAATCTATTTTCTCCTGATTATCAATTGTTCGCGTGAGATCGGGAATTGCCTCAATATAGCGTTTTGTCCAATAGTAGGCATTTCCGCGATATGCAATGGCTTTTGCGTGATTGGGTTCTATCTTCAGAACCCGGTTGTAGATTTCAATCTCCATTTCACGAGATATAAGCCAGACAACATGCGCCATCTGCATCAACAACTCAATATTTTGTGACTCAAGTTGCAGTGCATGATTCAGATCAGATATAACGTCAGGATAATCAGGGTAACCAAGCATTGCGTCTTTGATGGATTGCGCCCGGCAAACGTAATATTCTGCCTTGTCTGGGTCTAGTTCAATTGCCTTTGTAAATTTGGCAACTGCCTCTACTGGTTTATGTCCTTCTAGGTATTTCAGGCCGGCATTGTAATAGTTATTAGCGTCGGGCATTGGTCAAATCCTTAATTTGTTTCGCCCGTGTTAGTCCGCAACCCGCGCGCTCGTGCTTCCATCGGTTGCGGCGGTTGCGGCAGCAAACCACCCGGACGCAGCAACATCATCGCCACGAGAAGCGCACCGAATGCCAAAATGCGATAGGCCTCAAACACACGCAACGATTCGGGGATACCGATCAGTACCAATGCGCCCACAACCACACCCGGTACGCTTCCCATCCCACCGATGATCACCAGCGCAAGGATGTTGATCGAAACCTGTAACGTGAAGTTGTCCGGGAAGATATTCGCCTGCCGTGCCGCGAAAATCACACCCCCCAGGCCAGCGAAGCCTGCGCCAATTGCAAACGCCAGCACCTTTGCATTGACCAGGTTGATGCCCATTGCCTGCGCAATATCTTCATCCGATTTGAGCGCACCCCATGACCGACCCAACCGCGATGAGCGTAACCGCAAGGAAAGCAATGCAATCAGGATACACCCTGCCAGCACAACATAAAGTAGCCCTTCATTGCTGCCAACCTCAATGTTGCCAACAGTCAATTTGGGAATGTTCAACAAACCCTGTGGCCCACCCGTGACATCTTTCACGTTATTGAGAAATAGTCGGATGATTTCGCCAAAGCCAAGCGTCACGATTGCCAAATAGTCGCCGCGCAAACGCAACACCGGGATGCCGAGCATCACGCCCGCAAACGCCGCAAACATCACGCCAACAACGATCCCGATCAGGAACGCCGGAAAGCCCGCAAACGCCTGATATAGTGGCGTATTGCTCAACAGGTTGATCACAATCAGAGTAATCAAAACGGAGATTGCCACCAGGCCGGGGCCAAGCCAACGCGGAGGAACAAAGGGCTGTTTATGCTCCTCTGATTTGCTATTCCGACGCGCAAGGAAAAACCCTGTGCCAATCACAATCACAGTGATAATCGCACCAATGATCAACATCGCGGCAACACGCTGCACCATCTGATCGTTTCCAGCAAATTTGAGTGCGATGATTTGCCCACCCTGCCGAATATCCTGATCACTGCTCAGAAAGGCGTAGGTATATGCGCCAATCGCAAAGAAAGCGACATAACCGAGGTCGAGCAAGCCCGCGTATCCAACGACAATATTCAGGCCGAGGCCAAGCAGAATATTGATCCCGATCAGGAGCAACACTGATTGCTGATAGGTATCCATGTAGAGTGGTGCGACGACCAGTGAACCCAACAGGATATTGATGGCAACCAGAATTTTCAGCGATGTTTTCGCGCGTGCAGCAACGACATTTCCAACGGCGAAAGCCAGCCCAATCAGTGCAAAGGTCACTGTACGCAGACTGAGCAGTGAAGCCGTTTCGATTTGCGGCGCTTTGTCTACCGTGATTTTTATCTGCCCATCTTCCTGTGTCTGGAAGGTGTTGTCTGTACGCGGTGAATAGAATAGGTCGGTAGCTGGACGAGCCGGGGCTACGAACACCGCCAACCCAATCAGAACGATGGTGACTGGAAGCGTCGCGCCCAAACGGAGGCCAAACGATCCCACCTGTTCATCTCCGGCAGCACTTCGCACTGCCAATAATCCGCTGGCGATCAACAGGAAGGCCGCCAGCAATCCAGCAAGCTGGGCGTTTGCTCCGAATACATCCTTATTCAGATAATTAAAAACAATGAACGCCAGGAACACCAGAGGCAGCGCGATAATTACCCAATCGCGCACACCACCAGACGTTTTCATGTCGCCTCTGCCGAGCGTGCGTTGACGCCGGATGGATTTATTCGCCCAATACGCGCCAACGCCCAACAATCCAGCAAAAGGAAGCAAACACGCCATCAGGAAGAAACGTAGTGCCGGGTCTTCGCGCGGGACGCCATCCGGTGGCTTGATCGCTTCCAGCGGCAATCCAGCCAATACAGCGGTAGTACGTGGCGTGACGTTGGCGAAAATATCCTGCACACGCGCAACTTTATTTTGTAAATCCGTTTGGAGTTTCACCCCTCCAACAGGTTGTTGCAACTCCCAGACCTGGAAGGCATTCAGCCCGCAGGCAACGATCACAAACAAGGCTGCAGCGACTGTTCCGATGATTGCACCACGTGGGAGCAGACCGGATAATGTTTGCTGGCGCTCTTCCACCGGGTTACGTGGACGGCTGATAGACCATGCAAACGCGCCGACCACCACCATAAACAAGCCCCATGCGAACCATGCAGGCAACCCATCGGCATCACCTACGCCGCCGGGGATACCAATCAGGATAAAAAATATAACGGTGACTCCGGCAACAAGCCCGGTATTGATTGCGGTCACGTTGAATTGACGACTATCTCTTTTCTTTTTTCCTTTTCGGGGAAAGATGCCGATGCCTTCACCCGCGATTCTAAGTTGCTCCATCGTTATACCTTCTTCTCCGAAAGGATTTCACCGAGGATACCTGTAGGCCGGAAAATCAAAACCATCACCAGCAGGGCGAACGCGATCACGTCCTGATATTCGTTCGGGATGCCGAGCGCAAACGGGCCGAGTGCTTCCACCAGACCGAGGAACAAGCCGCCAAATACCGCACCGGGAATATTCCCGATACCGCCGACGACAGCCGCCGTGAATGCCTTCAAACCGGGGCGAAAACCTGTGAAGGGGTCGGTTTGTCCGGTGTAAAAACCCCACATGATCCCCGCCGCGCCTGCCAACGCCGCGCCAAGCGCGAACGTCGCGGCGATTACGCGGTCAACGTTTGCGCCCATCAGTGCGGCGGTATCTTTGTCTTCTGCAACAGCACGCATTCCGCGCCCGATTTTGGTGCGCTGCACAAGGATGTACAAGCCGACCATCAACAGCAAGGACGCGACAATGATAATGATCCCGAATTTGCTGACCGGGATTTTGGCATTGTTGAAAGCCGCTCCCATATCCAGAAGGAGCGAACCATCCAGCAAGGTCGGGCGGTCAAAACTGCGTTGTACCGGACCAAACACGCGCTGTACGATTTGCTGCAACAAAATCGACATCCCAATGGCGCTGATCAATGGCGCGAGGCGGGGCGCTTTCCGCAGGGGGCGATAGGCGATGCGCTCTACCGCCAACCCGGTAAACATCGAAGAAAGCATGGCTACGGCAACGATGAACAACATCATGAAAAAAGTAGCGATGATACCAGGTTCAGATGTCGCACCGCGCGGCACAAAAATATTCGGATCATTGCGGAAGAGTTGCAGCGCGAAGTAGCCGAAATACGAACCGATCATCATGATTTCGCCGTGCGCGAAGTTAATCATCAGCAGGATACCGTAGACCAGTGTATAGCCCAAAGCTACCAGCGCATAGAGGCTGCCCAACACAAGGCCGTTAGCGGTCTGCAATCCCCAAAGCTGTAAGGGATAGGGCGTCGTATTCGTGACCACATAGACACGTTCTGCAATCAACCAGACCACAATCAGGCCAAACAGGGTTGTTATCGCGCGGATTGTGTAGCCATCCTGCGCCGTGCGTCGCAATACGACGTTAATCACTGTCCCTGTGATAATTGCAGCCAGCAGCAAGCGGACAGCAGTCTGGAGTAGCAGCCAAAAATTTGAAACAGCGGTCACACCATCTGCGCCAAACTGCGCCTGTGCAATCCCGGATAATAATTTACTGGAGACCCCTACAGACCACAAAATAAAAATAATTGTCAATATTGTAAAAAAGCGCTGCATCAAGCGAAGGATGCGCGTCAAATCGAGGTTCATGGTTGCACGGGAAGTCGGTGCGGTCAGTTCGGCCATAACGTTGCGGCTCCGGTAGTAGATAGAAGCGTGGGGTACGTATGCGCGTACCCCACAGCATAATCAGAGTTGAGAGATCAGTTTACTTGGCGGCAGTCGCAGCCATTGCGGGTTGTGCTGCACCAGCCAGATCGAGGCCAGTGTACTTCTTCAGCGCTTCCCACTTGTCGCCCTTGAGGATGGAGACCAGCACTTCACCAGCGCCGCATTCACCCTTCGCATCGCAGGACAGTGTACCCGTCAGACCCTTGAAGTCCTTCGTACCACGAACGGCTTTGATCAGCGCTTCACGATCAATCACGAGGTCGCCCTTATCGTTGACCGTCGCAACCTTCTCGATTCCTGCCATCAGAACGCCAGCGGCATCGTAGCCGTTCGGCTGATAGGGATCATATTCGCTGAACTTGCTACCCGTGAAGGTCTTGTCCCATTCGGCCTGGAACGCATCGAGCGCGGCCTTGTCGGAAACCGAAGCGGCGAGGGAACTGGCATATGTGCCTTCGCCAGCCTTGCCAGCCAGACCCGGATACACACCACCATAGACGCCATCATCGCTGAAGAACTTCATCTTGTCGAGGCCGATTTCACGCGACTGCTGGACGAGCAGAGCGGCTGGGCCATAGTAGCCACCGAAGAACAGCACATCCGGCTGATCGGCGAGCAACTTGGTCAGAACGGGCTTGTAATCCTTCGCATCCTTGTCGATGGATTCATTCAGCGTGACGGTTCCGCCCAGCTTCTTGAATTCACGAACGAGGGCATCAGCGAGACCCTTGCCGTAGTCCTGGTTGTCATCGAGGACGGCGAGCTTCTTGGCCTTGAGTTCGTTCCAGATGAACATGGCATCGCCAATTGCCTGATTGTCGTCGTTGAACACGACACGGTTGATCACGGTCAAACCACGATCCGTCACCTTGTTGGCGGTTGCGGAAGCGGAAACCATGACGATGCGCGACTTCTCATAGACATCGCTGGCGGGGATGGTTGCGCCAGAGCAGACGTGACCAACGATACCAACGATTTGTGGATCGCTGACGAACTTCTGGGCGACGGTGGTTGCAGTGTCGCCCTTGCAGTTGTCATCTCCGGCGACAAGTTCAAGTTGGAAGCCCTTGATGCCGCCCGCTGCATTCTTACGGTTCAGGGCGATTTGCGCACCGAACTGTACGCCCTGGCTCGGCTTGATCAACTGGAGGGAAAGGTCGCCCGCCCAACCAATCTTGATCTTGCTGCCCTTCGGAATGGTGACTGTCGCGCCTTGCGCCGCAACAGGTGCAGTGACCATCGACACGATTGCCAGCAGTGCTATCAACGCGAATACTTTGAAACGCATACTTTTTCTTCTCCGTAACAAGTCTTGTGCGATACGCACAAAAGCGTAACAAAGGGTTAACACGTTGTCAATATTTCGCACGGGCTGCTATAAGCAAGTCTGACGCTCAATCAGGGGAGGCAAAGCCGGGTTGTCTATAGATTTTCTAACGTATGTTGTAGACAGGCACGGCCAGCGCAACACCAATATCATCCCCATTTCGCACCACGTAAGGGATCACACCTTCGCTGGCAAGGAGCATTGCCGCCTGTTCAGTGGTTTGTTCGCCGCCAAAACTGAGAGGTTCCATCAGAACAGCCGCCACACGCAAACCACGCCGCACCATTAGATACGCTTCCTGCATCCAGTCGGGCGACATATCTGCGGTGATGATCGTGATGGTAGAGCCGCGCGTAAAGTGGTGATCTTCCAGCGCGAGAAATTCTTTCAGGCTGAATTCATCTTCACTACGGGCGGTAGCAAGTGCTTCCAGAATATGCCCCTGCTGCCGGAAGCCACGATCCGGCTGCAAAAATGTACGTTGTGGGCAGTATGTTATGAACCCTAGCGAACGGTCTTTGTTGATGAAATATTCAGAGACCGATGCTGCAATGACCACGCCATATTCTTCCGTCGACGGTGGGATATAGCCCGCACCTTCTGTACCAGTCACGGTATAGGGGCGCTCGAAACGTGCGTTCATATTCAAGTCCAGCACCACCCAGCTATCAGCCTGCGGATCAAGTTCAAATTCCTTGACCATCAACCGATCCTGTCGCGCCGACGATTTCCAGTGGACGCGGTTCAGGCTATCACCCGGTGCATATTCGCGCACACCAGACGCATTTGTCGTGATGAATGGCGCACGTTGCCGCCGTGCATCACCGCCAGAAATCGCACCAATGGGAGGGGCAAAATCCAGAATTGGGGACACCATTGGGTAGACCAGAATTTTCGAGGTTGCTGCAATGTGTTTGCGCGTCTGGAACAACCCGAATGGATCGCCAGAGGTGATCGTCAGCGGGCCGAGCGTAAACTCGCCACGTACTGAACACAGCGTATGCACTTCCCAGCTATAGGTGCGATAGGGCAGCAGCAATGGTACAACGCGGCTGGCGGCGTGCGCAGGCAGCGATGAATGGTCCCGGACTTCCAGCCACAGCTTCGGGACAAAACCATTGTTTGTGACGATGAATTGTTCATCCAGCGTGCGCCCAACCTGCGCGCGACGGTTGCGCGTTTGCCGACTGATCTTCACCCAGTTGCCGGAAAGAATCGACCAGATCAGCGAACTGATCATCAGGACGCCGAGCAGATAGGCAAGATTGAAAAAGAATGGACGCCCGGTAAACAGCCCAAACAGCAGCGAACCGATCAGCATCAGATAAATTGTGATCCGGCGGTCTTTCATGCGTTATCCCTGCGAATTGGGATTGATCGCGCGCATTCCGACAGTTGCACCGGGGATCGGGATCGCGTTCAGCAGGTTTTGCAGCAAACGCCCTGCGGTGATGTCCTTGATACGTGCCTGTGGCCCGACAATGATACGGTGCGCCAACGTCGCTTCTGCCAGAACTTTGACATCATCCGGGATGACATGATCACGCCCTGCCATTGCTGCGCGTGCCTGTGCCGCACGGTATAACGCCAACGCCCCACGCGGGCTGGCTCCGAGGTAAATTTCGGGCTGGTTGCGTGTCGCCGTGACGATATTCACAATGTACTGCTTGACTTCGTTTCCAACATACACGTTGCGGATCGCGGTTTGCGCCGCTACAAGGTCTTCTGACGAAACGACCTGTTGAATATCATTCAAGGGGTGGCGCAGTTGCTGTGAATCGAGCATCTGCACTTCTTCCTGTGGCGACGGATAACCAAGTCGCAATTTCAGGAAAAAACGGTCAAGCTGTGCTTCCGGTAGTGGGAATGTGCCTTCGTATTCAATCGGGTTCTGTGTTGCCAGAACCAGAAATGGCGTTTGCAAGCCATAGGTTACACCGTCTACCGTGACCTGTCGCTCTTCCATCGCTTCGAGGAGGGCGGCCTGTGTCTTTGGGGTAGCACGATTGATTTCATCGCCAAGCACAATTTGCGCAAAGATCGGCCCTGGTACGAACCGGAATTCCTGCGTTTTCTGGTTGAAAATATTTACGCCTGTGATGTCCGAAGGGAGCATGTCTGGCGTGAACTGAATACGGCTGAACTGACAACCAAGCGAACGTGCAATCGCTTTGGCAATCATCGTCTTGCCGACCCCCGGCACATCTTCCAGCAGGATGTGTCCCTGACATAACAGCCCGATCACGATCAGGCGGATTTCGTTTTTCTTGCCGAGGATCACCCGGTTGACGTTTTCGATGATGCGTTCGGATACCACTTGAACGGGAGTCGCCACGTTTATCTCTCTTATGGTTACAATACAATCAGGTTATTATAACTTATTTTAAAGCACGACCATATTACCCTAATCCTATGCTCCCCTGACTGTGATATGATCATCGTGTGAGAGGATTGTTGATTATTCAAGCCATCGTCGAATTGGTGGCGATTCTGTCCCATGATTCACAGTTTTCAAAATATCCTGTTACGGTTATTTGGCGAACTGATACCACTCCGATCTGGAAAACCACAACAATTTTTGGAGATAGCCCTATATATGACACCAATACCATCTGGTGTTAAACAGCATCAAAATCGATTTGCCTTGCTTTGGGTTGGGCTTGTTTTGCTGGCTGGATTTGCCTTGCACACTGTTGATATCGGGGCAGCACCCTTGCAGGGAGATGAAGCATGGCTCGCATTTCTGGCTTATGACGCAGGATATAACGGGCATCGTTCATTGTTGGGGGTTATTTCTTCTGCCGGAGTCAACCAGCCTCCATTTTTCCACGATATATTTTCAATTCCCTTCGCCTTCCACCCTGATTTACGCATTGCTCGTATCTTCATGGCGGGGTTGCAACTGGTTGGAGCCGCATCGCTGTATCTGATGGTCAGGCGCTACTGGTCATCCCGAACGGCGCTCGTTGCATTGATTTGTTATACCGTTGTACCGCGTTCGATTTGGGCAGGTCGATACCTTTGGAATCCATATCTGGCAATCCCGTTTGTGATTGGATATTTACTGACGGGTTTTCTAATCAGCGAAGGCAAACGCTGGGGACGCTGGCTGCACCCGGCAATGCTTGCCTGTGCGATAGGAGCGCATCCTGTTATGGCAATTCTGGCGCCGCTCTCGCTTGGCTTCTATGCCCGCGATTGGTTTATGCCTCGTCAGCAACGTTGGAAAATCGCGCGGGATTACCTTATCGGGATTGGTCTGGCTGCAATTATTCTGTTGCCCTGGGGGATCGGTCTGCTTGAACAACGATTGACTGCGCCCACCACAGGTAATTTCAGCCTTCGGAATCGCACCCCATTTATGGTAATTTGGGAGTTGGCAATCAATTCTATTTTCAGGCTGGACCTGGGCGCTATTGGCATTCCGGGTAATGTCTATCACGGCCCGTCCAACGAAGTAATGTTTGTTTACTCGCTCATCGGATCGCTAACTCTGTTGGGGAGTATAGTTCTATTTGGGCGGGCATTGATCCAGATCGTGCGGACACGCCGGGTTCGTAATGCGTTTCCCGATCTGATGATTGGCTTGGCATACTTTATTTCTCCACTCATTTTGCTTATCTCTCCGACCCGCACCTACGATCAATATTTCATCGCTATGGTACCTCTGGCTGGTATCATTCAAGCCATTCTTCTTATCGGAAAACATCAAACTCTTTCAGGAATGTGGCGAAAAGTAACTTATCCCTTCTCGATCATAGCCTTATCAGGGGTGGGAGTTGCTGGTTTATGGCTGGCTATAGATGGAATGCAGCAAACCCATAACTTGTTGGTCATTAATCGCAACTCAATCCCATCAATTGAAACTTTGACTCACTTTCGAGATGTTGCTGTGCGCCCTGGTATCGAAACCATCTTTCTCGTGGATGGGGCAGGTACCCATGATTTTGAGCAAACGGTTGTCTGGCAAATGCTGGATTATCGAGGGGTTTCACGGGTTATCTGGGGAGATTCTATTGCATTTCCCATCCCGGAAGCAGGAGCCACTTATATCGGGTATAACGATGCGCCATACGTGCCGGAAGTGTATTCCATGTTCCCCTCTCTTGTTTTCGAGAATACCTACCGGGCGGTATATGTTCCACCGGGAAATGCCTTTGTACCATCCTGCAAACCAGAGGGAAACACACGGCTTGAGAATGGCGTCGAATTTATTGGTTATGCCTTTCCACAGGAAATATCATCCGATGCTCAACGCTTAAAAGCTGGTCAGAACTGGACGATCTATTTATTGTGGCGGGCAAAACCCAACACAGAACAACGCAATTATCAGTTATTCATTCACCTGACAAGTGCCGGAAGCGGCGATACCAAATTTGCTCAACGCGACCAGGCTACACTGAATAGCAGTTTATGGCGAGCAGGCGATCAAGTGGTGAGCAAAGTAACATTGACGCCTTCCGAAAACCTGCCAATGGGCGAACCATTACTACTGCGTGTCGGTATGTATTCATTGCCGACTCCGGGCAACCTTAATCTAGCTGGCGTCAAGGCCATTGACGATCTCGGACAGCCTGCCGGAGACTGGATCACAATTCCTGTGTGTGAGAACAAATAAGATGTCTTACGCCAAATCAAATACAGTCATTCTGGCTAGAGCCTGTCATGAACTTTCAAAACTTGGCTTATGATGGTTCAGTGTAGCTCATCTTGTTGCCAAAAATGGTAATTTTCCTAATTTTCAGCGGTGCAAATACAACCAATTGGCACATTTTGACCCATCTTTGATCCAAAAATCCAGAGTGCATGACAGGCTCTAATCAATATTTGATTGCTTTTCAGGTCTTTATCATTCTGTCGTAGATAGATCGTAATTCTCTGGCGGCGCGTTCCCATGTAAACGGTATGGCCTGGATTACTCCCCGTTTGACCAGACTTGCCCGTAATGCGCCATCCGTCAGAATGCTCTCCAAGCCATCACGGATGCTTTCCACGCTATAGGGATCAACAATAACCGCTGCATCTCCCGATACTTCGCTCAGGGATGAATTTGCCGAAGTCAGTACGGGTATATGGCAGCGGAACGCCTCCAGAATTGGCAAACCAAATCCCTCGTACAGCGAAGGGTATGCCAGCACCGTTGCCCCGGAATAGAGCGCGGGCAAATCAGCGTCATCCGCAAAGCCGAGAAATTGAACACGATCTTCCAGCTTTAATTCTGTCACCGCCTGGTGAATCGGGTCTTGCAGCCAGCCCTGACCACCCGCGATCACCAGTTTAAACTTGTCGCATGATGATGGAAGCTGTGCCAACGCGCGGATCAGGCGCTCATAATTTTTACGTGGTTGTACTGTCCCGACACTCAAGACATAAGGAGCATCCCCAATATTATATTTTTTGCGCACATCCTGAATTTCATAGACCGAAGTACGTGCGAATCGTTCCGAGACACCACTGAGAAGCACCGTCACTTTTTCCGGCGGGACGTTATACAACGCAATCAGGTCATCTTTGGTGGCCTGCGAATCCGCGAGGATGTGATCGGCACGATGTACCGAACGCGGCACAACAATATTCAGATATTTGCGCAGGTTTGGGCTGGCAGTTTCCGGGGCGCGCACAAAGGATAAATCATGAACAGTCAGGAGCGTTTTTGTTCCCGGTGTGACAGGCGGCAACGTGAAATCTGTCGCGTGATATAACTTGATTTCGCCTGTAAATCGGTTAATTGGGATCGGTAGCTGCGCCCGATGCCAGATGCGCGCTGTCCATTTTGGCGGGATGCGCGTCGGCTTCCATTGAAAATTCTTGCCGGGTGGTTCGGGGAGTTTATCCAGAGTTGCACCCGCCACAAACAGGCGATAGTCGGTTGTCGTATCGAGTGCTGCCAGCGCCGTGATTAGCTCACGAACATAACGCCCGATGCCACCACCTTGCTCATAAGCGGGAGTGTAGTCAATGCCGATCAAACAACTTCCTTCGAGCTACTTTGCCGCCATTACTATTGCGCAATCTGGTTTGAGATAACAATACCCCTCTCCATTAATAGAAAAGGGGTTGGAAGAAAGTCAAATTGCCCCAATCGGAGACAGCTTACTTAACGTCTTTATATGTCCACTTGCGGTTGACAAAGAAGTTCCACATCATGACAATCACGAGCGCCATGATTACTGCCATGTTCGTACCCAGTTTGTTATAGGTATCGGCAGGCCATTGTGCCACCAGCGAAGGGAAGAATATCTTCACTTCATAGGTGAGGAAACCTGTGAACGGCGCAGCAAATGTCCCGACGATGAAACCGCGAATCAGCAATCCGACGATATTCACCATGAAGAACTGTACCAACTGCTTGGGGAGGTTTCCGCTGCGTGATTCGGGATATGTCCAATAACGATTCCAGATAAAGTTACTGATCACGGCAACAGTAAAACCACACGAAGCAGCCATAATCGCAGGAGTCGCATTATCCGGCGTCGGCTTGAAAACTGTGTTTAACAGGATGTTGGTGATCGAAAGATCAATGACCGCACCAATCGCGCCCACAACGGCAAATTTCAGAAAGCGTTCAAGCTCTTTTGCTTTTTCACCGCCAAAACGCGCTGCGATGCGCTGAATGATACCCAAACTGGTTTCGGTGGAAGTGTTCATAGAGAGATCGGATTGCGTCATTTATTGTCCTCAGAATGCGCTGGTTGAACGCGCAAGTTGATAATTAAACCGAATATTGTCCCAATATGCAAGAATAAGTTATTTACATATAGCTTATCAAAGACGCTGTGTACCGACAAGGCGATCCACACCCCGATCAAGCCGATAGCCACCCCACGATCTAACCCTGAAAGGCGCGGAAGGACACGAATTGTTATGAAAATGAGAGCTAACCAACCGCTAATATAGGACAAAAATCCTACCAGCCCGGTCTCTGCAAACACGTTCAGATAGTAGTTGTGCGCATGTCCCAGCGGATACTTCCAGTTCATGAGTGCATAATGCGGATAAGCCACCTCATAATTTCCGAATCCGACACCCAGCCAGGGATGATCGTTAATCATGCCTACAGCAGCCTGCCAGTGCGCCAGACGTTCCAGTACGGCGTACCGTTCATTGCTGATTTCCTGTCCGCGCACATCCTCGATCCCGGTCAGGTCTTGTGCAAAGTCACTAAGACGCGCGACTACCGAACCCGGCAATAACCCGAACCCCGCCAGCGTGACGAACAATAAACCACCACCAATCACCAGACTCGCGCCAACCCGTCGACGGCGCGGCGCAAAGAAGATCATTGCGGCGAGTCCTGCACCTGCACCGAGCCACGCGCCGCGACTCCAGCTAGCGATCAGTCCCGCGCCGAGAATCCCGCACGCGGTCAGCAAACCGATCCCCCATCCGACGCGCCGCGCTGCAATCGCGCCGAAGAGTGCGCCACATGCCAGCACAAGAATCAACTCCATATGCGCGCCAAAGGGATTAGGCTGTCCATATGTCCCGAAGGCGCGGAAGAAACGATTATCCAGAATCCACAAGTGCGCCGCGCCAGACCCACCCACAAATTCATACAATCCGATTAGTGCCTGTACGCAGCCTGCAAAGAGCAACCCGGCAAGAATTGGTTTGTATCCCATTTGGTCGCAAAGCATGGCGGTAAGGGTTGCAGCGACAAGGATTTCCAGCCATTTGACCAACTCGGAGATTGTTTGCGATGGCGATTCTGCGACGAACAACGATGCTCCTGCCCCAATGATCATGAAGGCCAGAATGAGGATCACAGGCGACCACACGCGCCGGAACAGTGGCTTTCGGAGCGCAACACGATGAGCGATGATCAATACTGCTGAGAGAATGAATGCATATTGCCCAAAATCGAGCGAGAGATGCGCTTCGGTTTCAATCAGGGTTTTGATCGGCGCGACAATCAGCATGACCAGATAGAGCGCGGCGGGCTGGATCACACCGATTAACAAAATTCCACTCAGGGCGATCAGGATAGGCGGAACGAACGCGGCAACTACGCCAAACATCGCAGCGATCAATGCCCATAGTGCGCTGTTATTCGATTGCAGAAACTGCTGCCGGGTCGTTCTCATGTACCACCTGCCCAAAGTCCCGCGTATTATCTGCGAAGGTTCTGGATTGATCAACCTGCTCTTTACTGACATTGCAGAATAATCACCCGTTGCTAATGGTGTTCATAAAAAATTGTCGCTATCCTTTAATGAGGAACGATCTATCTGGAGTTTTCTCAATGTCCTCACGGAAAAATCAGCCGGGACGCGCCGTATTCATCATCGCGGCGTTGTGTCTGGCATTCTTCTTTGGCACGCAATTTAACCCGAATTTGAGCAGCAATAGTACAGGCGGTTATGCTGCGCCTGTTGCACAAACCACGCCCCCTCCCGGCGATCAGACGCTGGTTGAACTGTATAAGAAGGTGATCCCTTCTGTCGTCACTGTTTTTATCAGTATCCCGGCGGATGAACTTGGTCAGGGACGTGGCACGCCCACACCCGATCCGACACTTCCCCTCGATCCGAATATCCCCTTCTCGCAGGGGAATGGCAGCGGCTTCATCTTCGATACCGAAGGGCATATCATCACCAACGCCCATGTCGTGATGGATGTCAGCCCGCGCGGAAAGATCAAGGTCACATTCTCGGATGATTTGGTTGTCCCTGCCAAAATCGTTGGTTTCGATAAGGATGCCGATATTGCCGTGATCAAGGTGGAAACGGATAAATCGCGCCTGATCCCGCTTCCGTTGGCAGATTCGGATAAGTTGCAGATTGGGCAGCGTGTTGCTGCGATTGGCAATCCGTTCAGCCTGTATCCCGGCACGATGACGCAAGGCATTATCAGCGCGGTCAATCGCCGCTTCGATTCCGAACTGGTCGATTATCAAATCCCCGGCATGATCCAGACCGACGCCGCAATCAATCCCGGCAACAGTGGCGGCCCTTTGCTCGATATGAACGGCAATGTGATCGGTATCAATACAGCGATTGAATCACGTGTCCGGCAGTCGTCAGGTGTTGGATTCGCTGTACCGTCTAACCAGATTGCACGGTTTGCGCCGCGTCTGATCAAGGATGGTTCTGTCAAACATGCCTATCTGGGTGTGCGCGGTGGTGATCTGGATTCTGAAATCAATGCGTTGATTGGTCTGCCTGCCACACAACAGGGCGTGTTGATCTCCGAGGTTGTCGCGGGTGGGCCTGCGGACAAGGCAGGTTTGAAGGGCGGTTCGAGTACGAAAAAGCTGGATGGCGCTGACCTCGATGTTGGCGGCGATGTTATCCTTGCAATAGATGGTGTGCCGACGCGCAAGTTTGAGCAACTCCTGGGCTATCTGTTCACCAGGAAAGACCCCGGCGATACGGTCACAGTAAAGGTGTTGCGCGATGGCAAGGAACTGGAAATTCAGGTGACATTGAGCGAACGCCCATAACCTGTAACCCGACCTAAAAAAGAGTGGAGCTACTCTCAATCCCTCGGTTAAAACCGGGGGATTGCTGTGAGTTTAATCAGATCATCTTCCCAGTAAAAATCCAGACACTCCGGGTTCTGGATAGGTTACATGATGATTTCGAGAAAGCCATTGTTAGATAGAAAAATGCAAGATCGCAGAATGTGCGATCATTATTAATCCCGGCGTTCAAGTTCATCGGGCGTTGGTCTTTGAAAGAAGCCAATCCATAGCTTCATCATCTCTTCGGGGATATAGAAACTTGATGGCGAAGACTGGGAATTTCTTGCCGTAAGTCGGTGCATTAACTCATCCGTCGGCACATCAAGAAAGTGTACTTCGCTGCTGGCCCCAAGTTCCTTCGCGCGAGATCGATAATCCTCTCGTTCCTCGCGCGCCCAAAAACCGAAATCAAGTATTACGTTTATTCTCAATTCAAGCGCTCTGCTGGCTATGTTCCAAAGCATCATCTCTATTTGATTGTGCCTGGCATCATGTTCCGATTCCTCGGCATCTTGACCAAACAGATATATATGCCACTCATCAGGGGTCAATCGAAGGGCAAATTGTTCACGCTCAAGTTTTTTGGCAAGCGTCGTTTTTCCCGAACAAGGAAGTCCGACCATTAAATGGAGCGTCGCCACAGTGACTCCTCCCGATTTTTATATTATGAAACTGTCCAGGAATTATATAACGTGAGTTATTGAGTCTTGAACTTCCAATCCTTGATTGTGCGGAAACGATCACTCAGATCAGCCATGAAACCAAGCTGCACACCTTCAACACGTGCGTCGATTCCATAGGTAAACACCGGGTCATAGAGCAAAAGCGCCGGGACGCGCTCGCAGAATGCACGCTGAAACTGCCGATATAGTTCTGCGCGATGTACGCCGTTGGCAGATTCGCGTCGTGCTGCTTCGGTGAGTTCGCTCAGGATACGATCATTCATCCCGCCGAAGTTCAGACCGCCATCGTTCGGAATCTGTCGCCACAGCGAATAGGGATCGGGGTCAGAACTCGGCGCGAGATTCAATTCCACTAGCGCACTATCAAATTCGCCACTCATGAGGCGATTGTTAAACCCCTCTACCGGAAAAACCAGCGGTTGCACCGTAATTCCCAATTTCCCCCAGTATTCCACGATGGCCTGTGCCAGATTGATCTGCGTCGGGTCATCCTTGATCATCAGGGTGAAGCGAATTGAGGATGGATTGATCGGGGCGGGTGTCGGTTGTGCAGTACGTGGGTCAGGGGTACGTGTCGGCGCGGCAGTTGGTGCAGCCGGGTCTTGTGTCGCGGGGACAATGTTTGGTTCAGGAACGGCGATCTGAATGCGCGCCATTTCCTGTTTTGCCGATTCCAGATTGTATGGGTTGAAGCTGCTGCATGTCACAGATCGATCATACGCCCACGAGTTCGGCAAAATCGGACTGTCCGCGAGGACTGCGCGCCGGGTGAGCGTCGTTGCCACGATAGATTGACGATCCACCGCGCGGGCAAGCGCTTGTCGCAGGTGAATATCGCGGAAGTAAGGCGTATTCGGATTGTTCCAGTTATAGATAATCGCGCCGAAGGCAGGCTTATAAACACTGATGATATTCAACTGGCTGATCACAGAAATCTGGTCTACAACTTCCGATGGAATTTCACCAATACTGAACACCTCACCACGCTGGAAGGCTGCAATCGCCGCATTCAAATCCGCGTAGAACCGGAAATTGAATCGTGCGAAGGTAAAACCCTCTTTCCCTTCCGGGCGCAGACGATAGCTTGCCGCGAGTTTGAGTTTAGCTCCGGCGATCTGTCCGCTGGAATCACCAATCCAGTCATCAAGCTGATAGGGTCCCGTTCCGATTGGACTCAGATTGAAAGGATGCGAGGCTAACCCTGCGGCACTTGTACCGCGCAGTACATGCTCCGGCAGAATCCCGATCCGCAAATAATCGTTGAATGCTGCTAATGGTTGTGCAAGTGTGAATCGGATTGTGTAATCGTCGATAATATCGGCTTCAACCGTTTGCCAGAAGGCTTTCAATGATGGCAAGCCGGGAAAGGCTTCATCCTGCATCAATTTGATAGTGAACGCCACATCCTGTACATTGAACGGCACGCCGTCCTGCCACTGTATATCCTGTCGCAGCGTGACCACATAGGTCAGGCCGTCGCTGGAAACACGCGGTTGCCCTGCCGCTAAATCTGGCACAGCCGCGCCGAAGGAATCGGTAGTCATCAATCCTTCAAAAATGAGGGCGCTCATATCCCGATCTACCCGGTTGAAGCCAGCCAGAAGCGGATTGACCTTCAACGGTGCGCCGACCAGTCCTTCGGTCAGGACGCTGGTATCAATCTTTTGAATGGAGACTGTGGGCGCTGCGGTGATTGCAATTTCAACGACACCGGGGGTAGCCGAAGCGCGAGGCGTTGCGGTCACGCGCGTAACGGCGGGCGTTGGTGTGGGTATCTCCGGCGGGCGTGTGGCGATGACTGCCACCAGAAGGAGCAGGGCGACTGTGAAAGCCGCCAGCGAGCCGCGCAATTTTTTCAAACGCGATTAGCCTTATTAATTATACAGCGCGTGCCAGCATCAACTGCACAATACTGTTGATCAGGAAGAGAGCGCCTAGAATAATGGTGATTTGGAAGAAGGTCTTTTCCAGTCCGCGCCGTGTCTTGGTGATGCCCATCCCGGAATCGCCAAGCAGGTTAACACCCTTTGCTTGCAGGATAATCATGAGGACAAGGCAAATCGCCAGAATAACCTGAATGAGTTGTAATGCACCCTTAAGGGTTGTTGCTTCCATTGTACGTTCTCCGCGAACGACTATTTTTTACGAAAAACCTGCCACATTGTATCACGTTCAACGGGGGTGGCAAGGTACGGTAGCCTGACACCTGTCGAAATGTACAGGATGCTTGTTTGTATCCAAAGAAAGACCCCTGTGTTTTGCACAGAGGTCTTTATCATATCACCCTTTGCTTATGCTCAGGGTGGCGTATTTTATTGGATGGTTATGCCTTACGACGACGGCGAACGAACATCATGGTAGCAATCGCCAGAACTGCGCCCCCTGCCAACAGGATGATCAGTGGCAGTCTTGACTCAGGATGTTCACCTGTCGCCGGGAGGCTGCCGCGTGTGATACGAACTGTTGCAGAAGCAGTACGGACGTTGCGGAGTCCATCGGTCAGGTTCGCCACGTTGATGGCATCCACCGGCACAGGTGCATCGGCCCGTACGCGCGTCACGATCCGCATAACCACGACTTCGCCCGGATTCAGCGTTCCAATCACGAACTGGACGTTGTTACCAGTGATGGTATACGTCCCCTTCGTTGTAGAGGCACTGAGAACCGTGAAGTATTGGTTTGGAATCTGGTCATCAACAACAACGTTGGTGGCTGCGGCTGTACCACGATTCGTCGCGGTCAGGGTGAACGTGACCACTTCACCGGGCAGCGCCAGATTGACATCTGCCAGCTTCGTGATCGCCGGGTCAACGACGAACACCGCAGCAGTTGATGTTGCCGGGACGCCCGCAGTCGATGTTGCCGATGGTGTGAACGTCGCCGTGAGGCAGTTTGCAGTGCTGCGCGCAACTTCAGTGCCAGCCGGGTTGTAGATGATCAGCGTATAGGTCTGACCCGGAACACCTGTGAAGGTAATCGTGGTGCTGCCACCAGATGCCAGCGAGATCGTGCCAGTAGCTACGATGGTATTGGTGTTGTCCCGGATTTCATACGGGTACGGTGCGGTTGTTGTCGCGCCTGTGTTGGTGACAACAAAGGTAGCGGTTCCCGCTATACAACTCGGCACGATAGAGAAGGTCGCTGTCGTGCTGGTAGAGGTTGCTGTAGCCGTCGCCGTGTTCGTCGCTGTCGCCACAGACGAGGTACTGGTCGCCGTACCAGTTGCGGTATTCGTCGCTGTCGGGACAACCGAAGTGCTTGTGGCTGTTGCGGAAGCGGTGAATGTCGCGGTTGGGACAACCGAAGTGTTTGTCGCCGTTGAAGTCGCCGTGTCGGTTGCGGTTGGGACGACAGAGGTATTCGTCGCGGTTACTGTTGCCGTATTGGTCGCTGTCGGCGGTACAGCTGTGCTAGTCGAAGTCACCGTTGCAGTATCCGTTGCCGTTGGCGGTACGGTTGTATTCGTTGCCGTCGATGTAGCGGTATTGGTCGCTGTCGGGGCAATAGAAGTATTGGTCACCGTTGCCGTGTTTGTCGGTGTATTCGACGGTGTGAATGTCAACGTATTGGTTGCGGTGAACGTTGGCGTGACGGTGTTCGTGGCCGTACTGGTATTCGACGGCGTGAACGTCGCGGTTGGCGTATTCGTATTGGTCGCCGTGCTGGTATTGGTACGGGTCAGCGTTGGCGTTGGTGTGTTTGTATTGGTCGCCGTGTTGGAGGCAGTGAACGTCGCGGTTGGCGTACTGGTATTGGTGGCGGTAAAGGTTGCCGTTGGCGTGTTCGTATTGGTGCGTGTAAAGGTCGGCGTACTGGTATTGGTCGCTGTCGCCGTATTAGACGCGGTGAAGGTTGCCGTCGGCGTGCTGGTATTCGATGGCGTGAAGGTCGCTGTCGGCGTGTTGGTGTTAGTGCGTGTAAACGTTGCCGTTGCCGTGTTCGTTGCGGTGGCGGTGTTGGAGGCAGTGAAGGTTGCCGTTGGCGTACTGGTATTCGACGGTGTGAACGTCGCTGTCGCCGTATTGGTCGCCGTGCGCGTAAACGTTGGCGTTGCCGTGTTCGTTGCCGTCGCCGTGTTGGAAGCGGTAAATGTCGCTGTCGGCGTGTTGGTGTTAGTGCGTGTAAACGTTGCCGTTGCCGTGTTCG
>CAYSOC010000007.1:63827-79904 GCA_964432445.1 uncultured Anaerolineaceae bacterium
TTGCGGTACGGGTCAGTGTCGCCGTCGCCGTATTCGTTGCGGTGGCGGTGTTGGAGGCGGTAAACGTCGCTGTTGCCGTGTTGGTATTGGATGCCGTGAACGTCGCTGTCGCCGTATTGGTCGAAGTGCGTGTCAACGTTGCCGTTGCCGTGTTTGTCGCGGTAGACGTATTCGTCGCTGTGTTGGTGTTGGAAGCGGTGAAGGTTGCCGTTGCTGTGTTCGTCGCGGTACGGGTCAACGTGCTGGTTGCGGTATTGGATGCCGTTGCCGTGTTCGTCGCCGTATTCGTTGATGTATTGGTACGGGTCGCTGTCGACGTATTAGTACCAGATGGAGTAAATGTAGCTGTTCTTGTCGGCGTGTTGGTTGCCGTTGCCGTATTCGTGTTGGTTGGCGTTGGGGTCGGTGTTGGGGGTGGCAGATAACCAGCATCAATCGTGTGGTTATTGTTACCCGGCCCGCCCGTCGTGATTGCCACGCCGACACGTCCATTCAGCACCGCCGCCCCGCCTGTCAGACCAGTCAGGGTGATAGCATCCGAGTCACGCTGATCAACAGTTGCGTTCGGTACAGTTGGCAAAGCGCCGCTTACGGTACTTGGGAAAATAACGTAATAGGTCGAATTGTAGGTCAACTGGGCAATGACACTTGAAGAGAAATAATATTGCCCGTTGTTGGTCGTCGTTGTACCAATCAGAACACCGTTGGCATCATACAATTCAACGACTGTGCCGTTGGGTACAGCAACTTCGTTCGGGTCTTGCACGCCGTCACTATCGCTATCTACCCAGAGGCGGTTACCGATTTCGATTGGTTCAGGCGTACAAATCGGCTCAATGTCACCGATACCATTGGTCTTGCCAAACGTACCAACCTGGTCAAGGCGATAGATTTCAACCGAACGGGTGCGCTCACCACGTCCTATTGCCACCGCATTATCATTCGTTGCACGATAGTTGTTCAGGTAGATCAAACCACCGGAACGTACTGTACCACCGAGCGACGGATCGAAAATCGGGCCAGGTAGCACAACAGGATCGGCAGGAGCGGGGTCGAACGCGGAAGAAATTACTTCACCAGTACCCGGATGGACATAGACTGCGCCGACATGAAGTTCGTCGTGTAACCGCACGTTCGGGATAGCAAACCGATCATGGAAGTAAAATTCACCGTTGGCGGGGCCTTGCCCGTTGGCCGCACCACCAGTTGCACCACCGATGAAGTTACCAGTGGTTACAAATCCGTCGTTACCGCTGGCTTCTGACGCAAACGCCGGGGTGAAGCGCAATACGTCGCCTGCGGAGATACCTTCGACGCCCGCACCGGAATCGGCACGGAAGTTACCGACCTGATGCCCAAAGCGATCCATCAAACCGAGGATCATATAGCCCTGTTCATCGAAGGCGATGCTGGATACCATCGGCTGTGGTGAGAAGTATTGATCATTCGCAGCGTAATAATCAACAGTAACACCCGGCGTGAAGACATTGATCCATGCGCGCCACGCCGCACTACCGCAGTAGTTGCTGTTGGGTGCATCGAAGATGGCGCAACCGCGCGGATAATTCAGCGGGAAGTTCAGACGCAGAACGAGACTGCCTGCGACAAATGGTGCTGTTTCGCTCAGGCTATAAACATAGGCACGGAGCGACGCCGCGCTGGTTGTTTCACCAGAGCAGACAACGCCGATCCAGATTTGCCCCTGATAAGCAGTCACCGCGAACGGGCGCGTATCTGCTGCCGTACAGGAAGGCGGCGTTGGCATCGCAAGGGTCGCTGTTGCGCTGATTGACGACGCTGGAACGCCGACGGTCAGACGATATAGCGAACGGTTGAACAGGTTCATTACATAAACCTGGGTTTCATCGCTGGAGAAAGCCATGCCGCCGAGACCATTTTTGCCGATTGCATCGAATGCACCGATGTTATCGGTATCGTAGTCCGCTGTGTTGTGTGGGTCTGTACCAGCGACGCCAGCGCCTAAATCAAGCGTACCGAGAACTCCCGGCGCGCTGGCATTTAAAATATAGATGACGCCCGTCCTGCTTCCAACCGGACCAAAAGCAACATGGCGTTTGGTGAAAGCCGAAGCAAGCAAACGGTTGGACTGGCGCTGATAGGCCAACCCCCACACAGAACCCACCTGCGTATCTGTCGCAAGATTGGCATGACCAGCGAAGGAAGCGTTGCTGGTTGCGTTCTGTGGAACTGCCCCGGAACGATAAGGCAGCGTAATTACGGTATCCAGCCCGCGATAGGCTGTGCCGTTCGTGCTGACAAAGCATGTCGTTGCAATGTTTGGCAGGCTAGAGGTTACAGGGGCGCAATACTGATTGGGATTTGTCAGAGCAAAATCTACCCCTACCGAATTTTCTGCCACAAAGTTGACAGAGGTGTTGCCTGTTGGGTTGGCTGCGGCAACGTGTACACCCGGTTGCAGGTAGGCAGGCCAGCCGCTGAATTCCACCCGATAGGTGACGCCAATTGTGAGTCCTGTCAGAGCATAGGCTCCGGTGGTGGCGGCGCTGGTAGTGGTGGAAACGGCTGTTCCGGCGTTGTCGAATGCGGTAACTGTGACTCCACCAAATCCTGGTTCGAACGTTCCACGTACACCGTCATGATCATAGTCCAGAAAGACTGTACCCTGAATCTGGTTGGGAACACTGTTGGGGCGCGTATTGGGCGCGGCAGACGCTGGCCTTGCTGCTAAAGAAGCCAGCACAATGATCGAAACAGCAAAAACCCACAACAAGTGCGGGCCTGCTCTTCGAGGTCTGGGTGCGATGGAACGTCTATTCATTAAATTACCCCCCTGCGTGGACAAAACTGCGAAAAAGCTGAAGTTTTTTCCGGTTTGGGCGAATTGGACAAACAATAGTCCAACTCAACATCTGCATAAAGATAACGTAATAATTACAAATTACAAGGTGGTCGGAGGGTAAAACCGCCAAATTCAGTGAAAAAAGAATTGAGAATCAATACGAAATTCATATTCTTTTATTATTCGCTCAGGGCAACTCTTACAGACTCTGAAAGTTTGGGCTTTCGGCTGGTGATCCTCTCAGTTCGCAAACGTTGAAAGACCGTCTGAAAAGGATTGACCACTATCCCCGCAAGCAGGGAAAGGGAGCCGGGACACACGGGTCTGGAAGGCACTCAGCCGCCAGCGGGGAGGGATTTAGGGTGGGGTATATCGGACTGCTCAGATAGTCTCTGAAGATCAGTTGACCTGAGTGTCGGGTTGGGAGAGCGTCAGTTTTTGTACGCGCACCCCGGATGCACCCTGGAAGCGTATAGTAACCGCGCCATCATTCCGTACACGCAGGCCGCTGGCTGGCAGGCGGATCGAATTTTCGCCGACTGGCAGAGCAGTTTTGGTGACGGAATCAATAAGTTTATCATTCTTATCTCGCAGAATAAGAGTGTAATTTCCAGGTTGTGTCGTGACAAAATTGATCTGTGCCGCACCGACAGGTTCATCGAATGTAAAGATCATCGGCAGGTCATCGCATCCCTGTGCGTTTCCGGGGAGTCCGGGACGCACAAAATTTTCATTGTTCAGAACAACGATTTTCAGGATTGCCGAGACGCATTCGGGACGCCCGGTCTTATCTACCTGTGGAATCAGGCTCCAGAGTTTGAACTCATTTCCGGTTTTCAAATCCAGCGCCGTCGTAAGCGGTTCGGCAGGTGGTTTGATTGTAAAGTCGATCACGAAATCTGCGCTACTGGTCTGAATAATCGCAAAGCCCGGCGTTGTGGTGTTATTGACGAAATCCTTGTCGGACGACTCGCGCAAAAGATCGACTTCTCCGGTGCTGTCGTATAAATCCCACCAGCCAAAGGAATACTCCCCGCGCACCGTAATGGTATCGCCCGGCCCAAGCCCGTTTTCTTTTCCGGTCAAATCCGGGCGTGCGCCGCGTGAATCGCCCCGAAACCATGCCCACTCAAACGGGCCAGATCGGGTGCTTCCCTGATTGCTGATCGCCATTGTCACCTTGAAAATTTGACCAGGCGCAGGGCGTGGCGGGAGAAATCGCACGCTCGTTATCACCAGATCAACATCGGGGGCGGGGCGTAACACCACCGCCAGTATAAATGCGGTGAGAGCGGCGGCGGCTCCAATTGCCAGAATCAGACGCGGACCACGAAACCCATAGCGCAACGTTTCGCGCAGACCACCCACCGGGGCAAATACCTGTGCTTTATCCAGCCGCGAAACGGTGATCGGTTCACCATCAGGATCGTTGATCCATTGCCAGGGCAAGGCTGCCAGATCGCCCGCTTTATCCAGCCGAAGCCGGATATTCAATGCCGCGCTGCCAGTGGCCTTCTGTGAAGCGGTGTAGGCATAGCGGATCGCATCCGCGAAAACGGCATTGAACAATGTCTCACCGAATTGCTTTTGGTATTTCTGCAATTCTGTCGCGGAAAGCCCGGCGCGTCCGCCCAGCGCGTCGCTGAGTTCAGCGAGTTCATCGAAGGTGAAAGGGGAATTGATCTCTGCCGAGACTGTCCCGGCAGGAGAGTCGATCACGGTCACACGAAAGCGGCGATTATTTATCGATTCGATTGATAGATCGAACGCAGCCATGCCCTCACCTTGATTTCTTGAACGAAAACCAGCGGATTATGCCGCTGAACCAACGCGCGCCTTTAGCCAGGCTTCCATAAATTCATCCAGACCGCCATCAAGAATAACCTGTGTCTGGCTCGTTTCGTGATCGGTACGATGATCTTTCACCATCTGATAGGGGTGCAGGACGTAGGAGCGAATCTGATTGCCCCAGCCCATCTCGTGATTTTCCCCTTTCAGGCGGCTAAGTTCGGCTTCCTGCTTCTCGATTTCGAGTGCCAGAAGTTTACCACGTAACACGCTCATTGCGGTTTCCAGATTCTGCATCCGGCTACGTTCGTTTTGGCAGGAGACGACAATCCCCGTCGGCAGGTGGGTAATGCGGATCGCCGTTTCGTTCTTCTGGACGTTCTGACCGCCTGCGCTGCTCGCCCGGAAACTATCTACAGAAATATCCTTATCGGGGATTTCGATTTCGATAGTGTTCTTCACGTCCGGGATCACTTCGCATAATACAAATGAGGTGTGGCGGCGTTTGGCGGCATCGAACGGGCTGATCCGCACCAGACGATGAACACCTTTTTCCGATTGCAACCAGCCATAGGCATTTTCGCCCTTGACCGTGATGGTGACAGATTTAATTCCAGCTTCTTCACCATCAGTCGTATCTACGACTTCGGTCTTGAATTTGTTGCGTTCTGCCCAACGCAGGAACATCCGCATGAGCATTGCTGCCCAGTCCTGTGCTTCGGTTCCACCCGCGCCGGCGTGCAGCGATAAAATCGCGTTTTCGCCGTCATATTTACCGTTCATCATCGCCGTAAATGAAAACTGTTCGACGACATGGCGCAGTTCTTCGGTTTCCTTCAGCAGGTCATCGTAGAGACTGTCATCACCCATTTCGGTGAGTTCGAGCGTATCCTGAATGCGACGTTGCAGCCCTTCCCAGCGTTCGATTTCGGCGCGCAGTTCGGAAATACGCTGCATCGTGGTTTGAGCAGAGCGTGGATCATCCCAGAACGTTGGTGTACCAGCCTCGGCTTCGAGGGTTTCAACCTCTATTCGCTTTGCAGCGAGGTCAAAGGCGCACCATCAGGGTATCAATGGTCTCCTTCAGACCGTTCAATTGTGTAATTAATTCGTCCATCTTATCCTCAATTCACTGGCGTTCGCCTATTATACACGGGATGCTCCGAATACGTCGGTGATGCACAGCGCTATCGTAAATTTTTGATACAATTTTTGTACTATGAACATAGAAAATCACGACCAGCAGAACGCTCGACGAAAGCGTTTTTTTCGGCTGATAGTTGCTGCCCTGTCTACAACTGTAATTTTTCTGCTCATCATTTGCCCATTCGGGTTTGGGTTTTTGCGTACCTGGGCGATATTGCATCCAGCCTGCGGGGATACCGGGCAAACGCCCGGCGATTGGCGTATGCGTTACGATAATCTTGCGCTCACCATGCGCGATGGGACAACCCTAAACGGGTTCTATATCCCTGGTGGAAACGATGCGTTGATCCTTGTCCCACCGCCTTATGGAGCAGGGCGTAACGGGATGTTGAATGAAACGATTACGCTGGCAAAACGGGGGTACGGTCTGATTTTGTGGGAGAGCCGCGCCTGCAAGGGGCAACCTGTCAGTCTGGGTTATACCGAAATGCTGGATATTGGGGACGTGTTAGGCTACGTCCAGAAAACTCCCGCAATTCCTCAGAAGAAGATCGCCCTGCATGGCTTTTCGGCTGGCGGGGCAGCGGCAACGATGGCAGCAGCACGTTATTCACAGATTAGCGCGTTGTTGACCGAAGGCGGCTATCATCGCTGGGATGCAGTGACGGGCCTGAGTTATGGGAACGATTGGCTTGAATGGCTGGTTGGGGTGGGTGGAAACGTTGCCTATCGGCTGACCACAGGCCTCGATGGGCAACTTCTTGATCCGATTGCAGCAGTTCCGCAGATTGTGCCGCGCCCGATTTACTTTGTATATGGAGAGGTAGAAGCCTCGTTGGACGGCGCGCGACGGCAACTCGCGGCGGTTCTGGAAAAGCAAGCGGATACATTTGCCGTGTTGTGGGTTGTGCCGCGCGCTGATCACGGCTCGTATGTTGCTGATGCGGGCGCGGAATATGAAAAACGCACAGGCTTGTTTTATGACTGTGCGCTTCTTGAGCAATCGTGTGATGAATTCTGGAAACTGGCGGGACGTAATCCGTAGGAAAACATCCTTATTTTTCTGGTGCGATCTTTTCTTCGATCCAATCCAGCGCCCGCATGAGCCGCTGATTGAATTCCACATGATCATCAATATCAAGCCCCTGCGCAATCAGCCCGATGAGACGCGACAGGTCGTGATAGGCATCTCTGATTTCTGTGCTGGCTTCCGATGGAAACATCACCTCGACATCGGGACTGCCTGCCAACCGTACCAATTCTGTGAAGGTCTCCATGTTATATTCCTGAAGCCCTTCCGGGTTGAGCATCACAGCCCATGCTTTCCTGACGTCACCAGAAATGTTGAGGCGTTCCCGGATTTTGCTACGGATGTGTCGCCAACCGCCAATGGCTACCTGTACCTTCCAGGGTTCTTCGACGCCCATCAGGGTCGAAAAGCCCTGCATATACATCGCCATCTCGATGAACGCATCCACCATCATTTCCGGTTGGTCGCTATATACCAGAAGTTCATCCGAATCCATATCGAATGTGAAAGCGTCTGTAGTCGGCGGGACTTCACCAACCTGATTCAAGTAGTCGATGAAGACCCCAAAGGGGCGCTTTTGCAGTTGTGCGACCTGTTGCAGATGGCGTTCGTGGGTTGTTCCGCCAACATTGATGGCCTGAATCAATGGATCGAGCGTCTTTGGTTCGTCGGGTTTTATCCAGTATACCGTGCGTGTCATGGTGGTTAGCGGTGGTGATTAACGCAATTGCCGCCGCCATGTCTCCTTCATTCCCACGTTGGTCAGGTCAGGCGCATCCAGAAAATCTGTCAGCAAACGGTTGAATTTTATGGATTGTTCAAGCATCGGGAAATGGCGAAATTCCGGCGTGATGAACGGCAGGAACATTCCATCGCTCTTCAGAGCGCCGATTTTGTTAATCAACTCTTCGTTTGGCTCAAAAAAAGCATCTTCGCGCCCATGAAAGAGCAGGACAGGGGTCGTCAGTTGTGAAAGCTGCTGCGCGAGGTTAATGCCCTGAAACGACGGCGCGAGACGTTGCAAAATGCCATTATCCATCTTTTCAACTTCACCGCGCATCTTTTCCAGGTTTTCCGGGTCGCGGGCAAGGTGGCGTTCCAGAACCGCCTTCGGGTTAATCGTTGAAAGCAGGTTCACCAGCGGATTGACCTCTGGACGTGTGAATGGCGCAGACAACGGATCAACTCCGGCAGGGCGCGGCGCAGGAACGCTTGGGCGTGATACCGGTGATGCGGGCTGTGTTGGGGACTTCGGAAGCGTTACGGCGCTTTGCTGCAATTCTGCAAGTTTTTCCGGGTTATTCGCAAATGGACTGCGCGGCAACGTATCCCCGGCGCTTGGAGGCGACGCATTTGTTACTGGCGCAGGCGTGGCAGGCGCTGGTGTCGCGGCAGCAGTCGGCGTCGCCCCGGAAGCAGAAGGAGGTATAGCAGGTACTGGCGTTGTCGCAGGCTTCACTGCCGGAACAGAAGCCGGTACAGGAGCCGATGCCGTCACTGGTGTTGGCGCTATTGCAGGTTTTACCCCCGGAGCAGAAGCTGGCGCGGGTGCAGATGCCGTCGCGGGTGTTGGCGCAGGCGCAGAAGCAGTTACAGGCGCGGGTGTCGCGGATTGGGATATGGGAGCGGCAGTGGGCGCGGGCGTTGACACAGCCCCCGTAACAGGGGCGGGTTTGGGCACAGGCGTCGCTGGCGCAGATACCACAGCAGGCGTAGATGCAGACGCGGGCAAGGATGTTGCTGCTGATGCAGGTAAACCCGGCGCAGTACCGGGAGCCGGAAGCGCCGCAGGCGGTGCGGGTGTCGTGGCAGGTGGCGCAGGCAGAGCCACAGCACTCGCGGTTATCCCGCCCAAATCGAAAAGCGGGGGGCTAATCAACACGACGCGCGGCGCACGCTCCGGGAACTGGCGTGCAAAGGTGATACTCACCGCAGCACCAAGCGCATGTCCAACGATGGCAGCCTTACCAATACCGAGCTTTTCCATAAAATCCATCAGGAGTTTCACCTGAGACGCGAAGCTATATCGCGCCGGGTCTTTTTCTGTATCTCCAAAACCCCAGAGATCAATCGCATAGACGCGATATTTCATGCCAAGCTGTTGCATCGTGGGAATCCAATAGCGCCACGAACCAAGCCAGCCGTGCAACAGGATCACCGGACGGCCTCGGCCCAACACTTCATAATGAACGAGGTTATTATCTATCGTGATAGCGCTCATGACTGCTCCCGATGCAGTGTGTCTGGATTTACTTATTCACTCGATTTTGCTTCGCCGGACTTTACTTCACTCGGCGTAGCGGTCTTTTCGGTCTTGACTGCGTTCTCTGCCTGGAATTTTGCCAGAATTTCAGCGACACGGCTCACCAGTGAAAACGGCTCAAACGGTTTCAGAATGTAATCGTATGCCCCGGCGTCCAACCCGGTATCGATTTCGCTTTCCTGCCCCTTTGCGGAAAGGAAGACGACGGGAATATCTTTTACTGTATCCATCGTCTTCATCTGACGGCAAGCCTCATAGCCCGTCATCTTTGGCATACGCACATCCATCATAATCAGTTCCGGTAACACCTTCGGCGCAAGCTCTACCGCCTCGGCTCCGTTAGCTGCCTTGAAGACCTGATGGCCTGCATAGGTGAGCGTAAATTCAATGAGATCGCGGATGTCGCGCTCGTCTTCAGCAATCAGTATCTTCGCCATCCCGTTTATATCCTCTTGCTACTTCTCAGGTATTCGATGCCAGGGCGGGCAGACGGACATAGAACGTTGTTCCCTTGCCCGGTTCGCTTTCCAGCCAGATTTGACCGTTGTGCATCTGTACATATTCCTTGACGATGGAAAGCCCCAACCCCGTACCGGAAGTTTCCATCACCAGTTGATTTTCTTCACCCCGGAAGAATCGCTCAAATACACGCCCCTGATTTTCCTTCGATATACCAACGCCCGTATCACTGACACGAATCAGAACACTCCGTCCACCGTCTTCTGCTGCTGCGCCAATCGTCACCTTACCACCTGCATATGTATAGTTGAAGGCGTTATCGAGAATGTTATTGATGATCTGCACCAGCTTGTCGAAATCGGCGTTGACCAGCGGAATCGTATCCGGGAACACGGTATCAACCGTAAGTTGCTTGCGGTCTGTGCTGATACGCCCACGAATATGATTCAGGCTGGCATCCAGCACCTCCAGGACATTCGTCGGCTGCAAATTCAGCTTGATCACGCCGCGATCCACGCGCGAAATATCCAGCAGTTCGTTCACCAGCAGAGACAGGCGATCCGCGTTGGTCTTGATTGTACCGAGGAATCGCTGCTGTTGTTCGGTGATTTGACCCGCTGCACCGAGAAGGAGCAGGTCGGCGTAGCCCTTGATGCTCGTCATCGGGGTACGCAGTTCGTGGCTGACCGTAGCGACAAATTCGCTCTTCATCCGGTCTACTTCGATTTCGCGTGTGATGTCGCGGAAGACCGACACTGTACCGAGGAACTGGTCACCCATATTCACGGGTGAGAGCAGCACCGAAACGATCTTGCCATCGGGGAGTTCGAGTTGTTCCTGCAAGGCATCGCCAGGGCGGTGACTGGCGGGGTCGGACATCCACATTTCGAGACGTTCCAGCCAGCTTTCGCCACCGGTACGGGTATATAACCCGGCCAGTTCAGCGATTCCATGCCCCATGATTTCACGACGGCTCAGACCGAGGATACGCTCGGCGGCGCTGTTGAACTGGATGATCAGGCCATCTTTATCCGCGACCATGATACCGTCTGCGATGGACTCAACGATAGCGGCGTTCTTGGTAGAATCGACCTGTTCACGGCGAACCATTGCGCCGAGACGTTCCGCCTGTTCACGAATCAGGCCATATAGGTCGGCGTTGTTCATCGCAGTTGCAATCTGGCCTGCTGCTGCTGTCACCAGACGAAGGTGATCATCGTTGAAAGCGTTCAGGCGCGGACTATACAGCGATACGACACCGAGGATATCCTCGTTGGCTTCGAGCAGTGCGACAATTGCCGAACGCACCGTATCATCCAGATCACTACGGCGTAACCAGCGCGCATCCTGTTGTACATCGCCAACAACGATAGATTGCTGCACCTGGATTACCCAGCCAACCAGTCCTTCTGTCTGGGCATAGTCGAGTTTCTGATCAACTTCACGCCCCTCAAGATCAAAGATTGCCTTGTAGATCAGGTTGTCGGAAATAGAGTCGATACCGAGGATAGCGCCATTTTCTGCGCCAACCGCCGCCGCCATCATTTCGAGCGCGCGGCTCAACACCTGATCCATATCCAGCGAAGCAGTCAATCCAGTAGTGATACGATACAAGAAATTGAGGCGGTCACGTTCGCCACGCAGTTCTTCCGTGCGCTCCTGTACGCGCGCTTCCAGTTCTGCCGTAAACAGACGGTTGCGCTCGAACAGGCGCGAATTTTGAATCGAAACAGCAACCTGTGCGGCTACTGTCGAAAGCACGCGCTGGTCATCCAACCCGAAGGCACGCGCGCTGGAAGCATCTGCCAACGCAAGCGCGCCCATGATTGCATCGCCCGTGATCAGCGGCACACCGATCAGCGAACGAGCCTGCGTGACGAGAGTCTTGATGCCGAAGATATGCAGCACTTCGTCCACATCATCGCCCGCCAGCAGCAGCGGCATACGGCGCTTGATGACGTAGGAAATCTCATCATCACCGGGTTTGTGGGTTGGAATTTCAATATCTTCGCCATTGCGCATCGCCACCGGATAGCTGATCTCGTCTTTATCCGGGTTATATACCGCCAGTACCATGTACTCGGCATCGACCAGCAACGGGAATTGATCGCGCAATACGCCGTAGATTTGCGCCGGATCGATGCTGGATGCAAGCGCTGTAGACATTTCGTTGATGACGAACAGTTCATTCAGCTTGTTCGTCGTTTCAGTTTGCAGACGCGCGTTGTCAATCGCAATGGAGGTTTGCGTCGTGAGCGCACGCGCCAACCGCACTGCGTTGTTATCAAACTGTCGCCCTGCACCGTGATATTCCAGCACAATCAGGCCAATTGGCTGATCGCGGGCGATCATCGGGAGCAGCAACCGGGCGGTAACATTGCGTTCAATGAACTGCTGCTTTTCCGCCGAATCCAGATCAGGGGCATTGGCATACAAGACTACCGATTGACGATTCGACAGGACTTCCTGCCGTGTCGGAAACTCGCTCATATTGAAGACGCGCCCGATTTCCAGTTGACCCTTTGGCTCTGGAACAACCTGCATATCGCCGCGTACTTCCAGTTGATTTTCTACATCATCCAGCAGCAGGATGGTACAGGCATCGACCATGAGCGCCGGGATCATCTGCATGGTGGCATTCCTGATCACCTCGTCCAGATTGAGTGAAGAACTGGTTGCCTGCGTTGCTTCAAAGAGTGTTTCCAGTTCGCGCGTGCGGATCGAGGAAGCCTCGAACAGGTTGGCGTTCTGGACGGCTACGGCAGCCTGCGCCGCTATCGTCTGTGCGATTTCCACTTCATCGGGTGTGAACAGGTGATATTCGTTGGTCGTGCTTAACAGCACCGCGCCAATCACCTGACCACCAATGAGCAGCGGAATCACCAGCGTTGACAGCGCCCCGCGCGAATCAAGGAACTGGCGCAACGGCCCAATGCGCATATCTGTATTTATATCCAGAATACCGATGGGCTGGAGCGCTTTCTTCGCTTCGTCAAAGACAGGAACGCCAACAAGCGGCAGGAAAATATCCTGCGGGGGTTGTTCGCCACGCGGATGCTCGATGATCAGTTTTCCGGTCTTGTTTCCCGGTTCGAGCATGATTGCTGCGCCTGCATCGGTTCCAAGTGCGCCTTCGAGTTCGCGGAGCGTGACCTCAAAGGCATTTTCAATATCCAGCGTTTGCGCCAGTTCCGACGAAACGCGGTTGAGCAGAGTCAGGCGCAGTGCTTGCTGGTTGAGTTCGGCGGCACGGCGACGCGCTTCCTGATACAGGTTTGTGTTTTCCTGTGCAGATTGGTCACGCTGCTGGAAGAGTTGCGCGTTTTCGAGGGCGACGGCTGCCTGATTTGCAAAGGCAAGCGACAGTGTTTCCTGTGTTTGTGTATAGGAATCTGGCTCGTTGGCTTCGACAATCAGCAGACCATTCAATGTACCTTTGGAGTTGAGTGCCACACCCATCCACGAACGTGTCTTGCGATCCGGGTTATAGACGAAACGCGGATCGTTGTTAATATCCGGGATGTTCAAAACAGGCTGTGTACGGCTGGCAATTTCGCGGAATAGTTCGGAGTCGGCAATATCGACTTCCACGCCGATCAGGTCAGCAATATTTGGATAACCCTTTGCCGCACGAATCACCAGCTTTTCGCCGCGTCGCAACCAGAGCGTTGCAGTATCAAAGCGCAGGATACGTTCGGCCTGATCGACGACCATCCGCGCCAGCGCGTCGGTATCGAGCGTAGAAGTGAGCGCTCCGGTGATTTGCGTGAGTGCGCTCAATTCGTTGGCGCGTTCCTGCAAGTTGCCTTCCAGCAGGGCGCGTTCGATAGCGATGGCGGCCTGAATCGCAAACGAGGATGCCCGTTCAATATCCGGTGGAATGAACTTATCCTCAAGATCGGTGTGGAACAAAGCCAGCACACCCACAGCGCGATCTTCACGGATCAGCGGCACTGCCAACGCTGCGTGAACAGTCAGACCCGGCAAAACCGCCTTATACTGCGTCTGGGTCGCATAATCGTTGATATATGTGCCACCCTTTTCCTGAAATACAGAAGCGATCAGGGTAGATTTATCATCCAGCGGAATCCGGGTATTCGTGAAATCGGATTTCCGTTCGCCTTCTGCGGCGGCGTTAACGAGATAGCCTCCCTCACGGATGTAAATCAGCGCCCCGTCTGTATCCAGAAGCGAACGCACTTCATCGCAAACGGTTTGGAGCAGCAGCGGCAGGTTCAACACTTCGTTGATAGATTGCCCGATACGTCCCAACGCTGCCGAGAAACGTTCACGATCAATTGCCTGTTGGAAGAGGCGTGCGTTTTCAATCGCCACAGCCGTCAGGTTCGCCATACGCTGCACCAGCGGCAGTTGCGTATCGAAGTTTTGTGCATCGCCAGATGTACTACCGATATGCAATGCACCAACGCTACGACCACCAGCGATCATCGGGACAACCATCACCACCTGTTCGCCAGCATCGCGCCAACGCGCCAGATCGATCAGATCGTCGTCGCGGTTCAGATCGTTCTGGCGATAGACCCGTCCAGACTGCTGCTGATAGGCACGTCCGAGTGCTGTTTGCTCAATGGTGAGCGGTTCACCCGGCTGGATCGCATATTGATCGTTGAATTGTGTAATCCGTTGCGTCTCGAAATTGGCTTCTGCCCAGTCCAGCAACGCAACGCTCATGGTGTTGTAGGGCATCAGTTGCCCCAAACCACGCGCCATCGAGAGGATAATCTCGTTTGTATCCAGTGTACTGGAAACAGCTTCCATAACGGCGTTCAGGCGGGTTTCCTGCTCTGCCGCACGGATACGCTCTTCGATCAGGCGGGTGTTTTCAATCGCGCTTGCCGCCTGTGCTGCGAAGAGTTCAATTGGGCGCATGGCGGCTTCTGTCGGGGGTTTGCCATCGGCGGGCGAATCCATCGAAATGATGCCCACCAGACGGCTTTGATCCAGCCCATAAATCGGGAGATAGACTACATCCAGCGGATGCCATGTTCCGAGATCGAGCGTTGTCTGCGATGTTGAACCGCTACTCGTTGCCATCCCTGCCATGAGCTTGTTTTCAGTCACCCAGGGATCGATGTGTCGCAGGTAGTATGCGCCGCCGACACGGTATTTACGGAAGTCACTATCTGCCAGACGCTGCCGCCACACGATACCGGGCAGCAGAACGTCGCGCAGTTTTTCGCGCTCCTCGTCCTTATAACCGGATGTCAGGAGTTCGCGTGGTTCGAGGTTGGCGTCACGCAGCGTAATCGCTACCCGTCCCCAGCCTTGCGCACGGATGCTATCCGCGATGATTTGCAGACGCGCCGGAACGTCCGGTGCGCGCTGGAGTTCGCTGGCGACGGTGTGCAACTGCGCTAGACGGTCACGTTCACGGCGGGTCGCATCGGCCTCGCGGCGAAGCGCTTGCAGCAATTCAAAGTTTTCAATCGCAAATGCAGCCTGATTTGCGAAGATTTCGAGCGCTTCCACCGTCTGCCGGGTCGGGCGGCGTCCATCACGCGGGGAATCGACACTCATCACGCCGTTGATAATGCCGTTGGAGTCACGGAATGGCACAATCATGACATCTTTCGGATGCCACAGGGTTTGAGCCATCGCTCCGACGTTCTTCTCCACCGTTGGCGTTACATCAATGATTTGTGTCGTTGGGCCAGACCAGTCTGATTGTTTCTCGCCAGGAAGCAAATAGGAGGAACTAACCTGATATTCCGCTTGCATGAGCGTTTTCAGATCATCCAGTGGAAGGGTCTGACCGCGAATCTCTTCCCATTGTGCCAGCGGCAAACCCGCCTGTGCAACACGACGGCGCGTTTTCTTGTCCTGATCAATAACGCTGATCAGAACCACATTGAAACCGATAGTATCCGAAACGGCGTTGGCAACCGCGTCCAGAATCGTTTCGAGATTGGTCTCCTGTCGCAGCAAACGGCTAATCTCGAAAATCTGCGAGATTTGATCGGCACGTTGCTTGAGCAGGTCGTTACGCGAAATTTGTTCCCGATAGCGGATCGAGTTACCAACTGCCAGGGAAGCCTGTGTCGCCAGCGAATTGACGAAATCCACACTGCGTTCGGTGAAATAGCCGGGAATTTCACCACCCAGATGGATAACGCCGCGCACCTGGCCGTTGTAAATAATCGGAGCGGCAAGGCTGCATCGGCGTGAACCGGGGTTCGTCTCGAACGGGCTGCGGTTATAGTCCTGAATATAGACCAGTTTTCCTTCACGAATGGTCTGCAATTCGACGCTGTAGAAAGAATCTTTTCCCTTGCCCTCACCAATACGGTGATCGATCACAGGCTTGTTCGGGTCAGGCCATTCTTCCTTATCCTTCACCAGCACCAGCGTAGCAAGTTTGGCATCGGTGGTGCGTTGCGCTTCGACGCGAATAACCTCAAGGATACGATCCAGATCAATCGTTTCGTTGAGCGCAGAACTGACGCGCGCCAGCGAATCCAGTTCCTCGACGCGGGAACGCAAGTCGGCATCGGTAGAACGATAGAGCCGCGAGCGCTCGAAAGCCTCCGCGATTTGGACTGCAATCGTGCG
>CAYSOC010000008.1:0-5799 GCA_964432445.1 uncultured Anaerolineaceae bacterium
TGCCCGTTGCTCTCGAAAAAGGCTCGAAGTTCGCTATCCGTGAAGGCGGTCTCACCGTTGGCGCGGGTGTTATCACCGAAGTTCTCGACTAACATTAACCTGCATTAACAGGGATGAAGTCGCAGCAGTCAGCCAAATCGATGGCTGGCTGCTGAATTTGTCTACGCTAAGGATTTGGAATCATGGCAAAGAAAGAAGTTCGCGTGGTCATTTACCTCGCTTGCACCGAATGCAAGGAGCGTAATTACACCAGCGAGAAAAGCCGCCGCAACGACCCGAACCGTCTCGAAGTTCAGAAATTTTGCAATCGGTGTAGAAAACACACCTTGCATCGTGAGACAAAGTAAGGCATAATAGAGTCTATCAGCCGGGGCAGTTTTTCCCGGCTGGACTGACGGACAATCTGAATAGGGGTATAGCTCAACTGGCAGAGCACTCGTCTCCAAAATGAGAGGTTGTGGGTTCGATTCCTACTGCCCCTGTAAAACAGCCAACACCGTCCTCGTGGCGGTGTTTGTGTGTCAGTCTCCATTGCAATGATTATGATGATAACGAAAAAATTTCTGGCCGGAGGACTGTGACATGGCCCTGTCAACCCGTAAAGACGAAGACGAAGAAGTTCTGAACGACGTAGAAGATACCGAGGAAGAGGAAGGCGTAAGCAGTGCGCCCGCGATCTCGGATCGTCGTCGTCGCCGCATGTTGGCACAGGGTATTGATCCCGATGCTGCCCCGACTTCTACCGCCACTCGTACCAAGAGCGGCCCCACCCCTTCCCGTGATGACGGTGATACGGAAAAGAAACGTAGTGGCAACTTTATCCAGCGTTGGATTCAGGGATTCCGTGATTACATTCAGGATGTGCGCGCAGAGTTGCGCAAGGTTGCATGGCCTACCCGCGAAGAGGTAGATCGCCTGACTCGTATGGTAGTAGCGGTAACGGCTGTGTCGGCAGTTGTACTTGGTATTATCAGCACGCTGTTCGGCTTCCTCTCTGCCAGCATCGCCTCGCCCGATTGGGGTACGATTGCGGGTATTGTCACGATTGCGATTATCATTATTGTTGCGTTGCTGTGGCTGTTCCGGGATCGTTTGTTCCCAAGCTACGAATAATTCCGTGAAAGGAGGAGCGTGCCTATGTTGACCCGTTTTGATCCAGAGGATGAAGAGAATCGTCAAGACGACGATTACAAAAGTAATGTCGACTATGATTCTGATCCGATATATCTGGACGATGAGCCAAAGAAAAAGGGCAAGAAAGCCGCAACTTCGGCTGCGCGCAAGCGCGACAAAGACAGCGAAATTCAGGATGAATATAAGCCGCTCCTGACGAGTAGCGATGATTCCAAACCTGCCCCACGCAAGTTTATCGGTGGCAGTGTTGATGGCGAAATGATCGAAATTACGGTGGATGATACCAAGCAATGGTACGTCGTCCACTGCTATAGCGGCTATGAAAACAAGGTACGCCAGGGTGTCGAACAGCGCATCCGCACGATGGGTATGCAGGACAAGATTTTTGATGTGATCGTTCCGACACAGGAAGAAATCGAAATCAAGGAAGGCAAGCGCAAAACAATTGAGCGCCGCGTCTTCCCCGGCTATATCCTTGTGCAGATGAAGATGGACGAAGATTCGTGGTATGTCGTCCGCAATACGCCGGGTGTCACCGGATTTGTCGGGATGGGTAATGAGCCGACACCACTCCGCCCGGAAGAAGTCAATCAGATTTTGCGCCGTATGGAAGCCGACCCAACACACATCAACATTGCGTTCAAGGTAGGCGACAAGGTACGCATCATTGATGGGCCGTTCAACGACTTCCCCGGCACGGTTGATCACATCGACATGGAAAAGGCTAAAGTTCGCGTGATGGTTTCGTTCTTCGGACGCGAAACCCCTGTCGAACTGGATTTCTTGCAAGTCGAAAAGGCGTAGTCTATCCAAAGAATCGTCTTTGGAATTTTGCAGGGCGCATATATGTATGCGCCCCTTGCAGCGACAGGCAGGTATCAGTGATCAAAACAGTTTTTGATGACTGATACCTGAATGCCGAAAACATTCGGACAGATGAGATGGAGGGGTGCAATCTCGCGCCCTGTTCGGACATCAAAGGATAGAGAAAATGGCAAAGAAAGTTAAAGCCGTAGTCACGCTGGCGCTGAACGCTGGTAAAGCCAGCCCTGCGCCGCCCGTCGGCCCCGCCCTCGCCCAGCACGGTATCAACCTGATGGGTTTCGTGAAGGAATACAACGCCCGTACCGCTACCCGTATCGGGGAAATTGTCCCGGCAGAAATCACGATTTTCACGGATGGCTCATTCAAGTTCATCCTGAAATCGCCGCCGACGACCTTCCTGATCAAGCGTGCGGCTGGTGTAGAAAAGGGTTCCGGCACACCGAATAAGTCCAAAGTTGGCAAGATCACGCGCAAGCAGGTACAGGAAATCGCAGAGATCAAGATGGGCGACCTCAACGCGATTGATATGGAAGGCGCGATGAAGCAAATCGAAGGCACTGCCCGCAACATGGGCATCACGGTAGAGGGTTAATCATGGCTGAACACGGCAAGAAATACATGGACGCGGCCAAGAAGGTCGACCCGGTTAAGATTTATACGCTTGAAGAAGCTGTACGTCTGGCAAAAAATGTGAGCTTCACCCGGTTCAATGAGACCGTTGAAATTCACGCTAACCTCGGTATCGACCCGCGCCATAGCGATCAACAGGTGCGTAGCACAGTGTTGCTTCCCGCTGGTCTCGGCAAGACTGTGCGCGTACTCGTCTTTGCTGAAGGTGAAGCTGCCCGTATCGCTGAAGGTGCAGGCGCAGACTTCGTTGCTGGCGACGAAATGATCGCCAAAATCCGCAACGAAGAATGGACGGAATTCGATGTCGCCATCGCTATCCCGGACATGATGAAGAAAGTTGGTGGTCTCGGTAAGGTGCTTGGTCGTAAAGGCCTGATGCCGAACCCGAAGGCTGGTACAGTTGTCCCGCAGGAAGATATTCCACGCGCCATTCAGGAAGCCCGCGCAGGTCGCGTTGAATTCCGTAACGACAAGACAGGCAACCTGCACATTGCTATCGGCAAGCGTGACTTTACTGAAGACGCACTGATGCAGAATCTGCACGCTGTTCTGGATGCTATCCGCCGCGCCAAGCCGACAGGCGCGAAGGGAACATACGTCAAGCGTCTGGTGTTGACGACCACAATGGGGCCGTCCATCCACCTTGATGCAAACAGCGTAATGAACCTCGCTGTCAAGGAATAGCGATAACAAAAACCTCTGCACTTCATCTTAATACGCAGAGGTCTTTTGAAGAGCCTACAGGCTACGTACTGGCAGGCTCTTTTTTTGGCAGATGCTCTAAACCCGTTTTTAGCACCTCGATGATTCGGTCTACGTTATATACAGAACCTGCCCATGCCCCGCCACTAACTTCCTGTAAGGCTGCCCATAGTCGCGTATCATCTGGTAATTTTGCATGAGCATGTAAATCCGGGTGGCTTGGTCTTTCTGCCAGAAGTTGTAGCGCTTCGTCCGAAGTTAACAAGCTCTCTGCTGTCCCGATCAGATTAACCTGACCTGTCAAATTGCGCCGATCTATTTCTATTTCAAGGATGTCTCCATCGCGTACTTTGCCAATCGGCCCGCCCGCCAGCGCTTCCGGCCCGACATGCCCGATACATGCGCCTGTTGAAACCCCGGAAAAACGCCCATCGGTGATTACCGGATGTGTCTTACCCTGCGGAATGAATTTGAGCGCCGACGTGATTTGATAGATTTCTTCCATCCCTGTGCCTGCCGCACCAATTCCGATCAAAACGATGATCTCACCGGGTTGCAACGGCTTTCCGTTCAACCGCTTAATCGTTTGAATAGCTGCATGTTCCGACGTAAATACGCGCGCTGATCCACGATGGCGATAGACTTCATCGTCTCCTACAACAGATGGATCGATGGCGGTTGCCTTGATGACTGCGCCATGAGGAGTGATATTCCCGGTAGGGAAGACAACGGTGCTGGTTAATCCTTCATCGCGCGCTGTATCTACATCCATAATCACATAATCAGGATCAACACCGCCTGCGGTCAACCGAGCGCGAACCTTCTGACGGCGTTCGCTCTGTTCCCACCAGTTCAGGTTTTCGCCAAGCGTTTGCCCCGTTGCGGTCATCACATTCAGATTGAGCAAACCCATATCGCGCAGTTTCAGCATGACTTCCGGCACGCCACCAGCCATAAATACCTGTACCGTCGGGTGGTTACGTGGGCCATTTGGCAGAGCATCCACCAGACGAGGCGTGCTGCGATTGATGCGATTCCAGTCCTCTACAGTAGGTTGCTTCAACCCGGCGGCATAGGCAATAGCTGGAATATGGAGCAGCAAATTGGTCGAGCCACCAAACGCCGCGTGCAAAAGCATGGCATTTTCGATTGCGGCTTGTGTCAAAATCGCGCCCATCGGCACTTTTTGCAGACTCAGGCGGATCAATGCCAGCGCGGAACGTGCTGCCATGTCCAGCCAGATGGGTTCACCAGATGGACTCAACGCGCTGTGAGGAAGGGATAACCCTAATGCTTCGCCTACAACCTGCGCGGTTGCCGCTGTACCAAGAAATTGACAACCGCCGCCCGCCGAACCACAGACCCGACAGCCCATCGTTGCCGCATAATCGAGACTGATCATATCCTGGGAGAAACGTGCGCCAATCGTTTGAATTGTCCCAGCGTCTTCTGCATCAATGGCCGGCAACGTCACGCCACCGGGTACGAGTACCCCCGGCAAATCCTTACACCCCGCCAGCGCCAGCATCATCGCCGGAAGCCCCTTATCACAGGTGGCAATTCCAAGCACGCCATCGCGGGTTGGCAGAGATCGCACCAACCGCCGCATGACCATCGCTGCGTCATTGCGATAGGGCAGACTATCAAACATGCCAGGCGTTCCCTGCGTCCGTCCATCACAGGGATCAGTGCAATAGGCAGCAAAGGGAATAGTCCCTTGTGTCCGCAAGGTCTCGGCGGCCTTGCGTACCAGCAGATTGATTTCCCAATGCCCGGTATGGTATCCCAGCGCAATTGGGCTACCGTCTTCGGCACGTAATCCGCCATGCGTACTGAGGATCAGATATTGATTGCGTCCTACCTCTTCGGGGAGCCAGCCCATCCCGACATTTTGCGAAAGCCCGAACAGATTACCGCTCGGTTCGGCACGAAGTTGTTCTGCCGTCAGCGGGAGTTTACCCTGTGGACCTTCGCCATAGAGTCGCGTTTTTTCAAACATCTCCGAATCCGCACCGAGAATTTCCTCGATACGCGGTTGTTGTAATTGATTCATTTATTTCTGCTGCGGGTAATCCATATAGATTGTTTTGGTTTGCGTATAGAAATGGCGTGCAGCCTTGCCCTGTTCGCGCGAATGAGAACTGGATTCCTTATAGCCACCGAACGGAACTTGCGGTTCAGCGCCTGCGGTTTCGTCATTAACGTGAACGAGGCCAGCCTGAATATTTTCAGTAAAATACATGATCCGGCGAATATCCTGACTGAATATCGCCGCGCTCAATCCATAGCGAATGTTATTCGCCGCCTCGATTGCTGCATCAAGGCCATCGACGGCTGCCAGTGCAACCACCGGCCCAAAAATTTCATCTTGCATAATTTGACTGGCGGGATTGGCATCAAGGAATACCGTCGGCGGCACAAAATAGCCGTTTGACTGTTCAATCGGCGTTCCGCCTGCACCGAGTTTTGCCCCTTCCTTCTGACCGATGCTCAAATAGTTCAACACCT
>CAYSOC010000008.1:5809-75952 GCA_964432445.1 uncultured Anaerolineaceae bacterium
CCTTTTCGTGTTGGCTGGCAGATACGACGGGGCCAAGATAGGTATCGGCAAGCATCCCATCGCCAACCTTGAGCGTTTTCACACGTTCTGTCAGAGCAGTAGCAAACTGATGATAGATGCCTTTCTCAACAAAAACGCGGCTGGTTGCCGTGCATTTCTGCCCTGTCGAACGCATCGCGCCGCGCGTCACCATCTCTACGGCGGTTTCGAGATGTGCATCATTCAGCACAATGACAGGGTTTTTACCACCCATTTCAACCTGAGAGGCTACACCACGTTCTACCAGTTTGCGCTGAATTGAGCGCCCAATCTGAGTCGAACCTGTGAAACTGATCGCGTCCACTTTTGCATGTTCAACCAGCGCGTTTCCAGCGACTATCCCGTTACCGTTGACCAGATTGAATACCCCTTTGGGCAATCCCGCCTGATGCAATACATCTGCAATATGCCAGGCGGTAAGCGGCGTCAATTCTGCCGATTTCAGGATAACGGTATTTCCATAAACAAGCGCTGGCGCAACCTTCCACAATGGGATCGCAACCGGGAAATTCCAGGGTGTGATCAGCCCAACAACGCCAACAGGTTCGCTGCGGGTATAAAGCATTCGATCTGGTAATGCAGAGGGATAGACTTCACCTAATGGTTGTGAGGCTTCCCCGGCGTAGTATCTCAGGATAGCAACGCCACGCGCCGTTTCTCCGCGCGCCTCTGGCAACGTCTTACCCTCTTCGCGGGTCATCGCCTGCGCAACAGTATCTATGCGCGCTTCCAGCAAATTGGCAGCTTTGTATAGAATATCGCCGCGCTTGACCATCGGCATTTTGCGCCAGGCGGAATATGCGTTGCTTGCGGCATCAACGGCAGCGTTGACATCCTCAGCGCCTGCCATCGCAAATTCGCCAATAACGTCATCGGTGTTGGCAGGGTTTCGGCGTGCTTCCCACGATCCACTCAGTGGCTCCGACCAGTTGCCATCAATATATAAAGGGTAGCGATTCAAAAGATGATCCTTATTTCCCGACAACTTCGACAATGTTCACCAGTTCACCGATTGGTTCAATCGCAATACGTACTTCGTCGCCCGCTTGCAATGTGAATGAATCTGGTGGAACAATGCCTGTCCCTGTAAACAGATAGACACCATTGGCAAATTTCTTGCAACGCCCAAGATATTCGACAAGTTGCGACAAGGTACGCTTTAGGTTGGCAGTGCTGGTTTCTTCCTGAAAAACGATCTGCCCTGACCTTTTGATTGTGAGTTTGATTGTGAGATCAGGCCAGGTGGTGCAACCCGGTTGTAGCCAGATACGCGGGCCGAGCGCACACGATTTCTCGTAAACTTTCGCTTGCGGCAGGTATAACGGGTTTTCACCTTCAATATCGCGCGAACTCATATCGTTGCCGATGGTGAAGCCAACAACTTCCATTGCACCGTTTAACACAATGACAAGTTCCGGTTCTGGAACCGACCAGGTAGCGTCGCAACGAATCCCGACACCGCTGTTCATTCCAACGGCATCCTGTCCCAAACCTTTGAAGAATAGTTCTGGACGTTCGGCGTGGTAGACGCGCGTGTAAACGGTGCTGTTGTGCGATTCCGCCTCGCGTGCCTCTTCGCTGCGTTTATAGGTCACACCCGCTGCCCATATTTCCTGATTGACAACAGGGGCAGACAAAGACTGATTCTGGAGGTCAACCTGCTCATGTTGGCTATCGGATAAAGTTTTCATCAGTGCGTCGGCAGAATGCGTATTAAGCAATGAATCCCACGATTCCGAAACATTCAGTGTGCGGGTTATCTCGCCAACCTGTAAACCCAATTGTGAGTCGCCATAAAATACGAGAAAGCGATCATCTGGCATATGTATAATTTCCTCTAGCCCTTCACGCTACCTGCGGTGAGACCTTCGACAAAATAACGCTGTGCAAAAATATAGATAACAACAACGGGAATCGCCATGAGGAGCGAGGCTGCCATCAATTGCCCCCAGGGATAAATGTCACCGAATACCAGCAATTGCAGGCCAACCGGAAGCGTTTTAAGATTTTCGCTATTGATGAACACAAAAGCGAATAGAAATTCATTCCACGCATTGGTAAAGGCAAAAAGTGTCACAGAGAGCAATGCTGGTGAAGCCAGCGGAAGCGTGATTTTCCAAAATGCCTCAAAGCGACTCGCGCCATCCATGAGCGCGGCTTCTTCCAAATCGGCAGGGATAGAACGGTAATAACCCATCAATACCCACGTTGCGAATGGAATCAGAAATGTTGGATAGGTGAGCAATAGCCCCAGGTGAGTGTTGATAACACCGAGCGTGGTCAAAATGCGATAGAGCGGAATAAACAGCAGCGAACCCGGCAGCAGATAGGTAATCAACAGCAAATTGGTGATAATCCCCGCTCCGCGAAATCGAAGGCGTGCCAGCGCATAGGCCGCCAGCGCCGCCAGCGCCACAGAAATCGCCGTGCTTCCCGTCGCAACGAGGACAGTATTATAAAACCACGTGATAAACTGGGTTTTGAATATCAACGTCTCGAATTGCTCGGTAGTCCAGGGATTAGGCCAATAGATGGAACTGAATTGCTGAATTTGAAGATCGCTTTTGAAGGATGTAATCAGAATCCAGTAAAACGGGAACAGGACGAAAATAAAAACTGGTACGAGCAAAACCAGGCGTAGCGCGATCATGCGCCGTTCACCCTGTTCGCGGCTCAAAGCGGCCTGCCCTATCAGGCGCAATTTGTTCAGTTTTTCAAATATCCACTCAAACGGCATGAAGATCAGGTCAAGGAATATGCTGATAATTCTCCCCAGCATTTCCGTAACACGATCCATCCGCGTCACGCCTGTGTGATGAACATTCTGGTGATCCTGTCGCATAAACCGCGACAGCAGGAAAATAAATATTGCCAACACTGGCGCGATCATCAGTGTTGTTGCAACGCCCGGTCCAAAACGCAACCCAATAATCGCTTTCTCATAGGCCAGAATAGAGAACAAGCGTGTTGCGCCGCCAGGACCACCGCCCGTCATCAGGTAGACCAGTCCGAAGGTATTAAACGTTGAAATCGCGGAAAGCAACAGAGTTGAGATGATGACATATCGCAGGGATGGTAAAGTGATATTCCGAAAACGCTGAATGATGTTCGCGCCGTCTACTTCAGCAGCTTCCAGTTGTTCCCGATCAATCGCTTTGAGTCCAGCGAGGAGGAGCAGAATATAGAACGGCAAGCCCTTCCATACATTGACTGCAATCACACTAGGTAAGGCAAGCGAAGGTTCTGACAACCACCCTATCGGACGACTGATCAACCCAAGCTGGGAGAGGACAGGATTCAGACCGCCGAAAATTGGATCGTAAATGCTGCGCCATGTCAGCGCCGTGACAACTTCCGGCACAATCCAGGGAAGCAGGATAACTCCGGTCAGAACACTGCGAAACGGCAGACGGCTGTTGAGCATCAACGCCACCGCCATCCCAATCACAAATTTGAAGCAGAGCGATACAATGGTAAACCCAATAGTATTACTTACTGCGCCGATAAAGTCGGAATCTTCCAGCAGGCGCGCATAATTCATCAGACCTACATATTGATCTGATCTTGTCGCCAGCGAACGCACCGTAAAACTGAGCAATATGGCGTTTATGAACGGCCACAGGATGAACACCGTCATAATAATGACGACAGGAAGAACAAATGGAAATGCGATTTGCCAATCTGCCCCAAAAATAGTTCGGAAAAATTTTCTGGTCTTTCCGCTAGAAGGCTGATATAAGGCTGGTGCTGTCCTTAACGCGGCTCGCTTTTCCATACTGGTTTCCTCCAGGCATCTTTAAATACAATAAAGGGCAGCATATTCTTGCTGCCCTTCTGGTTGCGGTTATTTTTGTGGATAGCCAGCTTCTTCAAAGAGTTGCACAATTTTGTTGTGCGCATCCTTGACGGCATCTTCGGCGCTCATCTTGCCACTGGTGACATTGATCATCATCTGGCTGGGGATAGCGGTTGCCAGCACGTTATCGACGGCTGCGCTTGGGTTCGCTGGATAAGCTGTCCCGGTGTAGACAATCGGGTTGAACAGGATTTCCTTGAGAACGGTGAAGTTCGGATCAACCTTGAGAATTTCATCGCTCCACGAACTCTGATACGCGGGCAGAAATAATCCTCCGCCCAGTTGTACCATCGGATCAAAGACCTTTGGCTCAAGCATGTGCATAATCAGTTTTTTGGCTGCGTCAACGTTCTTCGCTCCTTTGAAGATGGTGAACCAACCACTGCTGCCTGCTTCCAGAACCTGTTCGTTTTTGTCTTTCGGCTTGTGGAGAACAGCCGTATTTCCGTAGACTGGGTTTTTGTCGTTCTTGGCTTTGGCATAGATGCTGAACGCATTCTGTGTCATCGCTACTGTACCGGCCAGGTAAGCCTCGTTGTTGGAGGTGTCTGTCCAACTCTCGATGCCGGGGGGCAGCATCGGCTTATATTTATCGCTGGTGTAGGTTTCTTTCAGCCAGTTTACCGCCGCAACTGTTTCTGGAGAATTGAAGACGACTTTCGTGCCAGACTTGTCGGTGATGCTCCCGCCGAAGCTCTGGATACAGTCGATGATCAGGCCGTGTCCATCGCCGCTCTTGTTGATCGTCATACCCCAGCCCCAGATTTTCTTGGCGGGATCGGATACCTTGAGCGCTGCGTCACGCCGTTTATCCCACGTATCCAGCGTCAATACGTCGATTCCGGCGGCGCTGAAAATGTCCTTGCGGGCAAACCATGCCGCGCTATAGCTGATGAACGGGACAGCCCACCACTTGCCATCAATTTTGGCAAATTTTTCGGCAATCGTTGGGACAACAGCGCCATATTTTTTGACGAGTTCATCCACAACGTCCGAGACATCGGCAACAAGATCGAGGGAATACAACTGCGGAACGCTCAGGACGTGATAGGCGAGGTCTGGTGGCGCGCCTGCCTGCACAGCCGCCTGCATCTTTGCTGTGAAATCACCGAATTGTTCCGGGTTCGCTGTCGAAATATCGAGCGTGATACTTTGCGCTTTGGCATAATCCGTCACAGCGTTACGAAACAGTGTCTGTACTTCGGCAAAGTATTCCGTCTTGTGAATAACGGTGAGTTTCCCCGCCGCGCCTTGAGGAAGCGGCAAAGACGTAGGAGTAGGCGGAGGTGCGGGCGTAGCAGTCTGATCGAATCCACTGGCAGCAGGCAGCTTGCCCAGCACACCGAGCATGGCAGCGCCAACGCCAGTTGAGAACATATTACGTAGAAATGCACGACGTGACGGTTTGTTAACCGAATCTTTGTGATCCATAAAAATTCTCCTGAAAACTAAATTCACTTTTCAACCGACGCGAAACTCAATAAACCAATAAGGTATCCTTTCTCTGTTCTCTGGTAACAATCAATAAAATCTCATTGGTTGCCTGTAGGAAGCAATCAATTTCAGGTTGTTAATGTTGTGACCCCCGCAATTCTTGCCGAAAAAACCAAAACGTATGATAATTCAATCATATTGTATGACAAATAATTTGTCAAGCTGGTTTTATTGCGTCCCTATCAGCAGCCAGGACGCTGACCATTTCCTGTCAAACGGTCTGTCGTACAATATGATCGTCTATATAACCCATTGGTCAATTCCAGTCATGGCAACCACAAAATCACGTAAAAACCTTCACAGACAAATTGTTGATGAAATCGGCCTGAGCATCGTGCGCGGCGATATAAAAGCTGGAGAGACCTTTCCCAGCGAACCCGAATTAAGCGTCCAGTTAGGTGTCAGTAGAACTGTTATACGCGAAGCAATAAAAATTCTCAGCGACAAGGGAATGGTGCAATCACGTTCTAAACGCGGCACACAGATTCGCCCGCGCTACCAGTGGCATTTACTAGACCCGGATGTACTCGCATGGGAACATGCTGTCGGGCCGCAAGAGGCTTTTCTGTATAAACTTACGGAAGTGCGTCGGGTGATTGAGCCTTATGCCGCCAAACTCGCTGCCAGTTATGCCACTGACGAGGAGATTGCTGCTATCGACAGCTATTTCCAGCAAATGGTTATCAATGTTGATGACGTAGACGCCTTTATTGCAGTAGACATGAAATTTCATTCCGGGATATTACACGCTTCCCATAACGAAATTCTGGAACATATCATTAACACCATCCGTGAAGCGCTGGTAACCAGCCGAAAGGTGACGCTTGCGTTGCCAAACAGCGGACGTGAATCGCTGCCACTCCATCACAATATCCTGCTGGCGTTGAAGGCACGCGACCCGCAGGGTGCGCAAACTGCAATGGAAATCCTTATCGACAGCGTAAAGACTGATATTGACAAAAGCATCGAAAAATCAGGAAAAGAAGTTAGCTGACATTATCCCAAACCCATGTTGGTTAAATTCGTAAATCAACGTGGGATAAATTGGGTTAACATGGGATATTGTGGGTTATATAGGATATTTCCCATCCATATAGCGATAAACCAATTCGGAGCAACGGGCAATCAACAGCGCGGCGTTCGCAGTAGTAGACTCATGTTGTACCAGCGCACAAATTGTATAGTTGAAACGTGGACACATGACAAGGCCGGTATCGTGCGCAAGAGTGTTCAGCGTTCCGGTTTTATGCCCAATTTTGAGATCGTTCAGGTCTGGCAGGAAGTAGGGCAAACGGGAAGTATATTTCTGTTTGCAGAGAATATCGATCATTTCCGCGTGATGCGGGATTTCGCCGCAAAAAATAGCCCTGTAGAGTTTTCCTATATCCCGCGCTGTTCCGGCATTGTTACCCGTCTGGCGCAATGTTGGAAAATCTTCAATCATATGCGTCAGGCATGTTGAAGCCATCCCTATATCCCGCATTGTTTGATTGATCGCATCCATCCCGACCCGACGAATCAAAACGTTGGTCGCCAGATTATCGCTTTCGATGATGCTCAGAGCGATCAAATCGCGCAGATTAAGTGCTACCCGCGATGTGAGATAGGTCAAAACGCCAGAACCATCTTCCTGCGAGAATGCCGGATCGCTCAAATCCATTTCGATGGTTTCAGAAAGATTGAGCAATCCTTTGCCCGGTGCTTGCATGTAGTGCGCCATAATCGGCACTTTGATCACACTGGCAAGCGGGAATGATCGATCCGCATTAATTTCGAGCGATTCTCCATCCGCCAGGTCTTCGACGTAGAAGCCAAAAGTCATGCCACTCAGCAGAATCTCGGCCTCGATGCGCGTGCGTAATTCGGACAGTTTGATCACTGAACTTTGATCACCACAAACACAACCGCGCCGAAGAAGTCGCCATTGTTGTTTTTTGCCTTCCAGATGCTTCGATACGTACCAGGTACAGTTGGCGCAGTGAAGGTTACAGAAACATCGACAGTTTCACCAGGGCGTGCTAAGGGCAAAGGTATGTCTCCTTGTGCGCCGATCAGATTATCCTGAAAATGTGACAGCAAAAATCCCGGCGACCACATCGTATTACCATTGTTACGGATGCGCCATGTTTTGGTAAATATCTGTCCCGGCGCGACCACTGTATTATCCGGGAAATTTACATCCCCGATGAAACGCAGCATATCCGGGATAATTGCTGGTGGCTGCGGTGGAGGCGTTGGTTGGGTGGTGGGTTTTGAGCCTTGTACACCAGTGCCTGTATTTCCACCCAAATCAATGTTCACGGTATTGGTTTTGCGCTTGGGTTCAGGGTTAACGGGCGGAACAACAGGAGGAGTCGGGACTACCGGATTAGGCGCGTGCTTTGTTCCGAATGCTTCGAGAAAGGGGAGTGGATCGATAATGTCATTCGGGAAGGTGGTCTGACGGCGCACCGTTGATCCCGCCAGTTTGAGCGTCAAATGGAGATGCGCTCCCTGTGTATTTCCGGTAGCGCCGGAAAGCGCAATCAGATCGCCCGCCTGCACTTTTTGCCCAAGACTGACGCTGACATTGTTCAAATGCGCGTAGATACTGGTGTATTCGCCCTCTGCGGTTTTGTGGGTAATGCGGCATTGATTACCATAGGGTTTGTTGAACCGATCATTGTTGCCATCCAGATCGATTCGGGATACGACACCATCGGCAACGGCAAACACTTTACTGTTCTCGGAAACCCCGAAATCCAGCCCTTCGTGACCGGGCAACCCAAACGGCTTGTAAAATTCCGGGCGCTCTCCGAAACGTTGCGTAATCAGATTCCGCTCTACCGGCCAACGCATTTTGAACGACGCCATCGTGTTTTTCCTTCTGCAACAAGGCTCCGACTGGTGGGAGTGCCAAGACACCCCCTCTGGCAAAACGGGATTTAATCCCCAAACAGAATTCTGATCAATTCAGTAAGCGCAGTATTGAACGTGGTATCCCAGCGATTCTGGTCAGCGCGCATATAGAGGCTGTGGAGAAAATGCTGTAGATTGACCGAAGCATAATAGCCCTGTGGGAAATCCTGTGCGATAAGTTCCGCGAAGAGGACGCGCCAGCTTTCCCAATCGGCGTCTGTCAGCGATCCACGCGAATAGATGCTGTCGACAACTTCCATCAGGCGTTCTTCTTCAAGATGTGTATACGCTGTCTTGCCGTTGGTGATAGCATCCTGCACAACGCTCAGAATTTCGCGCAGTTCCTGCTTGCCCATCTCCGCACACAGCGAAAGTTCATTCAGAGCATCTGCCGTATGTGCGACAGCGTGCGCCCACCCCTTGCCATCGACATAGCCACGAAAATCCTGTTCCGCGCGCAGGTAGCCGATTAGCTCTTCCTTGATATTCTGAAGTTCATCGGCGGTTAGAAATTGACGTTCGCGGTGATAGACGATGATGGGTGCGATTGTCAATGCCGAGAATGAACGGGTAAAGACGCTATCGGTATCTGTCTCGCCAAGTCTATACCGAAGATGTTCGGCGTCAAGGAGTGTTTCCAGAATTTCATGAAGCTGTTTCGGTTGAAAGAGTGCTTTATAATCAGGTTCGATCCAATAAACAAAAGTGGAATAAATCAGGCGATCTCGTAATTCACTATCCGGTGTACCGAGATGTGCCAACATAGACTGTGCCAGCACAAACGGATCAACATCCTCTGGCGGCTCGAATTTAGCCTCACGTATAGGCTGGAGAGCGCTTTTCAATGCTTCTGCTGATAAAGGAGCATTCATAAAAAGTTCCTTGAATAACCCCACTATATCATGAATGATTTGTTTGCACCCGGCGTTTATTCGCTGTTCGCCTGATTTTCCGGTGGCTTTTCCTGCAAGCGTGCAACGCGCGATAGTACCGCGAACCCGCCAATGATTAGCCCAAACATGGTGATAATCGCAATCAGTTTGAACTGGCGTGACGTGGTGAGCAATGCAATCGCTCCGAATGTTGCACAAAATAGGTAATAGCCAGACGCGATCAAGGGTACTGGTACACCACGATCTATCAGCCGGAAGTGAATATGCCCGCGATCCCCAATGCCTGGATTCTTGCCAGAGCGCACACGCCGTACAATCTGCCAGGCTACATCGAGCAGCGGCAAGCCCATTACCAGCAGGATCGTCGCCATCTTTGCACCGCCAATAATCGATAGCGCACCGAGCGTATAGCCGAGGAACATTGCGCCTGTTCCGCCCATGAAAATTTTCGCTGGATGCCAGTTGAAAAACAGGAAGCCAAGCACCGCCCCAACCAACGCCAGCGGTAGCAGGCTCACACTCAGTTGGCCTTCGCGGACAGTATGAATAAACAGCAGTACAGCGGCGATCAACACCACCCCACCCGCCAGGCCATCCATGCCGTCCAGCCAGTTAACCGTGTTCATCATCAATCCCATCCAGAACAGGCTGACTGTTACTACCAAAATATAGGGCAGTTCAATCTGTTGTGAATCCAGCGGATTGTTGACAAACTGGATAATTATCAGAAATGCGATGCCAACCGCAGCGATGATCACTTGTCCCACAAACTGTGGAAGCTGTGAAAGTTCGCGCTTATCGTCCCAAAGGCCAAGCAGGAATGCTAATACGCCACCGATAATCAGCCCTGTAAAACGGATAATTTCTTTGGGATCGGCGCGCGGAATCGGCAGAACCTGAGCGAGGAATGCAGCTAACAGGAAACTCCCCGCTATGGCAAATCCTCCCGTTTTCGGCGTTGGGATGGGGTGGACATGGCGATTGCGCGGTTTGTCAATAATGCCGATGCGCGGCGCGATCCACATAGCGAACCCTGTCAGCAACAGAGAAGATGCCAGCGCGACGCCGAAAATCAGCATAAAGGAAAAGAGTGTGATTTGGTTATTCATGGATGCGGATTATAACACCCGCAACCATTGCTTTATGAGTCTCTACAGGTTAGGGATGAAAATAAGCGCGACCAGCCCACCTGCCAAACCCAACGCCCCAACTATACTCCAGAGGATGCGGCGTCGTACACGTTCACCACCAGCCATCGAATAGTACAAGTGATCCCGTCGTCGGTATAAAAGCCATTCAACATTGAAAACGCCTGCAATCAGCATCATCAACCCACCTCCAATAAGGACGAGTGCGCCAAGTTTTGCTCTGCTCATAAGTGTCGTTCCCCGTTTGATCGACGGGAAACATTATATGTATCGTGCGATCAGGATAATTGTGCAACCAGACGTTTTGGCGCAACCGCCCGATAGCTTTCCAGAATCCATTTTTGCAGCAGGGAAACAGGCGGGGAATCGTCAGCCGCAAATTGCATTTTGACCCAGCCATGTTTGCCCAACCCATATCCAGCGGCTTGCGCGAATGGCAGATTCAACGCATCATCAGCACTGGTGGGCAATTTCACTTGCACCAAAAGACCAGGGTTGTCCATCAAACCAAAAAAGACAAAGATTTTATTGTTCACCTTGATAACACATTCGCCCCAGGGAAATTCCTCTTGTGCTTCTGGTAACCCAAGCGCATATTCCTGTAACGTTTGTGCGGCCTGCCGAACCTCATTGCTCATTCTGTAATATCCTCTCCTCCGCTCGATTATATCCCTAAAAGAACGGATGAGCTATGTAAACCTTCAAAACTTCTTCACATCTAGCTGATACAGTACGTAATGTGAGAAAGCAGGGAACAATGCAGGCTATAAAAAGATTTGAGAAGTTACGGCGGTTGTGTGTCGCCTTACTCGTTGGAGCGATCATCCTCTGGGGATTTGCTCCATTGATTGAGTCACAGGCACAGACTAACACCGTGACCATTACGCTCGGCGTCCCCATTTTTCTGCGAGACGCTATCGAACAACGTCTGGTTACAGACTTTGAAGCCGAAAATCCGGGAATCAAACTCCAGGTTGTTTCTCAGGACACGCTTTCGGCAGTTTCGCCCGCTAATGGACTCGATACCCATCTCGACACGGTACAAAAACTGGCAAGCACTGCCGATGTGGTATTCGTTACAGCATATACGGTATCGCCAGAAGCAACGCGCGCAGGCTATTACCTGAATATGTCGCCATTGATCACCAGCGATTCTTCATTGAATCCCGATGATTTCTATCCGAATCTATGGAAAGCATTTCAATGGGATCAAGGGACATGGGCGCTCCCGATTTCGGCTACTCCATATATCCTTACATACGATCCCGATGCGTTCGACAAAGCCAAGCTAACCTATCCAAACGAAACATGGACGCTGGACGATTTGATCAACGCGGTGAAAGCCCTGAATATCAAGGATTCCAACGGCAAGGTCACAACGCCGGGAATTGAACTATATCCCGGAAACAATGACATCCCGTTGTATATGGCTCTGCTCGATAAACCTCTCGTCGATCAGAACTCTGTGCCGAATCCCCCACAGATCGATTCACCGGAAACAATCAGCCTTCTTGAAAAACTGAAGGATTTGCAGGATTTGCTCCCGGTACAAACGCCAGAGTTTGGCGCTTCTCCGATCCGCATCGAGCAGATTTTCTCGCTGGCTTTCCGTCTGCAAAACGACGTGAAGCGGGATGGATCACTGCTCCCCGGTGGCAAAGCCTATCTGGACACAACTGGCGTCGCCATCAGCGGCGCGACCACACACCCGGAAGAAGCCTATAAACTCGCCAAATTCCTGACTGGTCGTGAAGATGTTTCGCAGGGTCAGGCTGTTCTGGCACGCAAGAATACCAAGCCTGCACAGGGTGGCGGCCCCGGTGGGCCGATTCGCCGGATTCAACTTGCCCCGGAAGTACAGGCATTGCAGGATAAGGCGCTGGCGGTTGGCTATACGCGCACTGATGCCCGCTACTATGATTATCTGTCCGCAGCCGTCGTCAAGATGAAGCTGCAAAATCTCGATGCCAAATCAGCGGCACAACTCGTCCAGTTGGACGCAAGCAAGGCTGCACAAGCCTCCACAGACCGTAAAACTGACCAGAGTAAAGCCGCAGTCGTGGCGACGCCTGTTCCGGCAGGCGACCCGAACAAGGGTATCGTCCTGAAATTTGGCGTAACGGCTTTCACGCCACAGCTTGCCAAGAAAAACGAAATCAACGCGCTGGCGCAGGAATTTATCAAGAACACATCTGGCGTCTCGCGCGTGGATATTCAAACCGGATTCCAGCGTGCGGAGCAGGCAGCAGATAAATACGACTGCTTCTATCTCCCCTATAGCGCTGTGCCGAGCATTCAGCTTGACAAGATTCTGCCGCTCGACCCATATCTGACCGCAGATGCGAATTACAATGCCAGCGGCTATGTTGGCGGTATCCTGCAACAGGTAACGCGCGATAACAAGGTATGGGCGCTACCGATGGGCGTTGCGCCGACGGTCATGTGGTATGACCCGACTTCCTTCGCAAATGCCGGATTGCCGAAGCCCACTTTTGGCTGGACGGTTAGCAGTTTCAAGGATACGCTGGATGCCCTCAAGCCGCGTATTCAGGATAACAAGCCGCCATTCTACATGGAAGGCGCGGGCGGCAGCGGTGTCTCGCTCCTCATGCTGATCGCCGCCTATGGTGGTACACCGATTGACTGGTCAACCAACCCGCCAACGGTCAAGCTGACCGATCCGAAGAATGCGGATGCGATGCGTCAGGTGCTTGATCTCGCCAAGAGTGGCCTCATCAATTATGAAGCGCTCGGAACGACCTTTGGCATTCTGACACGCGGACGCGCCAATGATAACCCGCTGTATTCAGAGCAATTGAATGGTCTGAATTTCCGGGGATTGGCGCTGCTCACTCCGAACCAGCCATCGCCACGTACAAACTTCGAGGCGGTAACGTTCCCGAAGGGCAGCAGCACACAGGCGTTGTCCTACTCGGCAGGTTCGCTCTACATCAGCGCAAAGGCACAAAACCCCGATGCCTGCTACAAGTGGATCAGCATGTTCGCCAGCAAGCCGGAACTGCTTGACCTGATGCCAGCCAGCAAAGCGGCACTTGCCGATACCACGCTGGATACAAAGGTGGGCAAGGCACTGGCTGCGGTTTATCGTGATGTTGCAAAGGTACTGGAAGACCCGAACACGCTGAAAATCCCGTCGCTGTTCGACGGTAGCGCCAACATTGCAGGCTTCGTCGTTCAATACTGGCTGTTCGAGGCATGGGATGGTTATGTCCTGAAAAACGGCAATCTGGATACATTGCTCGCGGATGCCCAGACATACGTCGATGCGTACCAGACCTGTCAGGCGGGTGTCCCTGCTTTTGATCCAGCACAGCAAAAGTATGAGGATTATCTGCAAACGGTGCTGGCTTGCGCGACAAAGGCCGATCCCCGGTTGAAATCACTGATTGGGGCGCGATAGGTTAAGGATTCAATAATTCTATGTTTCGACTGATCGATACCTTCCTAATGGCTTTGGAACGCCTCTGGCAACAGCGTTGGCTGGTGTTATGGGCGCTGGTTGGCCTGACTGCCGCGACGACATTGGCGCTTTCGCTGCCACTGTACTCTGATGCGGTGAATACGACTCTGCTCAATGCGCGTCTGGATAGCGTCCCGTATGCGTTCCGCTTCCGTTATCTCGGCGCATGGAAGGGCAATATCAGCCCGGCAGATGTGCAGGCGGCAACGGCGAACACAACAGGCGCGTTCCCCGAAGTAGTGGATTTGCCGACACTTACCGAAGTGGATTACGTCCGCACGGGTGCGTATCGTGCAACACTTACTCGCGGGAACAAGGCACTCACACCACTCAGTCTCGGCACGCTGGAAGGTATCGAAAAGTCGATCGCAATTGTGGCAGGCAAATGGCCTGCCGATCCAATACAGGCAGGCGATCCATACCCTGCCCTCGTACCGGAGACAATTCTCTATGGGATGGGCATTCAGGTTGGCGACATCCTCCAAATCCAGCCCACTGGCGGCGACCCGATCAAAGTCAAGGTTGCGGCAGAATGGCGTGCCAGCAATGCCAAAGACCCAATCTGGAATTTCTATCCCCCAAAAGCCTTTGATGCTGTGGTATTTTTGAAATCGGAAGACCTATATACAGCGATCTCTAAAATTCAGAAACCAGTTGAAGAAGCGGCTTGGTATATCGTTTTCAATGGCGTAGGCATTCGTACTGCCGATATTGGACCGTTGCTAGGGCGAATCACCGATGGGCAACGACTAATTGATGCTGCGCTTCCCGGCATACGCACCGAAATCAGCCCGGTGGATGGACTGGTCAAATTTAATGATGATGCGCGTCAGTTGACCGTCCAACTCGCTGTGCTGATTTTGCCCGTTGCCGGGTTGGTGTTGTACTTCGTTTCACTGGTTGCCGGGTTGCTCGTCTCCCGCCAGAACCAGGAAGATATTACGCTCCGCAGCCGGGGCATGGCGCGCACTGGCGTACTCGGTATCCACTTCACCATGTGGTTTGTGTTGGCAGGAGTTGCGCTGGGGATTGGCGCGGCGCTATCCCCTCCGTTGGTAAATCTGGTTGGGCGTACCACTTCATTTTTGAAATTCGATAATGTTGCCGAATCGCTGGAAGTTGTCTTTACGCCAACCGCTGTTGCCTATGGCGCGATCACGGCGTTGATCGCCGCCTCCACCGGGTTATACGCCGCATGGCGCGCAACAGCCAACACAATCACCAGTTTCAAGACACTTTCTGGACGCGCACAACAGGCGTGGTGGCAGCGGATGTATCTGGATATGTTGATCCTGATCCCCGCCTACTATGTGCTGTATTCGCTGGTCGCCAAGAAGGGACTCAGCGCAGATGCTGCCAATCCCTTCTCCGATCCGCTGCCATTCCTCGGCCCGACACTGTTTGTGTTGGGGAACACATTATTGTTTCTCCGGTTGTGGCCTCTGTTCATGCGGATTGGCGCGTGGTGGTTCTCGCTTGGACGCGGTATTTCGGCATTGATGGCGCTACGTGAATTGACACGCTCGATCAGCCGCTATCGTGGCGCACTGCTGATGATGAGTTTTACATTGGCGCTGACGGGGTATACAGCGTCGATGGCAAGCACGCTGGATCGCAACCTGCGCGATCAGGTGGATTACAATGTTGGTGCAGATATGGTGATTGTCACTGCTGCCGACGCCAACAGCGAATCGGGGACACCGGACGCTACCACCGGGCAATCGACGGAGACGGTCACAGGATACAACATCCTGCCCGCCGAAGATTTGTTACAGATTGATGGCGTAGCGGCGGTATCGCGCGTGGGACGTTACCAGATGCAGGTGATGTTCCCGAAAGGACCAGTCAAGGGAACGATTCTGGGGATAGATCGGGCAACGATGGCGACTGTCACCAAATATCGCTCCGACTACGCTTCCTTGCCGCTGGCAGACTTGTTCAATCAACTGGCAGGTAATCGTACCGGAGTAATCGTTTCCGAAAAACTGGCATTGGATAACAACCTGAAAATCAATCAGGAAATCACCTATCAGGTATTCGCTTTTAATCAGTGGCGGCAGCAGGATAAAGTGCCGATTGTAGGAATCGTGAAATATTTCCCGACGCTCGATCCGCGTACCGAGCCGTTTATCATCACGAACCTTGAGCCATTGTTTGAACTGGCAACGACCTACCTGCAATACGACGCATGGATGGCACTCAAGCCCGGCGCGAACCCGGATGCAGTGATCGCTAAAGCAACCGAAATGGGTTATCCCGTCGTCACATCGAAGGTCACCAGCGAGATTTTGCGCGCGGCAGAGACGGCTCCGGCACGGCGTGGCGTCCTCGGATTTCTTTCGGTTGGGTTTATCGCCTCGATTGTGCTAACCCTTGTCGGAAACATTGTGCAATCGGCGGCTTCATTCCGGGCGCAAGCGGTGCAGCTTGGCACATTACGCGCGATGGGCATGGGCGGGGCATCGGTGGCGGAATACCTGATCCTTTCACAAGGGTTAGCCGTAGTCAGCGGTATTGGTGGCGGGACGGGGATAGGCGCATTGACGACCTTACTATTTCTGCCATTATTGGATTTTTCGGGGGGATTGCCACCCTATCAGGTGCGCGTCTCGTGGACGGATATTTTGACAGTCTACGTAGTGTTTGCGAGTGTCTTGATCTTTGTAACACTGCTGATGACGATTCTATTGGGGCGTCAGCGCCTATCAAGCATGGTCAAACTGGGCGAAGCCGCCTAGTGCATTCGGGGGAAAGAAATTGAACGCTAGAGTCATGAACAACATCATTGAAAAAATCTTCGTTGCCATCCTGTTGCTGCTGGCTGTTTCGGGTTGTGCCAGCCTGAATGCCAACGCTGGAACAAGTCCCGCGCCGGGCGCACCGACAACCGCGCCTATCGCCGTTGCACAGAATGCTACCTCAACACCCATCCCAACCGCGCCCGCCGTTGCCCGCCCGACTTATCTGGTGCAGCGTGGCGATGTGGCGGATATTCTGGAAACTTCCGGGCGTTGGTTGCCCCGCGATCAACTCTCGCTATCGTTCCCGATTGCCGGAACAGTGCGCACGGTTTATGTACAGCGCGGCGCGGCAGTACGTGCTGGCGACAAACTTGCCGACTTGCAGATCACCGATCTGGAAAACCAGCTTGCGAGCGCCCTGATTTCGCTGGATACCGCCAAAGCGAATATCAATCAGAACAACACAGTAACGCAAAGCATCCAGAATGCCCAGATTGCACTTGCCAACGCACGTATATCGCTGGAGCGCACCAAAGCCAATGCTCCCTGGACGGGTGTCAACACGGCATACAACAATATGAAATCGGCAGAAGCCTCGCTGGAAAAGGCAAAACGCGATTTGGATAGCGCGTTGAGCCATCCTGAACTCGCCGCAAGTACCGTCGATCAGGCGCGTGAATCTGTACGACAGGCCGAAGTGCAGTATAAGAACTCGCAGAACAGCTATTATTCCGCTGCTCAAAGCTATAACAGCAACAAGCTGGATGTGCAAACGCAGGAAAACGCGGTCATCAAGGCTGAACTTGATCTGAAGAACGCACAATTGGGAACGGATGTTGATCCGAATAAGCTCTCTACGCTGCAAAACGCTCAACTCAAGGTCGATCAGATCAAACAGCAAATCGAACAGGCTACCCTGCGCGCCCCGATTGATGGCGAAATTCTGGATGTGAACCTGAAACCCGGTGACGCGGCAAAAGCATTCGACACCCTCATGACGATTGGAAAATCGCAACCACGCGAAGTTGTTGCCAGCATTGCGTTTGGCGATGCGTCGCAACTGACCATTGGTTTGATCGGGATTGCACAGCCTCTCAACCAGCCAGATAAGGCAGTACAGGCGATAGTACGGCGCGTTCCGTTGAATGCCCGCGAATCTGACCAGACAACGCGCGTTGCAGCCCAACTCAACAATCTGCAATCTGGCACAATTGTCGAATTGAAGTTGCCGAAGAAAGTGCGCCAGAATGTGTTATGGATACCACCCGTTGCACTGCGTACCTTTCAGGGGCGTAACTTTGTCGTGTTGCAGACGCCAGACGGTCCGCGCAGTGTAGACGTGACTGTTGGGCTATCCACGAAAGATCGCGTTGAAATCACCGCAGGCGTCAGCGAAGGTGATGTGGTTATCGGTCCATGAGCGAAGCATTTATCAGTTGCAAACAGGTCGTCAAAGCCTACAAAATTAATACTAGGGAAATTGTCGCCCTCAAAGGAATTGATTTTGAGATGGAACGTGCCGAATGGGTGACCATTGTTGGCCCATCTGGTGCGGGGAAATCGTCTCTGCTCAACCTGCTTGGTGGGCTGGATAAACCAACAGCAGGGCAACTCAGGGTGGACGGCGTGGATTTGCTGGCACTCAAGGGACGCGCGCTTACCAATTATCGCCTGAATGAGGTTGGTTTCCTGTGGCAGCAAACCACCCGTAACCTGCTCCCCGGACGTTCTGCGCTACGCAACGTAACGTTGCCGATGGCACTGGCGGGGCTTGCCCCCTGGAAGCGCAACAAACGCGCCCGTGATTTGCTGGATGCCGTTGGCCTCTCCGATCAAATGAGGAAGCGTCCGGCGTTGCTCTCCGGCGGTCAACAGCAGCGCGTCGCAATGGCGGTAGCGTTGGCAAATCAGCCCAAGTTGCTCCTTGCCGATGAACCAACGGGTGAACTGGACGGCAAGACCGCGGTGCAGATGGTAGAACTATTGCAGCGGCTACGTGAGGAATTTGGCTTGACGATCCTTATGGTCACGCACGACCCGGAAGTCGCCGCCAAAGCAGACCGCATTCTTACGTTGCGTGATGGTGCGCTGGGGCAGGATTTGACGACTGCATCCAACTCGCCACAGTTCGATCCTGAAGGCCGAATCAAACTCCCGGATGCCGTCAGGGAACAGTTTTCCAGTGCGTCCCGCGTCGCTGTCGAAATTCGCCCGGAAGGTGTTTTGTTGCGTCCCGAACAGGATGAAATCCAGACCGAAGCCGTCGGGCAAGCGCTGATGGATGCGCTCCCCGCAGATGCACCCCCGGAAAAGCGGGGTGGCTTGTTCCGACGTAAGAAGGCAAAGGCAAAATGAAATTTCTCAATGCGCTTCGAGGGGTCAAACCCGCCCGCGAATCAATTCCGATTGTAGAGTGCATTAATGTCGAGCGTACCTATCCATCGGCGGCAGGGCCGGTGCGCGTCCTCAAGGGACTGGATTTGACGGTAGAAGCTGGCAAGTTGATCGCGCTTTATGGCCCGTCCGGGAGTGGTAAAACAACATTATTGAACCTCATTGGTGCGCTGGATCGTCCCAACGGCGGGCAAATATTGATCGATGGGCGCGATATTGGACGGATGCGTGATTCGGCACGGGGTACATTGCGGCGCAAGGAAATCGGTTTCATCTTTCAGAACTACGCGCTGATCCCGACCTATACGGCGTTTGAAAATATCGATCTGGCGCTGCGTCTGCCGCGTCTGGGACGGCGGGAACGCAATCGGCGCGCGCTGGCTGCCCTCGATGCGGTGGGATTATCCGCATGGGCGAATCACGTCCCGGACGAAATGAGCGGCGGTCAGCGCAAACGTATAGCGATTGCCCGCGCGCTGGCATTGCGTCCCAAACTGATGCTTGCCGACGAACCAACAGGCGGCCTCGATACGCGCACCACAGAGCGCATTATGGCATTATTTCGATCCTTCGCGGAGCAGCAGGGTACAACATTTATCATCGTCAGCCACGATCCGGTTGTCGCTACTTTCGTGGATTTGGCCTATGACCTGCACGACGGAAAAGTTGTCCCGCGTGCGCCAGTAATGAAACCGGAACTGCCAGAACCATCGCCAGAACCGGAATTGGAATTGAACACTAAAGGAGTTATCGCGTGATTAAACGTGTTGCAGGAGTTCTGGTGGTGATGATTGCGTTCGCAACGGGCGTTATCATTGCACGCTTGAGCATTCCTTATTTTCCCGACGAAGCCGCAGCATTTCTGCAAACCGCAGTAGCAGGCACAAAGACCGCCATCCCGCCGACGGCCAATGCCAACACAACCCCCGGCGCGACGAATCCCCCTGCCCCGACAGCGACACGTCCGCCACCGACAGCAACGACGCCGAAAACAGCAACACCGTTGGCGAGTTTCACACCATCCAAAACGCTGCTGCCACCGCCAACGCTGGAACCACCAACAAACACACCGCCGCCTTCGCCAGTGCCTTCGCTGACACCAACCTTTACGCCATTTCTGTTAGTCGATGTTCCCGGCCTGAACAGCGGATCAACAGCAACATCGGTTTCCACGCCGGGTTGTACGCCGCGCAAGGACTGGAAGCTGACCTATGAGGTCAAACCGCTGGATTCTCTGAGCAGTATCGCGGCGCTATATGGCACGACGGTGGATGAACTCGTTAATGCAAACTGCATCACTAACAAGAACATGATTTGGAACGGGCAGATTCTTAAAGTGCCGGGTTCAGCAGCGCCAGAGACACGCTGGACATGCGCCCCAATCCAGAACCTGACGCCACAAAATGGTACGCAAGCAATTGCGGGTAGCGGCAGCCTGACCTTCCACTGGTATGGTCCGCGCACACCGAAGAACCTGATTCGCATCTTCGCGCCGGATGGTTCAAAGATAGAGTATGTAGTCGAACTACGGCAGGATTATGTGGTAGACCTGTTCAAGGATTTCAAGCAGACTGGAACCTACACATGGTATGTTTATCCACTGGATGAATATTATCGTGGTGTTTGTAGTGAGGGCGGCCCCTGGACGTTTACAAAGTCACCAGCGCCCACAAATACACCGAAGGTTGCTGGTCCGTAACTGATTCAGCACAGGTGAGACTTTACGTTATTGAGATCACTCTGATCCCTCCTGAGTTAGCGGCTTGAAACCCGATACCCGGTAAGGTAACAGAATACCCTCAAACATCCAAAGACCAGCGAAGTCATCGCTGGTTTTTGTTTTCCCCGCTATTCCGCCAATGGATCAGTACAAACTATAGTTTTCCAATTTCCCGACCATGTGCGCGTAAACCGTGAAGGACTTGAATTGTTACAAATGGATACCAATAGGACAGACCGTGTTCATCGCGCCAACTGCCATCAGGCTGCTGTGTATCGTATACATGATCGATCATTTTCGTCAGGAGTTTTGATGGCATTGCCTTTGCTACAGGTGAATCCGGGGTCGGGGCGAAGTGGAAAATTTCGTAGTATTGTTCTGGTTTTGCATTTTCGGCGCAACGGATAATATTTTCGACGGCTGCCTGCCAGCCGATTTTACCTTCTGGCATCTCACGGATCGACAGGAAATAGTGATAGGCATGATAGGCCATAAACAACCATTCGTTGGCACGAATCTTTTCTGGCGTGAGATTTGCCTGTACCCAGGCCTCGGTCTTTTTCCGCAGTGAATCGGTGGCACAACCAAGCCGGGTCAGGTTGCCAACAATCGAATCTGGCAGGTTCTGACCACCGCTATTCCACCATTCCGCATGTGGATAGTCCAGTAAATCCGGGGGATTTCCAAGTGACCCATCCGCTTCCTGCTGCTGTTCCAGCCATTCTGCGCTGCCATCCAATAAATCCCCCGTTGGGATATTTAAGTGGGTGAGCATTGATAGCAGGAATTCCAGTTGCAATGGATTCGATTTCGGGCAACGCATATCATGTTCCAATGCGTTTCCCCAACCATTGTCGGGGTTTTTATAGCAGAGCAATATCTGGTGCAGGCGTTCTACTGGCTCTCCCTGAAATAGATAAGCAAACAGTTTTCGTTCCCACAAAACACCGCTGGCATAGACATAATCGCGCGCACGTTTCAGATCAATCGTCATTGTATGGTCTCCTTCGTTTCTACAATTTGACTATAAATCCAAAGGAGGACAGAATCGATCCGTGTTAAATTAAGGGTTTGGCAAATTGGTTTATCATCCTACATCACGGGTATTGAGTGTGTTGGAACTATTGCAAACACATCGACAGATGAACGGACCAGATTTGGCAGCCCGACTTGAGGTTGATGTGCGGACGATCCGGCGGTATATCATTACATTGCAGGATATGGGGATTCCGATTGAGGCCGAGATCGGACGCTATGGGGGATATACACTGCAAGCCGGATTCAAGCTACCACCGCTGATGTTTACTGATGATGAGGTTCTGGCATTGACGCTTGGCCTGCTCCTGACCCGCCAAACTGCACTGACAGGGATAAACCCCGCTGTTGAGAGTGGCCTTGCGAAAATCGAGCGTGTTCTGCCATTCGCTCTACGTGAACAATTCCGGGCGCTGGTGGAGTCAACACAATTGGATCGCCCTTTTCACGATATAGCCGTCGATGGCAATATCATCGCAGCACTGAGCCTCGCCAGCCGAAATTGCCAGCAGGTACGAATGCGTTATTTGACTGCGGATGATCAAACCGAACGTATTTTTGATCCCTATGGCGTTGCATCTATGCAGGGCTACTGGTATACCGTCGGCTATTGTCATCTGCGGAAAACGACGCGAGTCTTCCGCCTGGATCGAATCACGGAACTGGAAGCGCTGGCAATCCCGTTTTCCGCGCCTCCATCGTTCGATATTCTGGATTACCTGCTGACTTCCTTTGAAGCCATCCCTGACCAGTGGAATGTAGAGGTGTTACTGGATATGCCGCTACAGGATGCGTTCCGCCGTATTCCGCCTGCTTATGCAACATTGGTACAGGACGGTGATCTGGTGCGGATGAAGTCGTCAATAAGAGATTTGCACCACACAGCACGGATTCTGATCGGCCTCGGTTGTCACGTCACCATTCTGGAGCCGCCCGAACTCCGTAGCGCGTTTCTGGATATTGCCTCAACGATCAGCGCAATGGTCAAAACCTGAAGCTGTTTTTCACATCACGATGATCCCACGTGCTACCTGACCAGTCAGCATCGCGTCGAACGCTTCATTAATCTGATCCAGTCGATATTCCTGTGAAATAAGCTCGTTGAGTTTCAGCTTGCCTGCCATATACATATCGAGCAGCATTGGAAAATCACGGCTGGCGGATACCGTCCCGTAGTAGCTGCCTTTGATTACTTTCTCCTGTCGAGTGATGATTGCGCCCGGCAGGTTCGTTCCTGTACCCATCGGTGAAAGTCCAGCCAACGTCAGTGTCCCGCCGGGACGAATGGCGCTAAGTCCCAATTCCTGCACGGCAGGCAACCCAATCGCTTCAATCGCATGGTCAGCGCCGCGCTTGCCAGTCAGGTCGCGGATTGCCTCGATAGTATCAGAATTGGATAGTATCCTGTGGGTTGCACCGAATTGATGCGCCATTTGCAACTTGGTTTCGTTGGTATCGACAGCGATGATCGTTTGCGCACCACACAGGGACGCTCCCTGTAATACATTCAGCCCAACGCCGCCGCAGCCAAACACAACCACACTATCGCCGGGGCGAACCTGTGCCGTATAAAATGCAGCGCCAACGCCGGTAGAGACGGCACACCCAACCAGTGCGGCGGCTTTCAGCGGGACATCCTTCCGAATACTCACACAACTTTGTTGTGGAACGACGACATAATTGGCAAAGGTAGCGAGTCCGCAATAATGATAGACAGGCTGGTTGCCCACGTGCAGTCGTGGCGTACCATCCAGCATCGTACCGGCCCAGATGGGTTCGGTGAATGTTTCACACAGATTGGGACGATCCCGCCGACAGTAGAAGCATTCGCCGCAATCTGGAGCCCAGTTCAGCACCACGTGATCCCCAACTTTTACCCGATTGACACGAGTGCCAACCGCCTCAACAACACCCGCTCCCTCATGACCCAAAACGGCTGGTAGCGGATGCCGGGTGTCGCCGCTCATCACATGATAATCGCTGTGGCAGACACCGCTGGCGACGATCCGTACCAGCACTTCGCCGTCGCGGGGATCATCCAGTGTCAGGGATTCCAGGGTAAGCTTTGTTTTTGGGGTGGATAAAACTGCTGCCTGAATTTGCATAAAAATACCTTTCAACTGTTTATAAAGTGTATAAAGTGGGCTATTTTATCAGCAATTCGGATGACTTCGGAATTGGTTTATTCGCTCATATATGGAGAATGTCCCGAACTGTGCGTCAACGGATAACTCCGATACTATTCGATGATGAGGGATGTGCATTTCCACAAGAACAGTGTTCAATCTGAATATAATCTGATCAGAGCCGAATTTGCTACAATTCAGGCGGAATAATCATGTTTTTATAGAGGGCTTCAGTGAATACCAGAATCACGAATTGGGCTGGCAATTACGAATATAGCACCACAAATATACACTATCCCAAAACAACTGAAGAAATTCAGGCCATCGTAAGGAAACAGAAAAAACTCAGGGTATTGGGAACGCGGCATTCGTTCAACGGTATCGCAGATTCCACTGATACTATCATTTCCCTTGAAAATCTGGCCCGATCCGTACAAATCGATCACAAAAACAATAAAGTCTTGCTCTCCGCAAATATGCGCTATGGCGATTTGTCTCAACAACTTCATGCGTCGGGATATGCGCTGCACAACCTGGGTTCTCTACCACATATTTCGGTTGCGGGGGCGTGTGCGACGGCAACGCATGGCTCAGGAGACCGTAATCGGAATTTGGCGACGGCTGTTTCGGCTGTTGAAATTGTCGATGCCAATGGTGATCTCATTTCGTTTTCACGGGAAAATAATGGCGAAATGTTCAAGGGGGTCGTTGTTAGTCTGGGTGGGCTGGGCGTGATTGTGAATCTTACACTCGATCTTTTGCCTGCTTTTGAGATTAGCCAGCGGGTCTATGAGAAACTCCCGATAGTACAACTGGAAGCCCATTTCGACGAAATTATGGCGAGTGCCTATAGCGTTAGTTTGTTTACTGACTGGCAGAGCGAATTCATTAACCAGGTCTGGCTAAAGAAAAAGCCGAAAACAGAAAGCCTCATGGAAGAAGCCGCTTTTTTCGGAGCGATCCCGGCAGGCCACCAAATGCACCCGATTGCCGAATTTTCTGCCAGTTCATGTACCCAACAACTTGGGGTTGCTGGTGCATGGCATGAGCGATTGCCTCACTTCCGCTTTGATGCAACGCCTAGCGCTGGTAATGAATTACAATCAGAATATTTCGTGCCGCGCCGATATGCCGTTGACGCCTTGCGTGCGGTGCATAGCCTGCGCCACGAATTTGCTCCTTATTTGTTCATTTCGGAGATACGCAGCGTAGCTGCCGACACACTCTGGCTAAGTCCCTGCCGCAATCAGGATTCAATTGCTTTTCACTTTACATGGAAACTCGATTGGGCAGCCGTTAGCCAGCTTTTGCCTCTCCTTGAAGCGAAACTTGCTCCTTTCGATGCACGTCCGCATTGGGGCAAACTGTTTACCATGTCGCCGCAGCGCTTACAGTCACTTTATGAGAAACTCCCACAATTTCAGCAACTATTGCTCCAGCATGATCCGCAGGGGAAATTTCGCAACGAATTTTTAGAGACCTGCTTTTCGTGGTGATGATCTGCTTATCCGATAGCAAGGCGCTCCTGGAATATTCGCCTTCTTTGCATGTTTTCTGTGACAAGATACCCTCATAACCTGCTAATCGTCTGGTACAATGAGAGGAGAAATCGAGAAAGAAACGCATGGAATCAACATTTAGCGATCTGGGGCTTTCCCCGCAGATCGTAGAAGCTATCACGGCGCTTGGTTATGAAGCGCCGACGCCGATTCAGGCACAAACAATCGGGCTGATGCTCGCCGGACATGATGTGATCGGACAGGCGCAAACAGGTACAGGTAAGACTGCCGCTTTTGCACTGCCGCTTTTGCAACAAATCGATCCCAAAAAGCACGCAGTACAGGCGCTTATCCTGACGCCGACGCGCGAACTCACGATTCAGGTTGCCGAGGCGATCTATCGCTATGGTAAAAATCTGAAAACACAGGTGCTGCCGATTTATGGCGGTGTCGGCTATGGCAAGCAACTCAGCAAACTGGGTAGTGGCGTACAGGTTGTCGTCGGGACGCCGGGGCGCGTGATGGATTTGATCCGCCGCGAGACACTCAAACTGGATCAGGTTCGGCATATGGTGCTGGACGAAGCCGATGAAATGCTCAATATGGGCTTCCTCGAAGATGTGGAATGGATATTGCAGCAAATCCCGGCAGAGCGTCAGACGGCGTTATTCAGCGCCACAATGTCATCCCCGGTGCGGAGGCTGGCTGAACAGTACCTGAACTCGCCAAAAGAAATTCTGATCGCGCCAAGCAGCCTGAACGTTCCGAATATCGAACAGCGCCTGTACGTCGTCACAGCTTATCAAAAGATCGAAGCATTGGCGCGATTGCTGGATACCGAAGACCTGACTTCTGTGCTGATTTTCACACGGACGAAAGTAGGTGCGTCTGAATTGACCGAAGCGTTGCAGGCACGTGGTTATGCAGCAGACGCTCTACATGGCGATATGGCACAGGCGGCGCGCGAAACCGTAATCCGCAAAATGCGAAAAGGCACTGTCGATATTGTGATTGCAACCGACGTTGCAGCGCGCGGCATCGACATCGAAAACATCAGCCATGTGATCAACTATGATATGCCAAGCGACGTTGAATATTACGTTCACCGTATTGGTCGTACCGGACGCGCTGGACGTACCGGCGTGGCGCTGACACTGGCGACGCAGCGCGAACTGCGCATGATCAGCACCATCGAGCGCTTTCTGAAAATCAAAATCGAACGCGCCCGCCTGCCTACCGAAAAGGATGTTGCTGCGAACCGGGCTGTGATGCTCACCGAAGCGATTCAAACTGCACTCTCTGCGGATACGCCGCGTCCATATTATCAAATTGTGACACAGCTTTCGGATGATTATTCGCTGGAACAAATCGCAGCAGCGGCGCTCCGTCTGTTCGACGAAAGTATGCAACCACGCGCTGGCGCACTAAGTGGACAAGGTGTACAACCTACACGTGAAGAGACGCGCGACTATGATTTCGAGGATGAAATCGGCGAAGGGCCGAAGGTCAAGCTGTTCATCAACAAGGGGAGTCGTTCCGGGATTCGCGTCAACGACATTGTGGGCGCGATTGCCAATGAATGCAACATCCCTGGACGCGAGATCGGCCCAGTGACAGTACATGGCGGGTTTAGCTTTGCGGAAATCCCGGCGCGGTATCAACGGCGCGTAGTCGAAAAGCTATCAAATACGACGATGCGCGGTATTCCCGTTTCAATCAATCTGGCGCGTCCACACGACGAAAGCTGAGATATTCAGGAGCAGGGGACAACAATATTCATGGTAAAAAATATTCTCCTGCTCCTCGGCGGGACAGGCGTTGGTACATCCAGTATAGCGATGCGTGTTGCGGCTGACCCGGCAGTACAGGTACGTTCGGTAATCGGGACAGACGCGCTCCGCGAAGTTGTGCGCGAGTTTATTCCGGCGGGTGTTGTCCCGGAACTGCGCCACAGCAGCTATGATGGCTTTCTGGCAACAGGCGACAGCGCCAACCTGATCAATGCCTACAAACGACAGGCACAGGTGATCGGGATGGGCGTTGCGGCGATTATCCGGCGTGCGGTACATGAAAATATCAGCCTGATCATTGAAGGGGTTCACCTTCTCCCCGAACCCATCCAGAAAAACCTTTCGCTGCATGAACGGCTTCATCTTGTCGAAATCCTGATCGATATTGAATCGCCCTCCATTCATCGGGAGCGGTTGGTAAATCGTGCCGGGTTCGCGCCAGATCGGGATGTGTCGCGGCAACTTGCGAATTTCGAGCGCATCCGGCAGATTCGTTCCTACCTGCGCGAGGTGGCACAAATGCACCGTATCCCCGTTATCCTCAATGACAGCAGCGATTTGAACGCTACCGTTGCGTCCTGCATAGAGATATACCGCAACGCTTCATGACAATTGGTATGTTTTCGTAAAATATCCGACATTTGAAACACAGGCATACATTATCAATTGTTATATAATTTGTGTTTGTGAATATTGTGCGCTTTTTCACCAGACTGATTTCGTCTGATTGATACCGCTTATAGCAAATCTGATCGCATTGCACGTTTATTTTTACAACTACTGTATTGCAGGGAGTGTTCGTTGATGGCTGTCCTACACACATCGTCACAGATTATCGGCAAGCGGTACGTACTCCAGGAGAAATTAGGGCAAGGCGGGATGGGCGTTGTCCACCGGGCAATGGATCGCCTGACGCGCCAGCCAGTGGCGATCAAGCAGGTTACAGTGGGAACAGATCAACTCCTGTTCAGTTCGCGGGATACAAGCGCAGACAGGCGACTATCGCTGGCGCGGGAATTTCAGGCGCTGGCTTCCCTACGCCATCCCAACGTTATCTCTGTGCAGGACTATGGTTTCGATCTGGATCGCCAACCGTTCTACACAATGGAACTCATCACAGGCGCAGAGACCATTATTGACGCCGGGAAGAATCAACCATTACAGGGACAGGTTGACTTTCTGATTCAGCTTCTACAGGCAATGGCCTATCTGCACCGACGCGGCATTATGCACCGTGACCTGAAACCGAGTAACGTCCTCGTTTCTGATAAAACAGTCAAGGTATTGGATTTTGGCCTCTCGGTGATGGGCGACCAGACCGAGGATGTGCCAGACTCAACAGCGGGAACGCTCCCGTATATGGCCCCGGAAGTTCTGAAAGGGGATTCCAGCACGCCGATTTCAGATTTGTACGCTGTCGGAATGATTGGCTATGAACTGCTGCTCGGCTTTTATCCTTTTGACATCAACAACCTCGGCACATTAATCGGGGATATTATCAACAGCGTTCCCAACACGCGGCAAAAAGACCTTGATCCAAAGATAGCGGCGGTGCTGGATCGGTTGCTGGCGAAATCGCCCAACAATCGGTTCGCGGATGCGAGCGCTGCCATCGAAGCGCTGAACAGCGCTCTGCCAACGCCGATTGTGCTGGAAACACCTTCGATCCGCGAGAGTTATCTGCAAGCCGCGCAACTTGTCGAGCGCGACAAGGAATTAAATCAACTGGTTGATGTATTCAAGGAAGCGGCAAAAGGGAAAGGTGCGGCGTGGCTGGTTGGCGGCGAAAGTGGTGTCGGCAAATCGCGCCTGCTGGATGAACTCCGCGCGCGTGCCTTGACGCAAGGGGCGGCAGTATTACGCGGTCAGGGCGTTAGTTCTGGCGGTAGCCTGTATCAGGTCTGGCGGGAAACATTGCGCTGGCTTGGCCTGGTGAGCGATGTAACCGACATAGAAGCGGGCGTCCTGAAGGAACTCGTGCCAGATTTGCCTGTTTTGCTGGAACGGACGATCCCGGATGCACCGCCGCTTGATCCGCAGGGGACACAAAACCGCTTGCTTGGCGTGATTGAAGCCATTGTCAAACGCCAGACAGACTCCATTGTAATCATCCTCGAAGACCTGCAATGGGCAGATAGCGAAAGCCTGACCGTATTAGACCACCTCTCCAAACTGGTGGACACGCTCCCTATATTACTCATTGGCAGCTATCGGGATGATGAGCGCCGCGACTTGCCGCAAACTCTCCCCGTGATGCAAACCTTGCATCTCGAACGGCTCACGGAAAAGGGCATTCAGAGCCTGAGCGAATCCATGCTTGGCGCTGCCGGGAAACAGCAGGAAGTTGTTGATTTGCTTCAGCGCGAAACCGAAGGCAATGTATTCTTCCTTGTAGAAGTCGTGCGCGCACTGGCGGAAGAGGCTGGTAATCTCGATAAAGTCGCACTGATGACACTCCCCTCCAAAGTGTTTGCGGGTGGTGTGCGCGCGGTAGTATCGCGGCGTTTGGGGCGTGTCTCGGAAGCAGATCAGGCATGGTTGCGATTGGCGGCAGTCTATGGGCGTAGCGTTGATCTCCCTGTGATCAAGGCGCTCGGCGTTGGTGATTCACTGGAACGCTGGCTGACGATTTGCAACGAGGCGGCGGTATTAGACGGCGCAGAGGGTAATTGGCGCTTCGCCCACGATAAACTCCGCGAAGGTCTGCTTAGTCAGATGCCGGCGGAAGAACAACGTAGCGCGCACCAACTCATTGCAAAAACCATCGAAGAAGTCTATCCGAATGCGGCAGATCGCGTGGCGTCCCTTGCCTATCACTATGCAGAGGGAGCAGTATGGGACAAGGCTGCCGAATACCTCATTCGTGCTGGCGACAATGCCAACCGTCTCTATGCACATACTGAAGCACGGCGATTCTATCAGCAAGCGTTATCCGTACTCAAACAAGCCACAGAAAATGATACAACACGCCGCCAGAAAGTAGATACAACGGTAAAACTGGTCAGCATCACATTCAGTTCGGAAAGCCCGGATTACAACCTGAAAATTCTGGGTGAGGCGGAAGCCATCGCCAAAACGTTGACCGAAAATGAAGACCGTCTGCGACTGGCGCGCGTGCATTTCTGGATGGGGCGTTCACACTATTACAAAGCTGAGACGCGCGCTGCCATCGGCTACTATCAGCAAGTGCTTGGCGTTGCGCGTGAATTTAACGATCAGGAATTGCTGATCACACCAACCAACGTGATCGGGCAGGCGCTGATCATTCAGGGGCAATATGGCAAGGCCAAAGCCATGCTTGGTCAGGTTGTCGCGCCGCTGGAAAAAGCGGCCAACTGGCCTGAATGGATACGCGCTGTCACCTTCTACGGTTATGCTTTGGCAGCCAACGGGCAATATCACGAAGGTGTTGCCGAGACGTTACGTGGGCTGACAAAGGCGCAGGAATCCAGCTATCTGACCGGGATCGGCACGGGTTATCTCATGTTGTGGCTGTGCCATTTCATGGGTGGTTTACCGGAAACGATGCTGGATGAAGCGATCAAAGTCGTCACGACTGCGGAACAGTCCGGGGATATGCTCTATCGCTATTTTGGAACCGGATTCCGCGCGTTGACCGAAAGCCGTTTGGGAAAGCATGATGAAGCCGCGCAAACCTTGAAGAAACTGGAAGATGCCGCTGCGCAAATCAAAGGGCAGATTGTACTTTCCGATTTTTTCTCTTTTGTCACCGCTGAAGCTGCATTGAACGCTGGACGCATCGCAGATGCAATTCAGCTTGGCGAAAAGGGTGCGATCTATTGCAAGGCGATCAGCATCTACACTGAAGGGCTTTGTCAGCGCGTTTGGGGCATGGCGCTTGCCGCCGATAAAACCCCAAACTATGATGAGGTTGAAGCGCGCATGACCGCTAGTGTACAAAGTCTGGAAGCCGCCAGCGCCCCACTCGAAGCGGCGCGTACCCGGCGCGAATGGGGCATCATCTGCCAGAGACGTGGAAACGCTACCGCCGCGCGTGAGCATTTCACAAAAGCACTGGAACAGTTCGCAACTTCCAAACTTGATCACGAAATACAGCGCACGCAGGCTTTGTTGAACGCCGCGCAGGTCTGAGGCAAAATTAACCGCACACTATACCCCTGCATGAATGTCAATTTTTGAGTTTAGCCCGGTGCATATGTACCGGGTTTGATATGCGTGAATATATCCTCTCAAAAGGAGATCGTATGTCGAAGCAAGTCCCCGCCGAGCATCAGTTTTATCAGAAATTTGCCAAAGAAGATGATGAAGAGCGTTCACGTTCGCATTACGAACATGATCCGCGCTTCTATTATTATTTCACGGGTGGCGAATGGAATGTCTATTCTGCCACGATCTGGCCTTCGCCCGATTCTACCGGAACGGAAGCGCAGCAAACCAAACTGGATTTACTCGCGCGCCAGATGGATTTGAAGCCGGGGATGCGTATCCTCGATGTGGGGTGCGGTTGGGGCGGACCGCTGACTTATCTCTGCAAAACCTATGGTGTAACTGGAGTCGGGATCACTGTCTCGCCCAAACAACGCGATGAAGCCGAAGCACGCGCGGCACGTTATGGCGTAGATGCAACGTTCAAACTGGTGAACTGGGAAGACTTTGAGCCGGGGGAACAGTTCGACGCTATCTACAGTGATGAAGTCATTGTCCACTTCCATGAACTGGAAACATTTTTTCGCCGCTGTTGGGATTGGCTGAAGATGGGCGCGCGTATGGTGCATAAGGAATTACATTTCACGCACAAAGCGCACACAGTTTTGGGGCGCACCGGGGCCAACGTCAATCAGATTTTCGGGTTTTCCGGCAATTATCGGCTATTGACCGAAGAATTGCAGATGGTCAACAGTGCTGGATTTGAACTCACGAACGTGACGCAAATCCCGATGGCAAATTATTGCCAGACGATGGATTTCTGGCTGAGTAATCTCTTCATCAATCGGGATGCTGTCAAGGAATTGGTGGGTGAGCAGGTCTATTCAGATTTCCGCAAATATCTGAAAATCTGCCGCTGGGCGTTCGGCACGACAGCCTGTTCACTGGATGTCATCACATCCACGAAAATTGATGTAGATGCGATTCTTGCCGCGCGTGCCGCCGAGGGGAATTAGCCTCCGGGAGGCGCAACAAGCAATTTGTGGCGCGGCATGTCAATCATCAGAACTTCAAGCGCGAGGCGTGGATTCACGTATTGATCGATATACTTCATTGTTCGCGTGATTCCATCCAGCGCGCGTTGGGCGTCTTCAGCGTGTAGCGCGGCGGTTAACTGCTCAATAGCGTGGCGATGATCCCGGTTCGTGAGTGGCACGCGCGCCGATTGAATGCTCATCAACACATCGCGCCAATAACTCTGCCACCATGCCAGCAAGTCCGGCAGGTTATCCTTATTTTGTGCCGCTTGTTCCGCGAATCGAAACCGTGCGACACGATCCGCGCTGATCAACCCCTCTAGTGCATTCAGTGCTGAATTACGCAACTGTAACGCTTCTTCATTTTTGGCAGCCTTCAATGCCCATCCCAAACGCCCGCCGGAAAGTTGTGCGAGGAGCGCGGCGTGTTCCGCTTCGATGCCTTGTGCTTCCAGGGCATTCCGTATCTGTGCCGCCGAAAGTGGACGCAGTGCGACAGGCTGGCAGCGCGAACGAATCGTGGGAAGCACACTACCGATATGATCTACTGTGAGCAAAATCACTACAAATGGCGGTGGTTCTTCCAGTGTCTTGAGTAACGCATCCTGCGCCTGTCCCGATGCTTCCTGAAAATTTTCAAGGATTACGACACGGTAACGCCCTTCGACAGGGCGCAGCGCGAGCGTATGCTGCAATTCGCGGATTTGTTCAATCTTGAGTGTCTTATCCTGCGATTGGATGATATTCAGATCGGCAAACCCGTCGTGTTCAATCAACCGACAGGCGCGGCATTCCCCGCATGGACGCAGGCTTTCCGAGGTACATTCCATCGCACGGGCGAATCCTTTGGCAAGTGTCGTTTTACCTACACCGGAAACTCCTGCAATCAGATACGCATGGCGCAACCGACCATAGGCCAGCGATTTGGCAAGATGTTCCACTGCCCATTCATGTCCAACCACGCCCCAATCCAGTGAATAGTGCGCCATGATAATTGACAAGCCCCCATTAGAAGCATAAGATCGGATTTAAACGTTTAAATATTTATTATACAGGAATAGCGTGTATGGCAGTCAAAATTAAAGATGTGGCAGAGGCTGCGGAAGTCTCTATTGCAACAGTTTCCTACGTCTTGAATAACAGCGCCCCCGTCAGCGACGAGACACGCCAGCGCGTCCTGAATGCCGTCAAGCGGCTTGGCTATCGCCCGAACATCACCGCGCGCAACCTGAAAGCCAGCGAAACACGTATCATTGGTTATGCGTGGCATGATGTCCCCAGCGGTGCGACAAACAACGCCGTGCTGGATCGATTTGTCTACACAATGGCGCGTGCCGCAGAATCGCATGGTTACCATGTGTTGACCTTCACCCAGTCCCCTTTGCAACCTGCTTCCGCCTATCACGAATTGATCCAGACCAGCCGTGTTGATGGCTTTATTTTATCGGGAACTGTGCATTATGACGAACGTATCCGGTTGCTAATGGAACGAGAGTTTCCGTTCGTATCGTTTGGGCGTTCCAATCCTGAGTGGGATTTTCCCCATATTGATGTGGATGGCTGTATCGGGATGCGGGCTGTAGTGGATCACCTTGTGGAACGTGGACACCGCCGCATCGGTTGTCTGGCGTGGCCTCCGGGTTCGCTCAACGCCGATCAGCGTTTTTCTGGCTATCTGAGTGCTGTGCAAGACACTGGTATCTCACCGAATCCAGAATGGATAGCACATATCCAGAATGATCGCGCTTGCGCTCGTATCGCTACGGAAAAGATACTGCGATTGCCCACCGATCAACGCCCAACCGCGATTTGTGCCGTTTCGGATACGCTTGCACTTGGTGCGTTTGAAGCCATCGAAGCGATGGGTTTGCGCGTTGGCAAAGATGTGGCAGTCACGGGGTTTGACGATGATCCCTATACCCCTTTTACACGCCCCGCGCTGACCTCTATCCGTCAGCCAATTGATGAAATTGGGAAGCGGGTGATCGAAATGCTGGTAGCCTTGTTGCATCGCCAACCGCTTTCGGAACGTTATATTCTGATAGCACCAGAACTTATCATCCGTGACTCAAGTTGTCGCGCTTTTTGAAATTTTTCATGCTCAGAGGAAATTATGAAACCTATTGAACGCAGTTGGACGCTTTATGAAGCGCCGTTTAATCCCTATAAATTGCATCATACCGAGACGATTTATACCGTTGGGAACGGCTATATGGGGGTACGTGCTACCTTCGAGGAAGGTTATCCCGGCGAACTTGCCTCTACATTGGTTCACGGCATCTTCGATCACAAAGAGGGCGAACTCGTTCCGGAACTGGTCGTGTTGCCGAATCCGTTATCGCTCGTCATCAGTATTGATGGTGAAGATTTCAACATGACCAGCGGTAAGGTACTCGGCTATCGGCACGAGTTGAATATGCAAACTGCAACCCTGCGACGAAGCATCCTCTGGCAAAATAGCAAAGGCCGAATCGTGGCACTCTATTTTGAGCGCTTCGCCAGTATCGAACATCAACACGTTCTTGCACAGAAAATCTCGCTGCGCTCTCTGAATGGGAACGCAAAGGTGAGCATCCGCGCATTCATTGATGGCACAACGACCAACGAGGGGATCAGTCACTGGAAAACTCAGGAAGCAGTCAACGCTGGTCAGATGTTTGCATTCCACAGCATAACAGGACAGAGCAATTATGGTGCGACTGTTGCTTCGGCGTTGATCAGCAGCAAAGGTAGTACCACACTCAATCTGGCAAATCCGGTTCAACCAGGTGCTGTGCTTGAGATTGAACTTGCCAAAGAAGAAGCGATAACCCTGTATCGCTTCACCGCGATTCACACAACGCGCGATTCTGCCGACCCTACACAAAGTGCTTTTGCAACGCTGGAACATTCTCTCAAAACAGGTTATGGTGCATTATATGCTGCTCATGCTGCCGAATGGGTGAAACTCTGGTACGACTCGGACATTCTGATCGAAGGCGACGAACTCGCACAGAAAGCAGTTCGTTTCTGCACGTATCACGTTTTGATTAGCGCACCGCGTCATGATGAACGTTCGAGCATTGGTGCAAAAACTCTCAGCGGACCGGGATATAAAGGCCATGTATTCTGGGATACAGAAATTTTCATGGTTCCGCCGTTGATCCTCACACAACCGAGAATCGCCCGAAATCTGCTCATGTATCGCTATCACACATTGCAAGGGGCGCGTAACAAAGCCAAAGAAGCGGGCTATGAAGGCGCGATGTATCCCTGGGAAGCTACCGATACAGGCGAGGAGACCACACCGCGCTGGATGAACCTGCCACCGGATGGATCGCCGGTGCGTATCTGGACGGGCGATAACGAACAGCACATCAGCGCCGATATTGCCTACGCCGTTCTGCAATACTGGCGCTGGACGAACGATAACGAGTTCTTCGTCAACTATGGCGCAGAAATCGTATTGGATACGGCGGTATTCTGGGGAACGCGCGTAGAGTATGACGAGGATAATGATATTTATTTTCTGAGCCAGCAGATCGGTCCGGATGAATATCATGAAAATGTGAACAACAGCGCCTTTACGAATTGCATGGTACGCTGGCATTTGACGGCAGCGCTGTCTGTTCTGGAATGGCTGGATACACATTATCCGAAACATGCTCTTGATTTGCGTCAACGGCTGAAGCTGACGCCAGATCGCCTCGCCGGATGGAAACATGCCAGTGAGAAAATATATATCCCACATTACGAAGCTCGCGGGATTCTGGAACAATTTGATGGATTCTTCGATCTGAAACCGCTCGATCTGAATTTGTGGAAGCCGAAGGTCAGCAACATTGATGGAATCATCGGGCATGAAGCAACGCAGAACCTTTCCGTCATCAAACAGGCAGATGTAGTTCTGCTCATGGCGCTCGTGCCAGATATGGTTGGGGATATCAATGCGCGCAGACGCAATTGGGATTATTACTACCCACTGACGGATCACGGTTCGTCGCTTAGTCCGGCGATACACGCATGGGTTGCCGCGCGGCTTGGCTTGATCGATGAAGCCTATGAAATGTTTATACATGGCGGAACAATCGACCTGGAAGACAACAAAGGCAATGTGCGCGATGGTATCCACGCGGCGGCAGCGGGCGGTCTGTGGCAGGCGGTTGTATTCGGCTTTGCTGGATTAACGCTGCACGATGATGGCGAGTTCTCGCTTGATCCCAATCTTCCCAAATTCTGGAAATCAGTACAGTTTCGCATTTTCCATCAAGGGCAACAGCGCACTATCAAGCTGATCAATGAGAGTTCGTAATTTTGCTATCCAGGTCGCAAAGGGTTGGTATACTCAAATAGATTTGCGACCTCCCAACCCTCTAAAATTTCTAAATTTTTGGATGGATATATTAAAAATTTAGCCCTTTTGTCCTAGACTGAAGATAGTTTGAGTATTTCCCGATAGCTATCTGAATATGCCTGTAGCATCAGAAAACATTTCATCACCCCGTCAGGTCTGTTCAGCCAATAAAAGCGAAAAGGTGAAAAAATGATCAACTATCGAAGAGGAATGGCAGTGGTCACCGCAGCAGGCGAACAGGTTGGGCATGTAAAAGACCTGGTTGTGACGCCGCGTGCGCACAATATTACCCATCTGGTGATTGGGCGTGGCTTCATGTTCACCGAAGAAAAGGTCATGCCCGTGAACTGGATTTCGGGCAATGACGGTGACAAGTTGATCTTGAATACCGAGAAAACGAAATTCGATCAACTGCCAAACTTTAAGGAACAGGAATACATCCAGGCTCCAGCGAACGTGCGGGAACCAGCCCTCAACTATGACGAACTGGTTTCAAGCAGTCCCGTGAATCCTTCCAACCTCTATTATCTGGGCGCACCGGGGATTGTCCCGGCGACAGGGATATTAGCAGACTTCAACGGTCCGATCTATATCAGCCGCGAAACAAAAAACATCCCGGAAGGGGCGTCAGTGCTGGATGTTGGCGGACGTGTTATCTCTCAGGATAAACAGCACGTGGGTAACCTCGAACAGGTTGTTACCTCAGACAAGGGCGTAATTACCCACTTCATGATGTCGAAAGGATTGCTGTTCAAAACCCATAAACTCGTACCAGCCGACTGGATCGATTATGTCGAAAACAATACGATTCACTTGCTGGTCCCAACAGAAACATTGCAGAATTTGCCTGATTACGATCAGGCATAAGAGCGAAGGTAGATGCCCAAAACGGGGCGTTCTATAAAATCATGACCTTGTAGGGACGGGCTTCTGCCCGTCCGACAATCGAAATTTTCTTTGGTAGCTACCCGACGCGCCATTTTTCACAGGCGGCGCGTATTGCATTACTGTTGATGGTGGCAGGTTTCTCTGTTCCCTTTTTCAATAACAATACATTGTTTTCATAGAAAATCGGCGTATAGCCTGCCTCGAATTGCTGACAGGCATACACCTGTGGCACGCCGAACGAAACAAAGCGGTCATCTGCCAAATCAACCAGAATACGCTCACAGCTTTTGAAATTGCCAACTCCGATAACATGCAACACCCGGCGTTGTCCGTAATGCGCTGCGATGTTGTTGCTGGCGGTCAGGCACGCTGCATCTTCGATATAGGGTTCGACGGCGCGCAACCCGGCAACACTCGCGCCACTTTGGATAGTGTAAATCGGGGCAAATGGCGCTTTGGGCGTATAGGTCAACGGGCCGAAAAAAGCCAGCAATCCCGACATCATCAGCGCACAGAAAGCAAACGCTGTGACCTGCGCCAGATTCACACGCACGAAAGTCTTGCCACGCCTCAACCCATAAATCCCCTTGATGGAAGCGATAAGCAAAAATGGAACTACGTTCATCATATAGTGATGATAGACGCTGTTCTGATTCATATTCATCGAGAGTAGTGAAAGCGCAATTGCAGGGCTACCAATGAACAGGATGGCAGGCCGGAATAATGGCGTAAATGCCAGTGGCAGGAATAATCGAAAGAGAAATTCCAGTTTAATTCGGCTATCGTCGCTCAGAAGATAGGCGATTTTATCATTGAGCGTGCCTTTGAACAGCCACTCATAGCGTAGAGTCGCCTGATACGCCAGACCGCTCCCTTGCGCGGCGGGGATGATCACAAAGAAGCTGATGAACGCCCATCCAAAACCAAGCACCGCCCACAGCAATCCACCGCGCCATTTGCCGATTACCCACGCATATAGTCCAAAGCACAGGATGACCAGCCCCATCTCCTCCTTGCAAAGCATCGCCAGAAGCAAAAATAGCGAACAGACTGGATAGCGTTTTTCTTCCAGTTGATCGTATGCCCAAAGCAGCAACGGCGTCGCAATCGTCAGGGGGTGGAAATCAAACATATTCGACCAGCCTACCGTCGGATATAACAAATAGAACAGGCTAAAGATGAATCCTGCCCATCCACGCCGCCATGTCCGAACAGCAATCTGATATACCGGAATAACACCACTAGCGATAATGATAGTTTGTAGAATGAGTAGCCAGCGTTCTTCTACGAAAACAAGTTTAAACGGGGCAACAAGGAACAAAATCGGTTCAACGTGGGAAATCCAGTTGGTTTCATACTCAAGAGTTGCCCCGACGGTATATTCCATGATCCGCCCGTGCGCCGTGTTCCAAAGCACCTGATCATAGAAAGCAAGGTCGAACGCCGTAGAATTATATTGCTCATGCCGATACAGGACGAGCGCCGAAATTCCAGCGATATAAACCAGCATCGTCAGAAGTGCCAGCCAGAACCAGAAACGGCGCGGTTGACGTTGCCCGGTGAACGGAACAGGCATGATAGTTTGAGTCAAGGAAAACCTTCTTTTCGCAAATCGGCACGGTTGGCAAAATTGTATCGCACCTGCCCCCGCCCGCGATGCGCTCACACTTCAAGGCTGATTAGTTCCCGTTTAAGACTGCACAAACGTTCGTTCTGCATATTGCAAAAGACAATAATTTATTGTAAGATGATGGGCAAGTCAGTGTTCGCGGCGAAAGTGGGGTAGCCCACTTTTTTCGTTAATTTAGACCGTTAGTCCAACTGAATAGATAGGAAAAACCAGAATGGCTAAGAGCGAAGTCTCCCTGGCATTCAGCGAAATCTCGGAAATTCGCAAACTTCCACGCGATACCATCACCGATGCACTCAAACAAGCACTTGTTTCGGCCTATCGCCGGGATCGCCGCCCCAGCACCGCGCAGCGCGTGGACGCCGAAATTGATTTGAACACCAGTAATTACCACATCCTTCTTGAGAAAGAAGTGATTGAGGGCGAAGAAATCACCGACGAAAATACCGAAGTCACGCTCTACGAGGCGCGCAAGGTTGACCCTAACGCCAATGTTGGCGATACGGTGATGATACCGATTGTTTATAATGTGCGCGATTTCGGGCGCATTGCTGCGCAAACCGCCAAACAGGTCATTTCGCAAAAAATTCGTGATGCCGAACGTACCCAACTGTACGACGAATTCAAACTCCGCGAAGGGGAACTCGTTACGGGTACAATCCAGAGCGTCAGCAGCAACCAGATCACGATGATGGTAGATCGCGCCGAGGCGATCATGCCACGCAAGGAAATGATCCCCGGTGAACGCTACCGCCCCCACGAGAAAATCCGTATTCTGATCTCCGAAGTCAAGAAAAGCACCCGTGAACCACAAATTATTGTTTCGCGTGGTCATAAGAACCTGCTCCGGCGTTTGCTCGAATATGAAGTACCGGAAATTTATAACAAGCAGGTGGAGATCAAGAATATCGCGCGCGAGGCTGGTCATCGCTCGAAAGTAGCAGTAGCCGCACTCCAGCCGGGAATCGATCCGCTTGGCGCGTGCGTCGGTGTGCGCGGTTCGCGCATCCAGAACATTGTGAAAGAACTCAACGACGAAAAGATCGATGTGATTCCCTGGGATAATGATCAAGCGGTGTTCATCTCGAAGGCGCTCAGTCCAGCGCGTGTAACAGGTGTCTATCTCGAAGAAGACATCGATCAGGGGCGCACTGCTACGGTGATCGTGCCGGATGATCAACTCTCGCTGGCAATCGGCAAGGAAGGCCAGAACGCCCGTCTTGCCGCCAAACTGACCGGGTGGCGTATCGATATCAAGAGCGTGGTCGAAGCCGCATTCCAGGCACTTCCGAAGTTGGAAGAATCACCGCTGGATCGTATCGCTGCGGAAAGCCCGGATATGATTGTGGAAGTTCGTCGCATCATCGAAAAGAAGCGCAATGATCGCGCTGTCCAGCCAGAAGAATATATTACCCTCAGCCGCTTCGTGCAGATGGTCGAACAGCGGATGCTCGATCAGCGCGAGATTTCGCGCAACCGTCGCAAGAAGGTGATGGAAAAGTATAAGCAGGTCGTACCCGCATGGGCGTACACTATTCCGCTGACCGAACTCGACCTGACCCGTGATATTCAGAATGCACTCAAGAACATCGAAAATTGCGGCGATTTGATGCTGCGCGTCTATGGTGATGTGGACAAGCTGAAGGAAGTTCTGAAGGCTGCCCGTTGCGAGGACGATGCCATTGATGTCGTCAATGACGCATTGACCGACTTGCTCCGCACCCATAAGAAGCTGGAAGAGGTTACCACCGTAACAGGCGAACCCGTGAAACCAGTGGCCGAGAAGTCTGCTGAACCAGCATCCGTCCTTGCGCCTATCGGTGGCGACGATGATCTGGACGCTGCACCGCCTGCCTTCATTGACATGGATGTTGCACCTGCTGCGGCGCGTCCTGAACCCGCGAAGGTTGGACGCAAGATCATCCGTGTCGAGGAAGAGGAAGCCCCTGCGCCCGTCGTGGATAAAGACTTCGATGACGACAGCAGTGCTGGCGGCAAGAAGGGTAAGAAGGGCAAGAAGCATCGTCAGCTGGAATTTGATGAAGATCGCGGCGAAGTGGTGGCACGGCGCAACCGCAAACGCGGTCAGGATTATTGGGGCAGCTAAAGCGTGATCCCCGATAATACGGGCAAGACCGCGCCAAAGAAGGCACGCAGCGGCAGACCGCGCCACATTCCGCAACGGATGTGTATCGTCTGCCGTAGCACCGCTGAAAAGCGTTCGCTGACGCGGTTGGTACGTACCGAATCGGAAGGGGTGCAGGTTGACCTGACGGGCAAACGCAATGGGCGTGGAGCCTATCTGTGCGATCAGCCGACATGCTGGCAACGCGCCGCCGATTCGGATATATTGGAGAAGGCCCTACGCACTACGCTCGCGCCAGAAGATCGTCAGCGTCTGCGAGAAGCCGCTCCAAAACCATGATCAGGGCGTACAAAATAACGCTAACAGGGCGTCTATTGACTATGCAAAACCATCATTCAAGTTGCTTTCCAGCGACACAATCATGATTTATCGTCGGAAACCCGGCACTGTGCGCGTACCACCCGGCGCAGGGGGCGGCTAAAAGAGTCGTCTCTCCCCCGCCATGTTGCGCCGCCGTGCCTGAACATCAGGAGGCCATAACATGGCAAAAGCCAGACAAATCGTACAGATACCAGAGTTTCTTACTGTCCGCGAACTTGCGGAAACACTTGAAGTCAGCCCTATTGAGGTGATGAAAGTCCTGATCCGTAACGGGATCATGGCAACCATCAACCAGAGTATTGATTTTGATACTGCCGCTATCGTCGCGGGTGAGTTCGACGCCGAAGTGCAGCCCTTTGTCGATGAAACCGAAGCAGAGGTACAGGACGAAAGCACACCACTTTGGAAGCGTATGTACGCCGAAGAAGACCCGCGCAAGCTGGAACGGCGTCCACCCGTCGTAACGATTCTCGGTCACGTCGATCATGGCAAAACGACGCTTCTGGATACGATCCGCAGCGCGCATGTTGCCGAAGGCGAAGCAGGCGGCATCACGCAGCACATCGGCGCGTATCAGGTTTCACTGGATGGACGCAAAATCACCTTTCTTGATACTCCCGGCCACGCGGCGTTTACCGCGATGCGTGCGCGTGGAGCGCAGGGCGCAGATGTGGCGATCCTTGTTGTCGCTGCCGATGATGGCGTTATGGAGACGACCAAAGAAGCCATCGATCACGCCCGCGCCGCCAAAGTTCCGATTGTGGTGGCGATCACCAAGACCGACAAGCGCAATGCCAATACAGATCGCGTCAAGCAGGAACTTTCCGATAATGACCTGACCCCGGATGAATGGGGCGGTAAAACGATGGTGATCCCCGTTTCTGCGAAGGAACGCAAAGGGATTGATGACCTGCTCGAAGCCGTACTGCTCACAGCAGAAGAGCATCAAATTGTTGCCAACCCGAAGGGAAAAGTGGCTGGAACAATCCTCGAATCCGAAATGGATAAATCGAAAGGCATCCTGGCAACGTTGCTGGTACAGAACGGCACGCTCAAACTGGGCGATGTTGTAATCTCCGGCACATCCTATGGACGCATCCGCGCGATGTTCGATGAACGCGGGAAGCCGCTACAGGTTGCGCCGCCTTCGACGCCTGTCCGCGTGATGGGACTGGCAGAGATGCCGCCTGTTGGTGAAATGTTCGGGCTGGCGAAGAACGAAAAAGAAGCCCGTATCATCGTCGAGGAACGGAGGCAGGCAGTCTCCGATGCGAAGGTGCAGGGGCCGCGTGCGCTCACGCTGGATGATCTGTTCAAGCAGTATGAAGCGGGCAACGTCAAGGAACTGAATATCATCCTCAAAGCGGATGTTCAGGGATCACTTGAACCAATCATCAATGGCCTGAATAACCTCAAGATCGATCCAATTGGTCTGAAGGTGCTGCTCTCCGGTATTGGTAACATCACCGAAAACGATGTGAACCTTGCCGTTGCAGCGGGCGCCATTGTGATCGGTTTCAATGTCCAGGCAGATAACGCTGCTCAACGGGTCGCTGAATCCAATGGCATTGATATTCGTTACTATGGCATCATCTATGAGCTATTCGACGATATTGAAAAAGCGCTCAAGGGGATGCTCGATCCGGTCTATGCCGACAAGGTGATTGGAACAGCGGAAGTGAAAGCGCTCTTCAAGGTACAGGGCAGTACCATTGCCGGGTGCGTGGTGCGCGAAGGTGAAATCCGCCGTAATGCCAAGACACGGGTGCGTCGTGGACGTGATTTCGTGGTATCGGATTCTACGGTTGCCAGCCTCAAGCGCGGTATAGAAGATGTCCGCGAAGTACGCGCCGGGATCGAATGTGGTATCCGGCTGGATGGATTCGATGGATTCCGTGTTGGGGATATGATCGAGTTTACCGTGCGTGAGCGCGTCAACTAACTGTTGAGCAGGCTACAGGGTGGCAGACTCGAACCGTGCCACCCTTCCTTTCCTATGCAATATGTGAAAACACAAAGAGTAAGTTGACTTCAAATGGTACTTGCGTATCATTGAATCCGATTTACAATTTATGTATCCGACCAAATTACATTGGAAAGGAGGCACTCCATGATTTATCTACCCTCGGAAGAGGGGCAGGGACTTATGGAATATGCTCTCGTCATCATTCTGGTCGCCATCGTGATCGCCATTCTGGTGACCATCCTCGGCCCGGCTATCGGGAATCTTTATTCAAACGTTATCCATAATCTTTAGGGTATCATCTCTCAGGCGTCCGGTATCATCCACCCGGACGTTTTGATTTCTCAGCGCGGAATCGACCCCCAGACAAACATTGTGCCATAGACATTGCTGGCGATCAGCAATTTGCCATCAGGTGACCATGCCGCATTGAACATTTCGTCTTCCCCTTTGGCAACTTTTCCCTGCCGGAATTTATTGGTGTTGGCGGTGAAACTGGTTACATCCCAGAGATACGCGCCACCACGTTTTCCATATCCAATCGTGGCAAGCAACTTGCCATCGGGCGACCATACGATCCCGCTTGCCCCGTCGGGGTGTTCAGGCAGGCGTGCCATCTGGAAACCACCATCCAGACTCCAGACGAATACAAAATCCTTCCCATTGACTGCCAACATACGGCCATCGGGAGAAATTGTCATACTGCTATCGGCACTCTGGAGAACATCATACAACCTGTGGCTTTCCGATAGATCAGAAACATTTAGCGTGTAGATGGTCTGCGCTGTACCGATAACGAGAGTTGCACCGTTCGGAGAAAACAGGATGTTCTGCACAATTTCCGGGAAAAGTTTGGATTCGCGGATTTTTACGCCTGTGATCGCGTCGTAGAGCGTCACGGCGCTGTATTCCTGAATCACTGCCAACAACTTCCCGTCTGGCGAAACAGCCAGATTCGCAGGGTGAGTGTTCTTCACAGGTGGAATCACAAAGGATGCTCCGCGACCCATCGCCGGACGCCATCCGCTGACTGCTCCACCCGCGCCGATGAAATAGAGCGCACCGCCATCAGAGGTCGCAACCGCGCTTACAATCCGAACGGAATCCCCGCTAATTGCTGATTCCTGCTGACCACTGAGGGCATTAAACACACGGATTTGACCGTCCGCTCCGGTAGTGATGATTTTGCTGTCGTCAGGCGAAAAGAATGCCTGATTGATTCCGCTGCCAATGTTGATTTTTTGGACTATTTTGCCGCTTTGCAAATCCCAAACGAAGACCATTCCCGACCCGTCGCGCGTGGCGAGAAGCGGCTTTTGATGCCCGAAGGCATAGGAGTTTATCGACGCGCTATGCCCTGGCAACGACCCGACCACGCTGATTCGGGTCACATTTTCCGCGCTGAGAGGAGCCGCTACAGGTGTCCAGGGCATAGCCGATGGAATCGGCACAGCGGTACGGGTTGCCTTGCCCGGCGTGCCGGTAGTCGTTCCAACCGATCTGGAGCTACATCCCGCTGCCAGTAGTGCAATCAAAATCAACAGTTTTATGGAACCAGACATGCTGCATCCTGTGCGCTGAATTCATCCAGGCCAAATCCAAGCGAAGGCGCATCGCCAACAATTTCGCCTGGCGACGGCTGATTATTCGTGACTATCGTTGTTGCTGGCAGACCACACCCGCCCTGATTTCGTAAGGGTGTGTTGATCGCTGGAATGTCCTTACCGTTGTACATGAATTTCCATGTATATTCGCCGGGTTTGTCTGGCGCTTTGACCGTTGTCTGTACACATTCTTCGGCAGGTAATGTACCATTGGCCTGCGTCCAGACCTTCCCGTCAGCGCCTGTCGCGGTGTAACTATAGGTTGCGCCGACTTTGCCACATACCGCAATATCAATCGGGTTGCCGACGCCCGCAAACGCTGCAAATTCTGCGGCAAAGGGAAGATCGCCGCCTGTTGCAGCAACTTCCGGTTTGGCATCCAGACCATCTTTTTGGAAAGCCGAAAGTGCGACCTGTGTTCCATCCGGTGGGGTCTGGTTGATATAGTAAAAGCGTCCCGTTGGCGGGGTAAAAGTTTTGCCCTGCGAAAGCGCGTCCACGTATTGTTGCAGATATTCGGTCAGTACGCGCGTGTAGCTATGTCCTTGTCCGAGCGTAATCAACGTCGTGTGAGGGACGCCGATACTATCCAGCTTGCGGTCAAACCGCAGGAATTCCCACAATGGGAAAAAGGCGTCATGTGTGCCACGCGCGATTACAACAACTTTGCCCTTGAGTTTTTCGGCTAACCCTATCGGGCTGCGGGCATCTGCCTCGACTGGATCATTCGTGCCAATCAGAACACGAAGATTCGGCTTATTCGGCCCGTTTTCCGATGAATACAGATAAGCATTTGGGATGTGGCTGGCTGCTATATAGATATACCCCAGATTGGGATAGGTAAGAACGCTCCGCTGTCCCAGCGTACCATAAGCGGTTGGGGGAATATCCGCGAACACAGCACGCACGTTATAGGGCAGATTCAGCGGATTGATCGCCCACATAAGCGCCGTACCGCCACCGCGCGAACCGCCCGCTGTAATTGCCTGCTGTGGATCGCCACCATTCTGACCAATGAACTCGAAGAATTTCCCTACAGAGCGCAAGGTATGCTCATCGACGCCTTGCGATTCCACACCGCCAGCGTTGCTAATCGCCGCGATCAACCCGATACGTCCCTGTTGTGAACTCTGCCCAACCAGTACCGGGAGCGTTAACTCTCCTTGCTTCCACAAGCGTTGATTGTTTCCGAGTCCTGCCCCGTTGCCGCTGAGAACGACTGGCAGTTTTGCGGATTTCTTCCAACCGACGGGCAGGATAATCGTATAGGTCGCGCCCGCAATTGGAACGTTGTTCACAATCTGGATTTCCGGTGTGTTTTCCTTCGCATCTGCCCATGTATTGAGAGAAACAACATTGATCCCGCCGGGGATGGCCTGCCGCAATCGCGCAAGTACAGCGTCGCGTTCTGGCGCTGAAATTGCCGCCGGGTCGGTTTCCATGTTGGAGTAAATGCCATAGTCTGGCGGCAACAGGTTAATCGGCGGCGCAGCTTTGGTGTCACCGGGCTTTGGGTAGTTGGTATTAATTACACCGCCTGTGTCGTTCTGCGCACGCACAGGCAGCGCAGATAACAAAGCAAACGCAAGCAGTAAGACAGGAATCAGTTTCTTCATCACAATAAAACTCTCGCTTATTACTACGGACGATTATAGCCTATCGCTTCGGCAGGAGTATTTCATATTCATAGCCGTTCATCGGGATTTTTTCCACAACTTCGTAATTCGCTACTGCTGCCAGCAAGACCGATTGTGGATAGAAACGCGCCCGGAAAATAATCACGCTGAACGCTTTCTGATTGAGCATTTCGATCAGCCTGGAAGAATCAAGCGCCCCATTTTCATCCAGGTTCTTTAGTTGTGTTGGGTTGGAGACAACCACCTTTTTGCTGTTGAAACTGAACGCCGCTTCTTCGCTCAGGATTGGTTTTTCCGGTTCGCGCTTCGCGTATTCTACGATCTTCCAACCGTTGGCTTCATCCTGTGCTGTCGGGATTTGCCCCAGTTTGGCATAGCCAACTGTCCACTTCGCGGAGTCATAGAAATTTGCATATTCTGTGTTGGATTTGAGATTCAGCACATCGGCGATGATCTTGAAGCCGGGTTTATCCAGCGGCATCTTGAACACGGCAATTCCATAAAGGATAAACAGTAAAATCCCTATTGGGGTAAGGGCTGGTTTTGCTGCTTTGAATTTCCCTAGAATATTGGTGAGGTAGCTCTGTGTATGAGGCCATTCCCCACGCATCGCCCGTGCGACAAACAAACCCGCCAGAACGCACATTGCGGCGATCATTGTGGCGAAATAGCTATCGCCTGCGCCCCACTTGCCAGAAAGGATAGCGCTGCCTGCCGATGCGACAAACCAGACGGTATAGGCTGACAAGCGTGATAGATATAACTCATATAGGGCATAGAGGATAGCCAGAATGAACAACGCACCGTGTAACCCGATGAATTGCCCCAGCAATCCATAAAACTGTCCGGGAATGTAGCCATTCACATTCGCCGTGATGATGTTCAACCACCACTGTCCACCTGTGATCACATTGAGCAACAGGAAAATTGCGCCCGCAACTATCCCGAAGCCAATCCCGGTGATGACTGCACGGCGCGGCATTCGCAGAAACAGGAACAAAAAGAAGCCGCCTACCGTTGCAATCGCAAGCTGTTTGGTGAACCCCGCACACAGCAGGAAAAATAAACCAATCAATAATGGGCGTCGCCGCAACGCAGCCTGATCCGTTGCGATAGCCAAAAATACAATTGCCAGCGTCTCGAACATCACCATACTGATATGCTGCCGGAACAACGGTCCAACATGATAAATGTAGTTCGAGGCGAGATAGGCCAGGCCAGCAAGGAGAGCTATCCCGCGCTGCTTTGTCTCCCGCTGCACAATATAGCCAATTGCCAATGCCGTGATCAGCGTCGCAAGGAATCCGAATAGTCGCCCATACCAATAGGCCGGACCAAACAGCCAGACAAACGGCACGAGGAACACATGATACAGCGGCGGATAGTTGCTGGCATAAAATGGGAATACTTCGTTGCTGGTATAGGGCGATTTGAACTGACTGAGCAAAACGGTATCATTTAGCTCGAAGCCTTCGCCCTGATCATAATCGAAAGGAAAACCCGCCAGATTTACAGCATAGACGCTATAGACTGCGAAATGGAAAATCATCAGTAGTAGCGCGGCGACGAATAACCCGCGACGCAGCCATTTTTCAGATTTCTCAAACAGGGTTGTCGAAGTCATGCGGGGCGATCTCCAAGCGGGATCAGGGTTGCGCCCATCAGGAATATCCCGACGCATCCCGCCAGCGCTACAATCTGTATTGGCGTAAGCGCTTTTTGCCGGATGATGTCATAGGCGATAACGGCAAGAACGCCCAGAATACCCGCAAGGCTGAACAGGATGCCGATTTGTTTTTTCGTCATGAAACATAAACCTACTATAAGCGCGAGGATTATGCCGCAACCCGGCGCGCGCGTCTACGTATAAATCATCACAGGAATGAGACACGGTAATGGCTGATACAGAGCGACTCTCGCTGGACGGGGACAACCCCGACTTGAACGCATCGTTGAAAGACACTAGGAAAGATATTCGCGGCTTTGAAAAGCGTCGCGGTGAAATGCCCTCGCTCGAAGATATTCTGAATGATGATTTGGGCGATCCGGCAGAATTTCAGGATGATTCGGAAGCTCGTCCGCGTACCGAGGATTTCACCTCATCGCGGCGTCTATATTCCGATGAAGTCTTTCCGCCAAAGGAAAAGACCAAACGGGCAACCAGCGGCGCGCGCAAATATAAAGAGTCGCGCTATGTTGCCAGCGATGCCGAGGAGCGCCGCTGGGCGACTATCGCACACGGAAGCGCCCTGCTGACGTTTCTCGCGGCGATTTTCAGCGCTGGTGCATTGACGCTGTTCACGATCATGATCCCGCTGGCAATCTATTTCTACTGGCGGCGCAAGTCGGAATATGTCGCGTTTCAGGCATTGCAGGCATTCACATTGCAAGTCATGGGTACAGTCGGCTGGATGGCCTTCCTTGTGGTTAGCTCGATTTTGTTTGCAATCGTAACCGTCCTGCTGGCGATTACGGTAGTTGGCCTGCTGTTGCTGATTGTACTCGTACCTCTGTTTATATTGCTGGTGCTGGCGAGCTTTGGTCTACCGCTGGGGATGGTTGTCTTCTCCATCATTGCTATGACGCAAACCAGCGAAGGTAAAGAATACCGCCTGCCTAGGATCGGGCGCTGGATTGATCGCCAGATGTATAACGGCTTCCTTTCCGAAATGTAGCCCGCGTGGAAAATCAGCCAGCCAGTTCTCCTCCTGTGCCGGACAAAGCAACTATGCCTGACCCCTTTGAATGGATTTACATTCCAGGTGGTCAGGTGATTATGCGTTGGTCAGGTGATCCAGCAATCCCGGAACAAACCGTAACTGTAGAGCCTTTTTACATTGCCAAATACCCTATCACAAACGCCCAATATGCTATCTATGTAAATGAAACCGGGCGTATCCCTTATTACATTAAACGCTATGGAGAACGCACGGAATTTAACCAACCACTACAACCTGTCATAGATTTGCGCTGGCAGGAAGCAATGGCCTATTGCGATTGGCTCTCGAAAAAAGCGGGCTATTTGATTACTCTGCCAACAGATGCGGAATGGCAACGCGCAGCGCAGGGTGATGATGATCGCAAATATCCTTGGGGCAATGAATGGGATAGTAGTCGTTGTAACACATCGGGCAACGGTATTTCAAATACGACACCTGTCACGCAATATCCACAGGGAGCAAGTCCTTACGGTGTGATGGATATGGCAGGAAATTGTTTTGAGTGGTGTTCAAATGATCTTGGTCATCCAATCGAGCCAATAGAAGCTGAACTGTCCGAAGAACAAATCAGAAAAATAACGCGAATATTCAAGGGTAGCGGTTGTGGCACGTCTACTGCCAGTGTGGATGTACGTAGACATGGAGGAACTGGACTCGAATATCCGTATTCAACAGGAATCCGCTTAGTGATTTCCATCAACCCAACCAAACTCTAAAAAAACCAACCTCAACCTGCCAGAATCCGCATTAATCTAAAACGCTCCTGATTGTACACGCTATAATCTCCGCAATACTTTTAGGAATATCATGCAGCGCATCAAAAATAATCTGGGTTGGGCTTTCGCAGGCGCGGCGGCAGTGATGATTATCCTTGCTGTCTCTCTCCCTATACACCTGCTTTTAAAAACACAATTTGTCCCAACCCTGATTTCTAATGCTATTATCGAGCGCACGCCGCCAGATAACGCGATTGCGCTACAAAATGCGCTTGGGCCGCTGGCATTTCCGTTTGCCTTGATGGGTGGGATCATGTTTACTGGAATGTTCGGGTTGCTCGGCGGTCTGGTCTATAATGCCCTGCGACGCTTTGGCAACAACGAAGTTCCGGCTGTTTATGGAACTGGCCTCGTCGTTGGGTTGACGGCATTCCTGCTTTTTCCGCAGCATGTAACGCTGGCAGCGGCATCGCCACTCTTGCTGACAGGCTATGCAATGCGCAGTTTCAGACGACCCAACAAAAAAGATGCAAAATTATCAACAAATTCCGATGGATTCACGCGCCGCGAATTTCTGCGGAATGTTGGCATTTTCAGCATCGGTGGTCTGATCCTCTCCATTATTGATGGATTTCCGGTATTTATCGCCGCTTTGAACGCTGCCAAGCCGGGTACACCGCTGTTCACCTGGAATGCACCCGCACCACGTAAACCGGAATTTCCCGTGCCAAGTGCGCCGCCAGAAGTGACGCCCGCGGAATCGTTCTATGAAATGCGCAAGTTCCCAACGGTTGTACCCGCCGCACCGCCAGATTTTCAACTGATTGTTGATGGATTGGTCAACACCCCACTTCGGTTTAGCGTCCATGAAATCATGGCGCTGCCACGCACGGATATGTATATCACGCGGCAATGTGTGAGCAATCCTGTTGGCGGGAATCTGATCAGCACAGCATTGTTCTCCGGCGTAACCTTGCGTGAGATTATAGATAGAGTGGGGTTACAAACGAGCGCCGTTCAGCTAAAATTCTACGGGCGTGACGGGTATGAAGAGAGCGTCCCGGTAGAATATGCCTTGCAATATGGCCTGATCGCCTATGGAATGAACGGGGCAACGCTGCCAGAAAAGCACGGCCCGCCGCTCAAGATGGAAATCCCCGGCTTATACGGATTCAAAAACATGAAATGGTTGACGCGCATTGAAGCGATTGGACAGCCATTCAAAAGCGTTTGGGCGCGTGAAGGCTGGACAGAGGAAGCATTCTATAAAACAATGAGCCGAATCGACGCCGTAACGCTTAATCCAAAGGGCGGGACAACCATTGCCGGGATTGCCTTTGCGACTGTCAGCAAAAAGGGGATTCAGGAAGTACAGGTACAGGTGAATGGTGGTAGCTGGCAAACAGCTATTTTGCATACGCCCACTCTTTCGGATCGGACATGGGTGCAATGGCGGCTCGACGTTCCTGAACGTGGGGACTTAACCATCGCTTGTCGTGCTGTCGATGGCAGCGGTGCAGCACAAATTGAGACAAAACAGCAACAATTCCCGGATGGCGCAACGGGGTTACATACAGTAAAAATCACGATATAGATACGAGACACTACATGACGGAACGCTGGAAAGTAGAACTCCATAGCCATACCATCTGGTCGAAGGATTGCTTGACGCACCTTGATTGGGTGATTGAAACCTGTGCAAAGAAGGGCATAGATCGGATTGCCATCACCGATCATAATACTGCTGATGGTGCGCTGGAACTGGCGAAACGCGCGCCAGATTTGATCATCGTTGGCGAAGAAATCATGACCACAAAAGGCGAATTGCTCTGTTTCTTCATGAAGGAATCCATCCCTGCCAAACTCACGCCGCAGGAAACAATCAAGCGGTTGCGCGATCAGGGGGCATTTATCAGTGTTTCGCACCCCTATGATCGTCTGCGCAAAGGGGCATGGGAAGAAGCCGATTTGCTGGAAATCATCGATCAGGTGGACGCGCTGGAAGTGTTCAATTCCCGCTGTCTGTTCGCGGAAGATAACGACAAAGCAGCGGCACTGACAAAGAAACACGGCAAACTCGCCACTGTTGGCAGCGACGCCCATATCCGCTATGAACTCGGCATGGCGACACAACTGATGCAGCCATTCGAGGGCGCGGGTAGTTTTTATGAATCGCTCAAGACCGCGCAACCTGTGACGCGCCTCAGTCCGGCATGGGTACATGGACGCAGCACACAGGCCAAATATATGAAACGATTCGGCCTTGCCAAACGCATGTGGGAAGGTGGCTGATCGCGTGGCAGAGCAAACCGTTCCCCCTCCAAAGACAGAGCGTGTCTTTCGCGTTTTCGAGACACCGCAAGAACGCTTTACCATCGGGCGCAAATTTATCCGTGATATAGGGCTTCCGCTGGGGTGCTTTGTGCTGCGTGTGCGTGTCAAGGTTCACGACATGGATCGCTATCTGCCCAAAGAAGGCCCTGCGATTGTTATCATGAATCACAGTGGCGGCATCGATCCGTTGATGCTGATGATGGCGATCAGGCCGCGATTCCTGCAAACCATGACCAAAATCGAAAATTATGATCTGCCGCTGTTCAGCAACTTCATGCGGATTTGGGGTGCTTATCCAGTCTCACGTGGAGAAGTAGACCGTCGTGCGCTGGAGTTCACCCTGAAATTATTGGAACAGGGACATCTGGCATTGATCGCACCGGAAGGGACGCGCCAGCCCGCTATGATCGAAGCGAAGGATGGGCTGGCCTATCTCGCGGTCAAGGCAGGTGTGCCGATTGTTCCGGTAGGGCTGGAAGGAACACGTAATTTTTTCCCCAACCTTAAACGTTTACGTCTCACTGAGGTGAATGTCCGATTCGGGCAGCCCTTCCGCTTGAAAACTGGCGGCAAAACACGGGTTGGGCGTGAGACGCTTGGTACAATGACACGCGAGACGATGTATCAACTGGCAAAACTTGTCCCGCCGGAAATGCGCGGCGTCTATGCCGATCTCTCGCAAGCGACGACAGAAACTCTGGAATTTGTAGAATGAGCGAAGTAAAAGCCTGGGCAGGCAAAATCAAAGGCGTGCAGGCGCGCAGCGCAGCGGCAAAACTTGGCGTGAAGCCGGGGGATGAACTGCTCGAAATTAATGGGAATGCGGTGCAGGATGTGATCGACGTGCAATTTTATAGTGCCGACGAACGCCTTGAACTACTCATCCGTCGCGGTGATGAAGAAATGACACTGCACGGCGTCCGGCAATATCATCAGGTACTTGGGCTGGAATTTGAACACCCAACCTTTGATATTGATATTCGGCGTTGCAACAACCTTTGTGAGTTTTGCTTCGTGCTGCAAATGGCTCCGAAGATGCGCCGCACGCTATATATCAAGGATGATGACTACCGTTACTCGTTCCTGTTCGGGCATTTCGTCACGCTTACCAATCTGAGTGAACATGACTGGTGGCGCGTGAAGGAACAACACCTCAGCCCGCTATATGTCTCTGTTCACGCCACTGATCTGGAATTGCGCCGGGTATGCTTGCGTAACTCCACCGCGCCAGACGTGATGGCACAATTGCGCGAATTGACCGATCTTAATTTCACGGTGCATACGCAATTGGTGATTACTCCCGGCATGAATGATGGGGACGCGCTACGCCAATCGGTGCATGATTTGGCGAGTCTGTGGCCTACGGTACGCAGTGTGAGCATTGTCCCGGTAGGGCTGACCAAACATCATAAATATGGCAAGCGCACCGTTACGGCTGACGAAGCCAACGCCGTGCTGGATGCGTGTGAGGCATGGCAGCAGGAATTTCGGGATAAATTCGGCGTTGGGTTTGCCTATCCCACCGATGAATGGTATCTGATCACCAATCGTCCTTTACCTGCTATTGATAGTTATGACGGGCTGGCGTTGCATGAAAACGGCCTCGGCATGGTGCGGAGTTTCCTCGATGAATGGGATAAAGTGCGTGCAGAAGAAATCGCGGCAATGATGCCCCGCGTACAGAGCGCCACTCTCGTTACGGCAACGCTGTTTGCGCCAACGTTAGCGCGTACTGCCGCCGAATTTTCGGAACAATCTGGCTTGAATATCGAAGTGATTCCAGTTAAAAATACCCGCCTGGGCGAGGGGATCACCGTTGCTGGTTTGCTGATGGCTGAAGACGTGATCGAACAACTGCAATCGCGGAATCTGGGCGATGTTGTGATATTGCCGCGCATCATGTTCGATCATCCCGATGGCGTGAGTCTGGATGACAAGTCGCCAAAATCGGTGGCAGAGGCACTGAATCGACCTATCGCGCTGGTCGATCAGATGGGCGATGTAGTGGATGTATTGAACGGACGCGGTGCGCTGGTCTTTGAGCCGCATTCGGAATTGATTCGCCCCATTATGCGCGATGGTGGTTGGGCGGTTGAGAAATATCTGTAGATATAACGGGATTTTCAGCCTGTTCACTTCGCTGCGTTATTGAACAAAACCTGGTTGCATTGTAGATGAACGGAGAATTTCATCTTGCGCTATCACATGAGCCGTTTTCTTATAGCCTCACTATTACTCATTTTTGTAGCAATGGCTACACCCGGACTCCCGGCACATGCAACTACTACAAATGAGATGGCGCAAGGCGACCCGATTTTCGTTGGTGCGGGAGATATTGCTGCCTGTGGGTCTGAAGGCGATGAACTGACCGCCAATCTTCTGGATATCACTCCGGGAGATATTTTTACCGTTGGGGATAACGTCTATGGGCAAGGGACGCTTGAAGATTATCAGAAGTGCTATGAGCCATCTTGGGGACGACACAAAGGGCGCACCCATCCCATCCCTGGCAATCATGATTATCATAATGGCGCGGCGAACGGCTATTTCACATACTTTGGAGGGGCAGCGGGAACGCCCGGCAAAGGATACTACAGTTTTAACATTGGTTCATGGCACATTGTCGCGCTGAATACCACCCCTGTGCGCGGTTTGCAGGAAGAACAAACGAGATGGTTGCGTGCCGACCTCGCTGCAAATCCGGCTTTATGTACTCTTGCCCTTGCCCATCATCCGGTCTTTAGTTCCGGCTCTAATGGGCTTTCGGCATATACTCAGCCCTATTTCAGCATCCTCTATGAGTATGGGGCAGATGTGATTATCTCCGGCGATGCACATCATTATGAGCGTTTCGCTCCGCTTAACATCTATAGAGTTGAAGAGCCAACACGGGGCATTCGTCAATTTATTGTCGGGACTGGTGGCGCAGCGCCTACGTCGTTGGGGATGCGCTGGAAAAGCAGCGAATCCCGCAACAGCGGGACATGGGGCGTATTGAAACTAACGCTTCACGGTGGCAGTTATTCATGGGAATTTATGCCTGTGAAGGGCAGAACCTTTACGGATAAAGGCTTTGGGCGTTGTGTCACCAACGAGTCATCGACCAAGCCGTGAGATCAATTATTGAACTTTAATTTAAACTGAGTTGAAAAACATATATCAAACGTTCGCAACCTGCGAAATTTTGATTATGATCAAACAGTTAATCTGCAATTTGTATCGTGTTCGTATCAAGGTGGAATTATCATGATTGCCGCAAACAACAAGCCGCGCGATAAGGTGCTAATCGTCGATGACGATCCCGAAGTACGCGAACTGCTCAAGGAGCAAATTCTGGATCGTTCCAGATGGGAAATTCATGAGGCAAGCGAAGGGCAAACCGGGCTGGATCGGGTACGTTCGATTAACCCGGATTTGATTATCCTCGATCTGGTGATGCCTGGTCTGAGCGGGACAGATTTTCTGGTTGCGCTCAAGCAACAGGGTTTTCAAGGTCCGGTTATCGTTTCCACCAAAAAGGGAAACGAAATGAGCGCGATTGATGCGTTCCGGCTCGGCGCGACGGATTTTTTCACCAAGCCAATCCGCGAAGCTGAAGTCCTGCGCATCATTGATCAGAGCATGGGCGAGGTGCAATTGCGTCGTGAGCGCCGGGAACTGACCGCCAAGTTGCAAACCAGCAACCAGCAGTTGGAAGCACGCCTGAAAGAACTCACCACGCTATCACAAATCGGGCGCAATGTGACCACTGTTTTCGATCTGGACACGCTGTTTAACCGGATTCTGGAAGCGGCTGCTTTTATGACCGAAGCTGATCACGCCTCGCTGATCCTGCTCGATGAATCCACCAATCGGCTTATTCTGCGACAGGGGCGCAACCTCTCGCTGGTAATGCAGGAAAAAATTGGTGAGCCGTTGAATGATGAACTCGCTGGGTTGGTCATGCGTTCCCACGAGCCGTTCGCAGCGGCAGGCGATGGACTCAAACGCTTCAAGGTGTTGGGCGATCTGAACGCTACCATTTACGCGCCGTTGCTCCTCAAGGATAAGGCAATTGGAGTCCTGACTGTTGGCAATCACAAAAAGCGCAAAACTTTCGATGAACATCTCACAAAAGTAATGGGCATCCTCGCGGACTACGGCGCGATTGCGATTGCCAACGCCCGCCTTTTCAACGCACTGGAACAACGCGCCAAAACCACCGAACGCGCTTATGAAGAACTGAAAGCGCGCAGTGCCGGGATCACCAATCTGCGTCAACCGTTGCTCAATCTGCAAACGGAAATGCGGAATCTGCTCTCTGGCAAGACCGGCGCATTGAATATTCGAGATCATATTGCGCAACTTGAAAAAACGATTTCGGTGCTGCTCGGCATGGTGGATCAACAAACGAAGAAATGACGGTTTCTTTGCAAAGTTCACCACAACAAAAAATGCTTACCATTGCCGTATTCACCTCCGGCATGTGTACACTGGCAATTGAGGTCACTGCATCACGGTTGCTCGGTTATGTTTTTGGGACGAGTAACCCGGTCTGGGCAAGCATCATCGGCCTAACCCTGATTTATCTCACAGCAGGCTATTTCATCGGCGGACGGTGGGCAGATCGTTCGCCGCGCGCAACAACGTTCTACCAGATTATTGTCTGGGGTGCGTTCACAGGTGGACTGATGCCGCTGGTTGCACGTCCATTGTTGAGCATTGCCGGAAGCGCTATGCTGACGTTTGCAGCAGGTTCCGCAATCGGTTCATTTATCGTTGTCATGATCCTGTTTGCCATTCCGGTAACGTTACTCGGTTGTGTTTCGCCATTTGCGATCCGGTTGGCAATGAGCGATGTGAAGGCATCCGGGCAGGTATCGGGGCGATTGTATGCCATCTCGACACTTGGCAGTATCGTCGGAACGTTTCTGCCGACACTCTACACTATTCCAGAGTGGGGGACCACGCTCACATTTTTTAGTTTTGCGATTGTGCTGCTCGTTCTCGGCTTGATCGGCCTGGCAAATCAAAATCGCACTATAGCATTGCGACTCGCATGGATGCCTATTATCCTGATCGTTCTGACCGTGATCGCATTAAATGGCCCATTGCGCCCGCCGCCTGCTGGAATGACATTGCTCTATGAAAAAGAATCAGCTTATAACTACATTCAGGTGGTGCAATTTCCGCGCAACGATGGCAGCCAGACGCGCTACCTTCTCCTCAACGAGGGGCAGGGCATTCATTCCGAATGGAACAATAAGAATCTGTTTTATGGGCGCACCTGGGATTATTTCATGGTTGCGCCATTTTTCAATGCACCGCCCTATAACCCACAACAAATGAAGCGAATCGCTATCGTTGGCTTGGCTGGCGGGACAATTGCGCGGCAATTCACCAACGTTTATCCAAATGTGGTGATTGATGGCATCGAAATCGATCCAGCGATTGTCGAGGCTGGACGCCGCTATTTCGAGATGACCGAGCCGAATCTCAACGTGATCGTTGAAGATGGGCGGTTGGCGATGAAACGGCTCACACAGCCCTATGATCTGATTGCGCTGGACGCCTACCGTGTCCCATATGTTCCCTGGAATCTGACAACGGTTGAATTTTTTCAGGAGCTACGCGGACATCTTGCCCCGTCTGGTGTGGTCGTGATCAATGTCGGACGCACGGTTAACACCGCTACCCAAAAGCAGGATCGCCGCCTGATCGAAGCCATGACAAATACCATGCAGCACGTTTTCCCGGTAGTCTATACTATAGATGTACCCGGCTCGTTCAACACCATTCTGGTCGCAACACCTGGGCAAACCAGTGCTACTAACCTCGCCGCGAATCTCAATGCCTTGCCCGCCAATGCTCACCCGATTTTGAAAACGATGCTTGGATACGCTTTGCAAAATCTCAAAACATCCAAAGCCTCGGATGTCCTGTTCACCGATGATCGCGCTCCCGTAGAAACGATTGTGGATTCGATGGTGATTGATTTCCTCACAGGTGGCGGAACACAGCAATTCACACGATAAGGAATTATAGAATGTCTGAAATAGGCGAAATTCTCCAAAAATGCCAAAGTGGACAACTTGGCACGCCCGCGACTCTTGAACGAATAGCCGAGTTTGAGATTCGTTATGGGGTTCTTTTGCCTGTTGATGTGAAGGAGTTCTTTTTAGTTACAAATGGGATTTCTCATGGATTTTATGATATTTATGCTCTGGAAAATTGGACTACCTCAGACAAAAACGAATACTATGATCCCCTTCCAGAAAATTTTCCTGATAAACAAAAATATTTCGTTATTGGACATTACGATATTTTAGTTTGGGATTGGTTGATTCGGCTTGACGCAGATTCAGATAATCCAACACCTATAGTTGTAACCGTCACTGTCAAAGATGAAGTTCGCCAGGTTGCTGCTGATTTCACGGAATTTATCCGCATCTATTGCGGTTGTCCTGAATATCTCTTATAGATATGAAAAAAATCACCCTTTCGCTCGTTTCCCTCTATTTTATCTTGTGTGTGCCTATCACATTAACGTTGCTCGGCGCACGGTTGCTCATGACCCCTGCCTACCTCAATTTTGAATACAATCGCGCCGATTTCCCGGCGGATTTTTATGGCTTCACAACGATGGATCGGCTGCGCTATGGGCCATATGCGCTCGATTATATGGTCTATAACTATGACATTCGTTATCTGGGCGATTTGAAGTTTGATGACGGGCGAGAGTTCTATAACAGCCGTGAACTCGGTCATATGGTCGATGTACAAATAGTAGCGCGTGCAGCGTTTGTTGTTTTAGCTGTATTGCTTCTACTTGAACTTGTTCTGTTTGTCACGTTGGGGCGCACAGTGGACGGAGCATTTGCGATCTGGCGCGGTCTGCTCGGTGGCAGCCTCCTCACGTTGATGATTTTGGTCGCTGTGGTGGTTGCTGTAGTTATCGCATGGGACACCTTTTTCACAGGCTTTCACGAACTCTTTTTCACGAATGGCACATGGGTTTTTGAATACAGTGACAGCCTGATCCGATTGTATCCGGTGCGGTTCTGGCAGGACGCCGCTATCAATATCGGGGTGTTCGCAGGGGTCGGAGCATTGTCTATTCTGGCATTCTGCTGGCGAAAACGGCCTGTCTCCGCCAGCCTTTGAATGTACGGCTAGTCAGCCCCACCGTTATCAACGGGTGGCATAGGTGGTGATGATCTGCCTGTGACAATGATATTGTTCAGGCTATTTTGTTTATCCAGGACAGGTGGTGGTGGTTCAGAAGGCAACCGCCAGCGTCCAATCACAGGGAGGTCTCCTTGTTGACCATAGGAAATATCAAGGTCTGTCCCTCCCGGAACATTTGCATCGAGTTTTAACTTGAATTTACCGTCGACAGTGAAGATACCAACCCCGGACTGTGAATAGCCTGCCCAGTTGCCCGCTACCGGGACATCCAACTCACTGGTGGCGAAATCATCCAGCGTAATATCGGAGAAAGTAATGCCATGCCCGTTCACGTTGGAGAGATAGAATCGTAACTCTGAAGGGCGCAATACACCGACAGTATCGACGCCGTTTCCATCCCAGTCGCCAGCGATGCCAGCATCGCCGGGGTTTCCCATTACCATATCATAATCCGAGAACCCGGTACTGAGCGCTTCACGCAGATATAGAATCCCGTTCGAGTTACGGTAAACACCTGTGCCATCGCGTACCATCGTAGATGACCAGCGCCCCGCTAGTGGGGTATCGCCCGGATCGCCAAATGTAAATTGATAATTGACGGCTGGCGTTGTGTTGGAATCACTCAGGAGATACAAGCCGGCGTTGCTACGATAGACACCAATGGTATCAATTCCATCACCATTCCAATCGCCTGCAATTGGCTTGTCAGAGGGATCGCCGCCAAAAGTGACGCTGGCATCTGCCGGACCAGTCGTGTTGGTATAGCGCAGATAGAATGTCCCGGCTCGATAGATACCAACACTATCCTGTCGTGCGCCAGCAGTAGCAGAATCGAATACAAATACTTGCGGCGCTTCATCTGTGACCCCGTTGTTGGATGCAATCACATAGTTTGTAGTCACGCTCATTGCCATCGCGCCGGGGAATTTGACAGTCACTGGTTCGCTTGGCTTGAGTTGTTGCTGCTGTGACCAGTATGATCCATTGAAGGTAAGGACGGTCATACAACCACAGTTACGATCCCCGACAACGGCACGCTGACCGCGTATTTCAACCGGGAAGCCGAACCCATTGGAATAGTTAACAAGCGGAAAAAGCTGTTGCTCCAATGCCCATGTTGTTCCAGTACGCTTGTAGATGAAGGCTGTGCCGACAAAATCTGTCCCAACAATCAGCCGATCTCCACTGACGGCAACACCGCGCCCGAAATTCGTCCCTGAGTCCAGCCCCCGGACAAAAATCTTTTGCTGCAACGACCACGTTGTACCACTGCGAACAAACACATAAACCGAGCCATAGGCTGGTTGATCCTCCGGGAGAACGGGAGCTACAATCTGGTCAGGTGCGCCGACGACAAGCGTATCAACATCCAGCGCTACCGCAGTCCCGAAACTATTGCCCGAACCAAGATCGCCCGGAACAACCTTTGCCTGTTGTGTCCACACTTCGGAAGTGCGTGTAAAAACATAAGCCGCACCTGCATTGTTATTGTGGCGTGGTACACCGGTTACCACTGTATTTCCCGATATAGCGTTGTTGAAACCGAGTCGGTCTCCAGGAGCGCTATCGCTCCCTGTCAGCGTATTTTGAAGCGTCCATGTTACAAAACTGCGCTTCCAGAATGTTATTTTTCCTTTTTCGCTGTTGGCACGTGTAGAGCCGATTGCGGCATACGTCCCATCGGTCACGCCGTATCCAAACTGATCGCCTGCGGCGGCATTCGGATCAACAATGCGCGCCTGTTGTACCCAGTTACCGCCCGTTCGATTGAAAATATAGGCCGCCCCCTGACCTGATAAAGTTACTGTTTCGCCTTGATTGCTCACCAGCGCATAGGTTCCATTGACCGAAACGCGCGTACCAAAAGAAGTGGCCTGTGTCCCGGCGGCGGTAGTTAGTTTGGCCTGCTGTACCAGCGTTTTGGGTGTAATACTCTGTCCATTCGCGGCATTAGGAAACATCAGTGAGATACCCATGAGGGCAATCAAGAATAATAGACGGAGTTTCATTGCGCCGTTCCTTCTCCCGTTTTGTCTGAAATCTTCGATTTAGTATACGCCTGATGTATGATTAAAAGCACCTCACTATAGTCATGTCCAAACAAACAAAAACAATTGAACAAGCGTCTTTATCCCGCTATCGTGAGTTTTGTGATGCTATTTTTATAAAATTGATTCGGTTTTGTGAAACAGGATTGTTAGAGGGTCAAGGTGATTCCGGCGGCGTAACCTCGTGGCATGGATGTAGAAAGCACCCGCTTATATGATCGTTGACCATTCCGCACGCCTGCATGAACGCATAACAGATCGTCGAACCAACAAAGGTAAAGCCACGTTTTTTTAAATCCTTGCTCATAGCGTCGGATTCCGATGTCTTTGGTGGAACATCGCTCATCGTCTTGAAGCAATTGATTTTCGGTTTCCCGCCCACGAAACGCCAGATGTAACTATCGAAAGTTCCAAATTCGGCCTGTACTTTCAGGAAAGCCTTTGCGTTTGTTACGACGCTGCGGATTTTCAGGCGGTTGCGGATAATGCGTTCATCCTGTATCAACGCCGCGAGTTTTGACTCATCATATGCGGCAACAGTTTCAGGATCAAAATTATCGAATAAGGTTCGGTAGGCTTCTCTACGCCGCAGGACAGTAATCCAGCTTAGGCCAGCCTGTGCGCCTTCCAGAGAGAGCATTTCAAACAATTTTTGATCATCATGTACGGGAAAACTTCCCCATTCCTGATCGTGATAAGTAATGTAGAGCAAATCGTTTCCTGCCCATGCACAGCGTGGTTTTATCTCAATCGTCATGTGTTTCCCTCCGCAGACAAAAAACGGGACGATCCGCAGATCGCCCCGTCCAGTTAACCTTTGCTAATGAATCCGCTTATTTGGCGGGTGTCGCCATCATCGAGGCCATCGCCTTGTCAGCGATGCTCTGAGCAGTGGCACTGGCATTCTTGGAATTCTTGTCGCTCAGGAAAGTCGCCAGAACTGTCGAGAAGTCGTTGGTGAACGCTTCGGGAGCAACTGCACCATGTGTCAGCGAACCGACGATCTTGTTGCTGGAGAAGTCAGCGGCTGCACTCTGGAGATAAGCATTGTACAGCTTGGCGTTCTTCGTATCCGCATCGGTACGCGCCGGGATCGAACCCTTGAGCGGGTTAAACGCATCCTGTCCTTCGACAGAACCGAGCAGCTTCAACCATGCAATCACGTTGTCCTTGTTCTTGACGCCCTTCGGCAGACCGAACGAGTCGGAGAGCATGTTGAACACGCCCGCAGAACCTGGCGACGCTGCCCAACCGTAACCCTTGCCCGGTTCGAGTTTCTTGGTGGTGGTGTAGTATCCGGCTGCCCAGTCGCCCATGACGTTGAACGCGGCCTTGCCTTCGATTACGAGGTCGCTGGCTTGCTGCCAGGTGAGCGAGGCGGCGTCGCTGTTGGTGCAATCCAGCACCTTGCCGAACGTATCCCACGCCTTGACAACCTTGTCATCCGTCCACTTCAGCTTGCCCGCCCACAGTGCGCGGTAGTCATCGACACCGAGTTCACCGAGGAGGACATTCTCAAACAGGTGCTGCGCTGTCCAGTTTTCGCCCATCGAGAGCGCTGTAACCTTCTTGGCCTTGAGCGCATCGCAGGTCTTGAGGAAATCGCCCCATGTCTTCGGAACTTCGACACCCCATTCCTTCAGCTTCTCCGGGATGTACCACAGCACGTTGGAACGGTGGATATTCACCGGCACTGACCAGATTTCGCCGTTGTAGGACAGCAGGTCGATCAGGTCTTTGGGCATCTTCTCTGTCCAGCCTTCGCTCTTGAAGAGGGCAGTCAGGGATTCCATACGGCCAGCAGTAACGTGCGTGCCGATCAATTCCTGTCCGGCGTGAACCTGGAAGCTGTCGGGCGGATCGCCACCAAGCATACGGGTCTTGAGGACAGCGCGGGCGTTTGTACCCGAACCGCCGGAAACCGTCGCATTGATTACTTCTACGCCAGGATATTTCGTTTTATACAGTTTGAGGAGCGCTTCGAGTGCGGGGCCTTCGTCGCCCGCCCACCATGAAAAGATTTCCAGTTTACCAGTGAGTTTTGCATCCTGCGCGCGGGCAGACTGACCCGCTGCAAGCGCCGAAACTGCGATCAGGACGGCAAGCGCGAGGGTGACAAACTTGCGTACACTAATCATGAAAACACATCCTTTGTTTGGTTAAACAACAAACTATTTACGCTTACGATTATATCCCGCAAGGGTGTTTACGCAACAATCCTTACGGGATATTAACCATATGATCAAGCGCGTGTAGCGAGGCGTTGTTCAACCATTGGCGCGAGTTCTTCCCATTCGATGCTGGTCTGACGTCCGTTGTCAAATTCAGCGGTAATCCATGCCTGAATCGCGTTCAGGTCAGGATCATCCTTCACCAGTTCCATACCCATATGCTGCTTAATCAGGAAAATCAATCCGGCGATCCCACTGTCTTTGGTGAGTGAGACTTCCAGTGGACGTCCCAAGAGTTCCGGCACGTTGAACGGCGCATACATCCACCAGAATTTGTTTAATCCGTCGGCATGTACGCCAGCGCGCGTCCGGTGTGCGTCGCGCCCGTACAGCGGATATTTGTTTGGCAGGCCTTCGCCCATTTCCTGGTATAGATCGGCTAACCCGTTGAGCGCCTTGAAATCCGGCGCATTTTCAGAAAAGTAGCCCATCCCGATCAAGTGCATCAGGATTGCTTCCAGCGGCGCGTTACCTGTGCGTTCTCCCTTACCGAGCAATGTACCGTTGATCACCGCGCAACCTTCGCGGATTGCCGCCAGGCAGTTCGCCACCACCAACCATGTATCATTGTGCGGATGAAATTCCAGCATTTCGGACGTCAGTCCCGCGCCACGCAAGGCTCGGAAGATACGCGGAATCGAACGTGGTAACGCTACATCTTCATAGGGCAGACCCAGCCCCATTGTGTCACAGACGCGGAACTTTGGTATCAGACCGGAAGGCGCGCAAATCGCTTGCACTGCCTCGATAAACGGCAGCATAAACTCCATCGGAGCGCGTGTTGCATCTTCAAGGTGCAAACGGGGACGAATGCCCGCGTCGACTGTCACGCGCACAGCATCCAGATAGGTCTGTGCCGCCTGATTGCGTCCACCGGGCTTGAACTTGTGGAAGGTATGATAATCCGATGCCGAAGCCAGCATCCCGGTTTCGCGCACGCCAAGTGTCTTAATCAGTTCCACATCTTTCGGTGTAGCGCGTATCCACGTCGTTGGCTCGATGGGTGCGTCAGCATGATAGCGCTCCAATGCGCCCTGTAGTGCTGCTTTATCCGAAGTGCGATATACGAAAAACTCTGCCTGCCGAATCGCGCCGCTTGTGCCTGTAAACGCGCAGAGCAGATCATAGATTTTCAGGCTTTGTTCGGTGGTCAAAGGCAAACCGCCCTGCTGACCGTCGCGGTGGGTCGTTTCCGTTGTCCACGCCTGCGTGGGCAGGTTGACAGGGCGTTCTGTCCAAACGTAACGCGGGAAGTTATCTCGCGGGAAGCTATCAGGAAAATACTCAGGTTGGGCAGGATCAGGAATCATGAGGGTGTCCTTATTGATGGTTTCAGAATAGGGTGCTTTCAATATATTGTCAATCTTGATAGAATAATCAATATATTGATTAGGTCTGTTACATTGAAGAAATATCTGACCTCACAGGAAGCTGTAAAAGCGCTCGGCATTACTCCGGCAACTCTCTATGCCTATGTCAGCCGGGGCATGATTCGCAGCGAAGCCAGCGACAAAACGCCCCGCGAACGGCGCTATCTCGCGGAAGATGTAATGAAACTGGTAGAGCGTCGGGAACAGCGTAGTGATCCATCCAAAACGGCACAATCTGCGATGCACTGGGGAATGCCTGTGCTGGATTCTGCGCTGACGCTGATAAGCGAAAATGGATTGTATTATCGCGGAATGGATGTAGCAGAACTGGCGCGCGAACACACTTTTGAAGAAGTTGCCGCATTGCTCTGGACGGGCGAAATCAATACATGGAAGCAAATCAGTGTTGATGAATCCAATCAACCTTTAAAATCTGATGCGTTGCAACCGGGGCGATTCCTGCCGAATATGCAGATTGCTCTCGCATTGGCGGCAGATTCCGACTGGCAGGCATGGCAGTTGCAGCCGAAAAGTGTACAGCAAACAGGGGCGCGCATTCTGCATCTGCTGACGCAGGCGATCAGCTATCCCCAAAGCTATAGCGGTTCGATTGCCGAAAAGTTGGCGCAGGCGTGGAATACACAGGCAAATCTGATCAACAGGGTGTTGATCCTTTGCGCCGATCATGAATTGAATGCCTCTTCGTTTACGGCGCGCGTCGTCGCCAGCACCAACGCGAATCTTTATGCTGTTGTAGCGGGAGGATTGGCCGCGCTCACAGGGGCAAAACATGGCGGCTATGCAATCCGGGTTGCGGCAATGTTCCGCGAACTGGATTCAGCAACCGATAGAAATGCGATTGAATATATCTTGCGAGAGCGTGTACAACGCGGTGATGGCATCCCAGGTTTTGGGCATAAACTCTATCCGGCGGGCGATCCGCGTGCGCTCATTCTGATGGATGCCCTCAAAGCATCGGTAAACAGTGATAAATTGCAGCGTGATTTGGAGATCATGAGCATGATCCGGGAGATGATCCGCGAAGAACCAACGATTGATCTGGCATTGGCGTTGATGGAACGTGCCTTGAATCTACCGAACGGATCGGCATTTGCGTTGTTTGCGCTGGGGCGCACCGCAGGCTGGATTGCGCACGCCCTCGAACAATATGCGCTGGATAATCTGATTCGGCCTCGTGCGCGGTATGTCGGGAAAACCCCAAATAGCAACGAAGCCGAATCAATTTAGATTAGAAAAGGCTGTCTTTCGCGTATGGAACGCTCCACAGGATCACTTGCAGCACCAACGCCTTGAACCATGCTGCGTACATCGCCTCTACTTGCTCCAGTGTATGTCCTTTTTTTGCCAGAAAAGGCTTGATCGTCACTGTAATCGGAACGATAAATCCGATCATGTAGCGTAGCGGAATCAGGGAGACGGAATTAACCTGATCGGTTTGATTCTTTTTGACGACATGCCGCAATCCAATTTCCATCGCATAGTTGAGCCAGTCTTGATCATAGGAACGATTGCAGGTATCCAGAATCCACTGCCCGAAGCGTCCGCGCACCCGCGCCAGATATTCCGGGATCAGTGCGCCACCAGGTGTCGAAAAATAGGCGGCAAGGTGCGGATGTCCGCCGACAAAGCCATACCACACATCCAGCACCGCCTCAATTTGATCTGCTAGGACTTCGCCCGCCATGCGCAGCGCTTTTACATCATCGTCAGTGAATAACACGGTTTGCTTCAACAGGTCAAAATCGGTAGGTGAGACAGGTGATTTCGCTGCTTCTACCGTGCCATAGGTGTATCCGGGGATGCTCATATCTGGTTTATTCCATCAGCAAAATTAAACGTTGTTGTCAGGATAAACCGGGTAAGATTATAAGTCCAATAGCGATCTCTTGTCATCTTTATAAGCAAAACTTATGGAACTACGGCAACTCCGTTATCTGCTAACTATCGCAGAAGAGAATAACTTCACACGCGCGGCGGAAAAATTGTTTATCACGCAACCTGCGCTCTCACAGCAAATCCAGAAACTGGAAGAGGAACTGGATACGATTCTGCTGGATCGCGCCAACCGACAAATACGCCTCACGGATGCGGGCGAGGTACTGGTACATCATGCGCGGCGTATTGTGAATGAAGTTGAAACAGCAAAACTGGCGTTATCAGAATTGGATGGATTACAACGCGGCGTGTTGCGAATCGGTACGGTGCAAACTGTAAATGCGTACCTGATGCCACAGGTTGTCGCGGCGTTTACAGCAGCCTATCCCGCGATACAGGTGCGCGTTGAGGAACTTCCCGCCGGAGCAATCGAAACGGGATTACACGCTGGCGACCTGGATGCAGGTATCGGATTTATCCCGGTGACACATGACGATATAGAGGGCGAATCGTTGTTTGAAGAAGAATTGGTGCTGATTGTCTCCAGAGCGCATCCACTGGCAGATCGGGATATGATCGGAGTTGCCGCGCTGGAAGGGCAAGCGTTAGCATTACTGCCGATTACATTTTGTACGCGGCGATTATGGGATGCAGCGGCAAACGAAGCGGAAATTTGCTATCGCGCCAGTCTGGAAATGAATACTGTCGGCGCTTTATTGACGGCAGTGCAACGCGCACCGCTGGCAACGGTATTACCTGCATTGGCGCTCAATGACCAAACCGCGCTGAATTTGCACGCGATCCGCCTGTTGCATCCGACCCCGCGCCGCACTGTTGGCCTGCTCTGGTCACGAGGCGGTTATCGCACCAGTGCAGCGCGTGCCTTTGCTGGTCTGATGCACCAACATCCGCTTATTACTCAGGCATCAGAAGGTCATTCAGTCCATCATTCTACCGATAGCTAGATGGCCTCGAACGTTATCGTACCGCTCTTCGATTGACCAGGTTCGAGTTCAAAAACGCCGGAATTGCGAACCCCATTTGCATACAGGTTAAAGCCATCGTTGGCATTTGTCACAGGCTCTACCGCATAGAAAGGCTTCCCGGCAGGGGCATATAAAATCAGATTGGCGAAAACCGGGTCGGCTGTCATGAGGATTTGCTGTCCCGATTCCATATATACAAATTGTACAGGTTCATCGGGCTTACGGGTAGTCAGGTTGTCGTTTGGCGTCAACTCTCCAAGTGGGCGCAAGTTCCGAAAATCGAGCCGGGGCGGGATCGGATGCGGGCTGCCAATCGGCAAGCTGGCCTGATCCAGTTCAAAGTATTCATCGCAGGGAATCGCCAGCCCGATTTCATCATTTTCATTCGTGAGCGTGCGCTGAAAATATGGATGATGCCCAAACCCGGCGGGCATGGGGCGCAAATCGTCATTGGTGATCCGCGTGCCGATGCTGAATTTTGCACCTTTAACCCGATATTCCAGACGTCCCGAAAACCGAAACGGGAAATTGAGGTCGGGGTAATCCGAAGAATGCAAAGCCAGACTAATATAGTGACTATCCACGTTTTCGACGCGCCAGGGCAGGTCGCGCCCGACACCGTGCATCACCGTTCCATCGGGTTTACCGGGGCGCAGTTCAAATGTTTCGCCATGAAAACGAAAACGTCGATCTCGAATCCGGTTTGAATAGGGAATCAATGGGAAACTGGCGCAATTGCTGGGGTTTCCATAATCCGCTTCGGCGGTTGGCCTGAAAAAATTGAACCACTGTTGTTTGTGATAGATACGCCCATATGCGATAGATGCTCCTGTCGCAGGCAAAATTCCGATCTGCCAGTGTGTCGAATTGAGATTATGAAGAGTAGTTTCTGCCATGTGATTCGCTCCGGTTGTGCGTAAGCTAAGGAGAGGCTTCGGTCAATTCGCCGCGTATGCTTTGCTGCATGAGCGTTCGTACTTTGTCTGGCTCCAGCCCCAGGCTGAATAAATAGTAGAGTTTAGTGAGCGCGGCTTCAATGGTCATATCTGCACCGCTGATCACACCGCAGTTACGGAGTGCGTTTCCTGTGGCATATGCACCAAGATCGACAGAACCTGTCATACATTGGGTGCAACTGACAATCACCACGCCGCGATCCGAAGCCTCTTTGAGCGCATCCAGAAAATCCTTATCTTTGTCTGGAGCGTTGCCTGTCCCATAGGTTTCAAGAATAACCCCTTGAATGGGCGGTTGCAGGAAATTTCGGATCACATCTATCGAAATACCCGGAAAAAGCGTAATTTGCCCAACACGAGGGCGGGTCAATACAGTGGAAAGGGCGAAGTCGTAACAAGGTAGCGGTGATAGATGATCCCGATCAAGGATGATTTCTACCCCTACTGTCGCCAGTGGCGGATAGTTAGGAGCGGCAAACGCATCAAAACCACTGGCGCTGATTTTCTTGGTTCTATTTCCGCGAAGCAGTTTGTTGTTGAAGTACAAACATACTTCCGGGATCGCGTATCGGCTGGCAATCAGCAGCGAATCAATCAGATGAGCGCGCGCATCGTTGCGAAGCTCTACCAGCGGAATTTGCGATCCCGTGATGATCACTGGCTTTCCGAGGTTTTCGAGCAGAAAAGATAGCGCCGAAGCAGTATAGGCCATTGTATCTGTACCATGCAGAACGACGAACCCATCGTACTTATCGTAATTTTCGGCAATATCCTGCGCGATCTGCACCCAGTCATTAGGAGTCATATTGGAGGAATCCAGCAGCGGCGAGTATTCATGAATGGTAAATTCCGGCATTGTTTCATCTTTGAACTCTGGCATCGCGGCCATATGTTCCTGCAAGAAGCCAGACGCGGGGA
>CAYSOC010000009.1:0-36385 GCA_964432445.1 uncultured Anaerolineaceae bacterium
TCCGTGCCGCGCGCAGATTTCGCCAATCTCCAGGCAATGCTCAATGGTGAGGTCGTTGCCGACACTGGCATCTTCGTAGCGCCCTTCGAGCGAAAGTGCGATTGTTTCCGCCATACACGCGAACGCCATTTTGGGCGGGAAGCCGAAATTCATCCCGAAATCCACCGGGCCGGGAACTTCCACCATACCACCTTCGATCACCAACACATCGTCGCGTACCTCTGCCACCTTTTTCGAGACATCGCGCGGACGTGCAACGTCACAGACAACAGCGCCGGGTTTGAGGTGTTCCGGGTAAATGACGGAATGAGTTGCACTTGTGACAGTCAAGACCAGATCGGCCTCATAAATCATGTTCATATCTGTGCCTGCGCGGACAGTTGCGCGTTTGCCTTCGCACTTTTCACGCACTTCCTGCACGGCGTCATCACGTCGCCCGATGAGGATCAACTCTGCTACATCATCCGCGAGGATTTGCGCGCAGACGCTCCCGATTGCACCCGTTGCGCCAACAACAGCGGCAGTTGCTTCATGCAGTGGAATATCCATTACATGGGCAGCCTTGCGTACCGCTTCCACCGCAATCACAACGGTGTAGCCATCGCCGGTTGTGACTGGAACTTCCAGCCGATCTGCGATGGTTTGACCAGCATCGCCCACCACCGAGGTATACGCACCAAGCCCGACCATCCGTGCGCCGAGTCGTTCCGCCATCTGCCCACAGGCGACGATTTTGTCGTAGACACGGTGTACCGGAAGCTGCATCATGCGTTGTGGCGTGAACGGACACGCGATGAACCAGCCGCGTGTCTGTCGCCCGGTGCTAACGCTTTGTATCCCCTTGATTTCGCACATATAAACAGGAGGGAAATAGGCAGAGAAGAAATTCACCTGCCCTTCGGTGAGGATTTTGCCAAGCCAGGGCCACTTGCGCGAGACATCACGCTTTGGATCAATCGGATGAATGATAAATGCGAATGTATCCGATACAGCCTGTATCTCTGTCACTTTTACCACGCTTCCAGATAGGCGGCTTCATCTACTTCCGACCCTGCCGCACGCGGATATTTCTGCCTGTGCAATGTGGCTATTTCCGGGCGTAATTCGTGGTGATCGCTCTCTTCATAGCTGATGTTCTTGCGGATAATGCGGCGCATCGGGGTAGAAAACAGCACCACATCAGATTCGATCATGCGCGCCGGGTAAATCACCAAGCCTGAACCGAGGCGGCAATTATGCCCAACGCAACCACCCAAAACCACCTGTGGCACTTGTTCGAGCATTCCATCGCTAGCTTCTACCTTGAGCGGCGTCGGCAGCAGGTTGAAGTCGGTGAAGGTTGTACCTGCACCGATGAAGCTATCGCGCCCAATCATGCACATCTGCAAACACGTATTTTGTGCAACGATGGTGTTTTGCATAAGGGCGGTCATGAACAGTGAGGAACGGAATGGCAGGAAACAACCGTCCCCAATGACACTCAACATGACGTTGCAGCCCTGCGCAACGTTGACGCCATCCCCGATATAACAGTTACCGATGGTCGCTCCCGGCCCGATGGTGCAATCTTTTCCAATCCATGTTGGTCCCTGAATGATTGCGGTGGGGTCAATGATGCTGCCTTCACCGACATGCACCAATTCAGAGCAGGAAAGAATCTGCTTCTGCTCCAAAAGCGCTTTCCACAGGATTTTCAGGCGATAGAAATTGCTGTGTTCGAGCTTTTCCTCGAAACGGTGACCGAGCGAGAAAATCCCCATCACGACATTGGCATAAAACAGGTGTACCCAACCTTCGATAGAAAGCAACGAACGCTTCGTCAGGAAATGGGTCAGGTTGCCGCGATTGCTCATGTACGAGGGGACGGAATAGTAACCGAGTTCTGCGCCACCGGAATCGACCACGACAGGCGTTATTTCCAGCGAATAACCTCTGGGGAAATACCAGAGGTCTGCCATGTAATAAGGGATGTTCTTGCGCGTATCAAAGCCTTCTTCAAACCCTCGCGCCAGCGGATGGGCATAGGTCATCATTGCGCGGTCATCGGCAGAAAACGCTGCACGACACGCCCGCCCGGTGGACTTCGCAACCCGCAAAAATTCCTTTATATATTCATCATCGAAAAACAGATTATCTCGATAAACAATGCTTTCTTCATTGTCGCGGGGGATATTCTCGAAGGCCGGAATCGTAAATTCTACATTGCAATAGGGGGCAAGCGCGTCACGTTGCGCCAGCCACAAAGGTTTGTTTAAAACGGTCAATTCACGCGCGGGTTCGTTAAAGGGCAGGACGTGGCGCTTATCTTCGATGATCAGTTTACGCATATCATGCTCACTCTGGCTTGACGATGATTTTTGTGCTTATATTAAATTGTACCGCGAAACAACCTCATCCAAACAACAGTTTCAATACAGTATCAGTATCGCGGAGGGAATCCAGCAAGGCAAAGGGGCTTTCTGACGCGAGTGCTTCCTTTCTGGAATAACCCGAAGCGACAGCGATGCAGCGTGCGCCGATGCTCCGTGCGCAAGTCACATCTTCCGGTGTATCTCCGATAATCACCACGTCGCTAATTTTTTGATTGAGATGGTCTTCGGCACGTCGGAGCGCAATCGGGGGGAGTAAATAACGCTCCGGTGCTTCCGAACCATATGCCCCAATTTTGAATAGAGATACATCATAGCCGACAGATGCCAGTTTGATCGGCGCGGTGCTGGATACGTTCCCGGTCAGGACACCCATCAGAATATCCGGGCGAGCCGCTACTGCCTGCACGAGTTCTGATCCACCGGGAGCAGCATGTGGCTTGTATTGATGGATAATTTCCTGCAAATGCCTGCCGATGGATTCGTTATAGTGGGGCATTGCTTCTTCGATTTGCTGCGCCGAGAAGCCGTGTGGCGTCAGGAGCATGGTCAGAGTTGCCCAATCGGTTTTGCCGCCGAAGCTATGACTTTCCGCGCCGCCGAACGTCCCGAAAATTTCCTGCATTGCCAGTTTGGTCGCAGCACGTCCGCAACCGTTGCCAAAGAAAAGCGTACCGTCAATATCGAAAAGAATGAGTGTTGTCATATATGGTTTCCTGATTATTGCTGAGTGGCAGAGTTTAACATGATTTTCCAACATGGTTTATGTTACACTTCAACATACTGAACCGATTCACTGAGCAACGCAACGAAGAACTATGACGAAAGTTTTCATCTCCTATCGCCGTGATGATAGCAAAGTCATTGCTGGACGCATCTATGACTATTTGACACCACCACTTGGTACACTTGAGCCGCGCGATGTGTTCAAGGATGTAGATTCGATCCCGCCTGGTGTGAACTTCAAAAAACATTTGGAAAAGCACGTAGCACAATGTGCCGTTGCATTGGTGATCATCGGGCCAAGTTGGTTGAATATCAAAGATGCTGATGGTTTACGCCGCCTTGACGATGAAGCCGACTTTGTAAGAGTAGAAATTGAAAGCGCTCTGAAACGGGAAATCCCGGTAATTCCGCTGCTGGTCATGGGCGCACAAATGCCGAAATCAAGCCAACTGCCCGCCACGCTTGCACCACTGGCTTTCCAGCATGGATTATCCGTTCGAGATGATCCTGACTTCCGAAATGATATGATGCGGTTGAAAAAATCGTTGGAACATTGGATTAATCCCATTGTTGTGACTGAGCCGGGAATATCAAAAATTTCTGTATCAATTACACCTGCGATTGGTACGTGTCGCAAAGATAAATATGGTATCGAAATGATATACGTTCCTGCTGGAAAATTTTTGATGGGGAGTACAAAAGATGAAATAGAGAGAGCATTCCGTCAAATGAATGGCCGCCAGAATGAGTCTTTATACCATGATTTTTTGAAAAATGAATCTCCGCAACACTCTATTAGAGTGTCAAAAGGATTTTGGATTGATAGAGTTCCGGTCACTAATGCAGCATATCAAAAATTTCTTAAAGTTAATGGATATAAAATTGAACGTTACTGGACTCAGGCTGGTTGGGACTGGTTATCTGCCCAAAAAGCAAATCATATTCCAGTTAATTATGAAGGCCGCGATCTGCCAAATCAGCCACGAGTTGGAATTACATGGTACGAAGCTATGGCCTATGCGACATGGCGCAATGCACGATTGCCCAACGAAGCAGAATGGGAATATACAGCACGTGGACGAGACGCGCATATCTATCCTTGGGGTGATCGATTTGACTACAAAAAAGCTGTTTATATAGTTGATAAAAAATATCGTCAAATCGCCCCTGTTGGGAGTAATTTGGAGGGGCAAAGCTGGATAGGTGTACTAGACATGATAGGATACATCTCAGAGTGGACAACTACCATTTATGATCCAGAAAATTTTCCTTATCCATTTAATGAAGATGGAAGGGATAGCATAATAGGGCAAAAAAAACGTGTTTTACGTGGTAGTTCGGCAAATTATGCGTTGGATTTTATGCGGACAGCGTATAGATCTTCCAGAGAACCGGATAGAGAAGACATCCATACTGGTTTCCGTTGTGTCCGTGACGTTTTACCCTGAAAATTGAGAGAAAGAACAACTTGCCCAAATTTCCCGATCCCGAATACATCAACGATCCAATCACGGGTACGATTTTCAAAGAAGGTGATCGCTATTCACTGGCACTCGGCGATTTAATCCCGTCTGGCGAAACGTTTGCGCAAGGAGAATTCTTGCTGCGCTATGCCATTCCTACCCTGTCCCCGCCGATTCGGTGGATTGTGCCGGGGTTGATGGTGGGCGAACGTGGCGGCGCGTTCGTTGGGCGCAAAGCGTGGGATTATATGCAGGATCGCTGGGAACATCACCCGCGTGCTGATGTGGTTGGGCTTGATCCTGAAGGAGAAAAGAAAACCTATTTCCTGAAAGAACTTGATCTCTCTGCGAAGGTGCGTACATACGTTTTTCGGAATGCAGAGGACGCCATCCCGTTTTGCCTGCTGGATAGCTACGTTGCGCCAGAGAATGCCGAACTTCCCGAACTGATGGCAAAGTATTTACCCCGGTTAGCACCGTAGCAGGACAGATAACAGTTGCCGTTTCTCCCGCTTCGCCCTACAATTCTGGTCAGTGTTTCATAAAGACGGTTTTGGATGAATGAATAATAATCCGGCATTTCTGGAAATTGTTCAGCTACACGAGCGCATGTGGGGCGACGAGCAGTACGCAGGGCGTCCCAGTCTGGCGCAACTGCTGAACGCTCATATCGTTGCGCTGTGGAGCGGCAAGGGCGAACTTACGGTTGACCCCAGACAAAGCCGGGTGTCACGGATACCAGCCAGCGGCAAGGATTCCTGGTTCCTGCTCACCTGCTATTCTTCGCCGGAAGAATTGAACAACGCATTGGCAGATTTGCTTCTATTGCGGAAGGTGACGCCATTCGCCATGCGTAAACTTTCCAAACTCTACATTGATCAGAAGGAAGTGGAAGTCGTCGGCGTCAAGCTGTTGGTCAAACCCAAATAGCAACTGCTGCTGTTGAATGTGAAACAATAAGTGCCTCGGATGTTTCCCGCACGTGGCACAATTCTCACTTTAATGGCTTGTGCCAGTGATCCTGTAAATAACCTGATCGGATAAAAATTCGGAAAAGAGACGGAGATCGCACCGCCTCTTTGTTTGCCAAATTATTGATCTGCCCGAATCCTGGAGCGTTCCTAATAAAATTTCATTTTCTGGATTCGTACTTTTGATCCATACAATTGTTAGAATTTTATTTATAATAGATACGTCCAACTGTGCTTCTCCGTTAAAGAGGGCTAACAAATGACTTCTTGTGAGTTGGTTGCGGATCATGTCGATTTGACGGCTGAAGACGACGCCTTACTCCGCTTATGTGATGCCAGGAAGATAGTCGTTCTGGACAGGCTGGATGAAGGGAAATCCAGCGCTTCTGTTTTCGTGGCAAATGTAGAGTTCAACAGCCGCCCACTCCAGCCGCATAGTGGCCCGAATTTCATCAAGATAGATCGCTCCCTCCTCATTCAGGAAGAAATCGAGCGACACATGAGGGCGCGACGCGGCATTGAGGAATTTTGCCCGGAACTAATTCACTGGTTCGGGGACGAGAAGGCGCAACGAAAAGCGGTCATCCTTGCCCCTGCCGCGCGCTCTACGCTGCACATCAAAACATTCGCCCGTCTGCTGACCGAAGGAGAACTCGCACCAGACAAACTGAGCCGGGTAAATGAGCAACTCTGCGCAAATATCCTCAATGTCTGGAATCCACCGGGGCCGCATCTGGGAAATTCAAGCCACACGCCGTATGACTGGCTGATCGAAACACTTGATCGCGGCACTTATCATAAAGGCCGTCTGGATGAAGTATTACACCTTCCAATTGGCGGCCTGGATAATCCACAATTTTTTACCTCACAGGGGATTCGTGGTCTGTTGCCCAACCCGGTAGCCTATGTGCGCCATCCAGAATTATGGCAAACCCGACATCAATTGCTCGGACCAGTCGGCAGGCTGCACGGCGACCTGCACGGGGGCAATCTGGTTTGCCACCAGAAGGATGTTACACAAACACCCTGGATCATTGACCTCGCGCGTTCCGAGGATAATCCCGATAGCCTGCTCTTTTACGATTTGGCTCATCTTGAACTGGATATCCTGATCCGGCGGCTTGACTCACAGGATTGGAAATGCTGGAATGATGTCCTGACGAAGATTAGCGCAGAAATTGTGCCGAAAGACAGACCAGCAGACCCGGCCTTTGGAACATGGATCATTGTTGAGCCATTACGCAGACAGGTAGACCAGCTTATCCAGTCTGCCCCGGCCAACGCCACCGATCACTATCAGGCCGTTTGGTGGCTGGCAGCCTGTGCGGTGGGGTTGGTCTATGCGCGGCGCGAGAGTTATAAAGGGAAACGGGAGCAGGTTATTTCCTATCTCTATGCTGCGTTCATGCTGGATCGGGCGTTCAAGGAATTACAATGGGATGTTGAGAATGCCAGTGATCCGTTCCGGCTTGATCTGAATACATTTACATCTGTATCGCTCCCGCCGCGTGAGGTCGAAGTTGAATATGCCAATGCACTCCATGCGGCATTTGGCAAATTTGAAAAGATGTATGTCGATCTGGATGGCGTTGTAGATGATCTCACCAGAGACGACGAGACTACCGACAGCGCGGAATTCCGCCCGAAAATCAGGAAGTGGTCAGACTTCAACCAGGCTTTCACGGAAAAAGGGCAGGACACCAAAGGCGGGATACGCAAGCCGCGCACTATCCAGGGCGCGCGTGCAGCGGTTCGACAGTTTGATCGGATCATCCTGCTTGGCGGGCCGGGGGCTGGAAAATCTCTAACGTTACGGCGTCTTGCGCTGGACTATGCGATTGATCTGGAACATCGGACGGATGCACGCATTCCCGTATTTATTTCTCTGGCATCCTATCAGCCGCCAATGCCATTCAATCAATTTGTGCAACAGGAGATTGCAAGGTATTCCCCCCGGTTGGCTCCTTATTCGGATAGTTTGCTGACGACGAATCGGATTATTTTCCTGTGCGACGCCCTGAATGAAATGCGGCGAGGAGTAGACGACCAGGCCATTCAGGAATTTCGACGGTTTATCAAGGATAAACGTTATCTTGTCATCAGTTGCCGTCGGGATGAATTCAACCCGCCAGACCTTGCAGATGCAGGACGCTTTCGCTTTATCAGCCTGAGAGCCTTGACCCCGCATCAGATTCAGCATGTGATCCAGAAATATCATTTTATTGGCAGTTCTGTCACGCCAGCCCTGAATTCTGACCAGCAGAAGATGCTTTGGGAGAAGGAATTGAAGGGAAGCGACCTGTTATTGCAGGCATGGGATACCTTCGCAGAAGCGGGGAAAACGGACGAATTTTGGTCTCGCGGCGTTGAAATCTCGATGCCCAAAGAACAAAAGCTGGCACGCCAAACCGTGTTGCAGGATGGAAAAGGGGTGATGCAAATCAGCCAGAACCCTTATCTGTTGACCGTTATCATCGAGCTATTCGCCTCGAAAAATGTATTGCCAGATACACGCGATATGCTGTTTTTTGAGTTTATCGGCGCACTCCTTGCAACCAAAATAATTGATAATCCAGCATATGCAGGATGGTCAAAACCCGATGCGTTGCAACTGATCAACGGGTTGGCGAAGCTGGCGCTTGAGATGGAAATCGACCCGAACGAGCAGCGTGGCGGGACGGTCACCGAACTTCCCGAACAGGATGCCTCTGCCTGTATTGGTGGAGAGAGATTCCTGAATGCTGGAATCGACTGTGAAATTTTACAGCAACAGGATCACACTATCCGCTTTGCACACCAGATGCTCCAGCAATTCCTTCCACTATATCCAGCGATTGTGGCCTATAAAGCCAATGAGACCGACGGTTTGTTACAGCAGGTGCAATCATTGGCGCTGGATGGCTTTCTGGATATGCGGGGCAGCACGCCGATATTGAAAACAATGCTGGATAAAGCAATCCAGTTGGTTGACGAGAAAGGCGAAGATCGAAATCTGCTGCAAAAACTGCTGGGTAAACGTGGCAACCTGTACGTTGACGAACGGCAATACGCGCTGGCAGGTAATGATTACCTGCGTGCGGCGGAAGTTACCGCAAAACTTGAAAATCCCAAACGGGAGATTCGACTGCTGACACTGGCAGGTTCGGCGCAATCCGAATTGCCAGACCTCGATCCGACGATAGCGTTGGCAAAGGCAGAAAACCTGATTCTTGACCATAACCTGAAAGGTACAGAAAGCGAGGCACAACTGGAAGGAGCGCGCGGTTACGTTGCGCTCGTGCGGGAAAACTATGAGGTAGCGGCGGCATCGTATCAACGCCAACTGGATTTGCGCGGAACTCTGCAACACAGGGAAGCGTGGTTTCACCCGCTGAACAATCTGTCAATAGCTCTCGGCAAACAGGGCGGCACTCATCTCGAAGAAGCAAGAGCAAAGGCGAACCAGGCACTGGAAATTGCCAAAACCCTCAATAGCTTCAGTCTTATCAGCCGCATTAGCGAGACACTCGGTAATTTGCTGGCACAATCAGGCGATCCATCTGCCGCCAAAAAGCTGCTCTGCGAGGCATTGTGGCAAGCCACCCTGATCGAAAACCGCGAAATTGTCGAGAAAATGCGGAAAACCCTGGCAATTCATGCACTTGAGTGTGATTAACCCGGAAATGGAGATTATTATGCGTCACAATAAACTCTGGTTCAGACTGATTTTGATTGTCGTTCTTCCAATATGCGTCTTGTTTAATGTTCGCACCACAAGCGCAGCATCACCGGGAGTAACGATCATCGTCCTCGATGATTTTGCAGAAATCAGAGAAAAAGAAAACAGAACTAAACTCCCGGACAACGCACCTTGTACTTTAATCAGTGGCAAGGTGAATAGCGGGATAGTTGCACCTTTAATGGACAAAGAAGGCAACGTTGCCCGCTTCAACGAGGACAGGTGCATCCAGCAATATTACGGTGACTATCTCAAGATAAACAATGACAAACTTTGTGCCGTACCTTTCGATGGGACGGACAGAAGCATCGAACGGGCGGGACACGGCCCTTATCATGGACAGGCCGTTCTGCAAGGAATCAACATGATTCTTTCTGAACCGGCTTCAAAACGGATGCTCCAAAATGCAGCCGAAATTACGATCAAATGGCAGGATGTAAAGAATTTCGACACAACCGTTCTGGTAAACGAATTGCAACGCATGGTTGCTGACGCAAGAAACCAGGAGCGGGATCGCTTTATTGTTGTGAACATGAGTTTCAGCTTTTTACCCTGCTCCCTGGTTCCTTTGCTCAACGAATATGAAAATGCCTTTGAGCGAGCATCAAGTGCTGATCCTGCCCTTCAGGAATTCCAGAATGTGGTCAATGCTCTGCTCGCTTCACAAATTTCCAGAGAGATGCAGAATATTAATCTATCCCTGCAAAAGTCGGAAATAAACTGCCAATCTTTCCAGTCCCCCAATGAGCAATATTCCCTGATTGGCGATCTATGCAGGCTGGAAAACCTCTCAAGAACTGTTTCTCTGGTCGCTGCTGCGGGGAATAATGGGAATTGGCCGTTTCCAACGATTCCGGCTTTATGGAATGGAGTGTTGTCCGTAAGCGCTTGCGATGAAGATGCTTTTCTGACGTGTAAGGGGAGGATAGCTGGCTGGTCAAATCGCGGCGATGTAATCGCGCCTGGTGACCTGAAATTCAATGGTGTTCCTCGTCAGGGTACGTCATTCGCGGCCCCGCGCATCTCAGCGCTAATGGCGATTTATCTTGCCACGCAAGGAGACCGCTGCCGTACCCCGGATAGAGGTTATACGATGAGACATTCCGGGATTGGCGGTGCATGGAACAATGTTTCGCCACGTGTAGCAGCTTCCACAAGCCCGTCATGCCAGGCGATGACGGATGTGCTGAATCAATTGCCTTGAGAACGTAGAACCACTAACATTCCAGATATTTGCCCCTGCGTAAAACAACATCGCAGGGGCAGATCAGCGCGGCTTCTATTTGCCCGCTGGTTTATGATACGAACTACTTTCCGCCTTCGACGATCTCGACGGTGACAGCCTTCCACTTATCGCCAATCGTATCCACCTTGAACGGATCAGCAGCAAGCAGTTTGTGTGCCTTTTCGGTCAGGTCGGTACGATATGCGCCCTTGTCCGGGTCTTTGCTGATGACCTTATACTTGAGCGAAATGTCGGCGGTACGCTTGAACGCATCGGCATCCATCAGACCAACACCCTTCGGCGCAGGCCAAATCAGCTTGGAAACTTCGTTCATCTGCCATGTCTGGTGACCCTTGCCGAGCGTCGTTCCGTTCTTGAGAACGATGTCCACTGCGCCAGCATTGTCATCACGTGCAGCCGCCCAACCTGCGTAGGATGCAGCGAGGAACTTGACAGCAATATCTTCGTTGCCTTCTTTGGCAAGCCATGCTGCCGAGGCGTAGATACCATCCTGGAGCATGTCTGTACCTTCGTCCGCGAAGCTGATCACATTCAGATCATCGAGTGTGTACAGCTTGCCTGTCTTGGGGTTTTTGGTTTCCAGAACCTGTGCCAGTTCGTTATAGGTCATGGCAGCAGCAGCATCGACTTCACGATTCAGGAACAGGTTCATATCAAACGGCTGATTGACGATGGTCAGATCGTCGGCATTGTCCGGGGACATGCTGTTCTTGACCAGCGCCGCATACAGTTCGTACTGGTTACCGCAACACCAGACGCCAACCTTCTTGCCTTTGAAATCCTTGACCGTCTTGATATTGCTGTCTTTCCAGCTAATCTCACGCATCCCGGAACGGGTATAAACCTGTCCGATGTTGACCGGATCAGCGCCCTTGTCACGTGCCGCCAGGCCGTCTGGCATCCACGCCAGTGCAAATTCCGCACCGTTGCCCGCCAATACCTGCAATGGAGTAATATCCGGGCCGCCGGGGATGATTGTTACATCCAGCCCAACCTGCTTGTAATATCCTTTTTCCTTCGCTACGTAGTAGCCAGCGAACTGCGCCTGCGCCACCCACTTGAGTTGCAGACGAACGGGAGTCAGTTTGGCATCCTGTGCGCGTGCGGGAGCGGTGGCAACCGTCAGCAACAGCGCAATAGCAACGAGCAGAGACAGTTTGAAACGCTTATACATATTCAAATCCCCATAACCTGAACAGGACTATTTAGTCTGCTGGCGAAACGCAACATGCCAGGGCATGATAACGCGCTCGACCAGAGAGACGACAAGATAGAAAAGGACGCCAAGCAGCGAAACCACAATAATCGCTGCCCACGTCGCCGGGAAATCAAACGCCGTCGGCTTGTTACGAATATAGTAACCAATGCCGAGCGTTGAACCGCCGAAAAATTCCGCCACCAGCGCAGTGATCACACACCACGTTGTACAGAACTTGAGGCCATTGAAAATATAGGGAAGGGCAGCCGGAAAACGCACCTTACGGAACGTTGATAGCTCCGGGACGGCAAGCGAACGCATCAATTCCAGCGCCCCCTGATCCGCCGAAAGCAGCCCTTTCACCGTATTAATCATGCAGGGGAAGAATGCAACCACAGCCACTACTGCAATCTTGGAAGCTGGATTGAGTACCCCGAACCAGAACCCCATAATCGGCGCGAAGGCGATCAACGGGATGGAGTTTGCAGCTACTGCGAACGGCAGGATTGCTTTGCTGAATGCCCGAAAACGTGCCGAGGCCAGCCCGATCAGAATGCCGAGCGCGCAACCAATCGCATATCCCCAAAGTGCATTCTGGAAGGTAACCCAGCTTTTAGAAATCAAATCCGGGAAGGCTTCCCCCAGTGTCTGCGCAATGATGCTTGGTTTCGGTAACAGGAATTGCTTCACTTCAAAGACTTGAATCAACACTTCCCAAGCGATAATCACCGCCACGACGATGATCAGCGCGGGCGCGATTTGCCGGAACGTTTGCAGCCAAAGCGTGCCGCGTTCCCAGGGCGCAGAGAGGACAATTGCACCAACCGCTGCACCAACCGCCAAAACAATTGTCAGTGGCGCTTCGGTGATCAATGTCCCGCCGAAGAAAACAAACAAGCCAACATTCAGAATAAACAGACCGAGCAGCACAGCGCTCACATAACTGATAATTTGCAAAGACGTCGGCGACTTGTCATTTTTTTTCTTGCGCCAATCACGATCAGCAAACAGCCTGCCATAGATCAGCGATCCAGCCGTTACCGCCAGCAACACCCATAGGACGCGCCGCAGATAGGCATTGCGAAACGCCAGCCCGATTTGCGAATTTTCCCGCAGCGCAATATCAACCACATGATAGAAAACCAGTGTCAGGAACAGGACGATCACCGCGCCATAATCGCGGGCGTGGCCTGCCTGTGCCTCGCTGACTTCTTCCTGCTCAGGTCGATGGAGCGTTGCGGTGGTCATTCCGCGCCTCGCAGAGCTTCGCGTACTTTCGTGACATGATGAAAGAATGCTTCGGTGTCGCGCACTTCTGCGCCGCGTGGCTGTGGCAGATCAATCGGGATAACATGGCTGATCCGTCCCGGACGCGCCGACATGACGATTACGCGCGTACTCAGATACACCGCTTCCTGTATGCTGTGCGTGACAAAGACAACCGTCTTTTGCGTCTTTGCCCAAATATCCAGCAACTCGTTGTTGAGGCGGTCACGGGTCATCTCGTCCAATGCGCCGAACGGTTCATCCATCAACAGGATCGAGGGCTGGAACGAGAGCGCCCGCGCAATAGCAACGCGCTGTTGCATCCCGCCGGAAAGCTGCCAGGGATAGTGATTCTCAAATTCGCTGAGTTCCACCAGTTTAAGCATTTCGCGGGCGCGTTGGGTGCGGATATGCGCGGCGGTGTTCATCACTTCCAGCGGCAGTTCGACATTGCGCAGGACGCTACGCCAATCGAGCAGCGTTGCAGCCTGAAAGACCATGCCATATTCCCGATCCAGCCGCGCCTGATGTGCCGTTTTGCCGTTGACCGTGACTTCGCCTGTTGTTGGTTCCAGCAGGTCGCCAATCAAGCGCAACAGGGTAGATTTACCACAGCCTGAAGGCCCAATCAGGGAGATAAATTCGCCGGGGAGAATATCCAGATTGACATTTTGCAATGCAGTCGTCGATCCGCCTGTCTGCGCGCGGAAACGCTTGTCTACATTTTTAATCGAAACGATAGGGGTATCAGCCATCATCAAGCCTTTGAACGATCCGGCGGCGTCCAGCGGATCACCAGACGTTCGGCAATCGCAACGAGGCCGTAGAAAACGATTCCCAGCGCCGCCGCAACAAGGATAGTTGCCCACAGATTAGGCGGTGCAGAGTTGTAATACTGATTAAAGTTCAGGATTGCCGCGCCAAGTCCATCGGGAATGCCGCTCGGCAGTTCGCCAATGATCGCGCCAACAACGCTGGCGGTAGCGCTAATCTTGAGCGCTGTAAATACATAGGGAAGCGCATTCGGCAAACTGAGCATCTGTAATGTCTGGGCCTTGTGCGCGGCATAGCTGGAAAAAAGTTCGCGCGCTGTTGTCGGGACGCTGGTCAGACCACGCAGGGCGTTGATGGTCACCGGGAAAAATGAGAGATAGGCAGAGATGATCGAAACCGACACCCACCGCGCCATCCCCAGATTGCTCAAGCCGATGACGACCATCGGCGCAACAGCGAGAATCGGAATTGTCTGCGAGGCAACGACAAAAGGCATCAATCCGCGTTGCAACAGGCCAGATTGCGAAAATATAATCGCCAGCAGTAATCCAAACAGGCTACCGATTGTGAAACCGAGTGCCGCCTCGCCCCAGGTGAATAACGCCCCTTTGAGCAGGACTTCACCAAGTAATGGACCATTCACGCGGGCAGGCTGGAACAACGCCCCGATGATTTCCCAGGTGTGCGGCAGGTTGTAATCGGTGATGTTGAAAAGGGCTTTCATACCCTCCCAGAACAGCACAAGGATCAGAATAGCGATGCCGAAATACAGCACGGAACGAACACCAGCAAAAAGTTCGCCAGTTTTGGCATGAGATTTCACTTCTGGTGTGGGTAGTGCGGCTTCGGTCATGCGTATCCCTATGCGGCTCAGGTGAAGTTCGGCATATTGTACGCACGATTTTTTGTGGTTGCAAACAACTGGTGATTCAGATTGTGCAATTTATCTCAATCAGGATTCGACCAGGACCATGCGTGCCACTGATTTACTGATGGTATGCTGGGTATCGCTGACGCTGATCGTCAACATATCTCCTAGCGGACTGCGCGATTTCACGCCGACACGCGCGCCGGGGACAAGCCCAAGTTCCGATAGATAGCGCAGAGCTTCGCCAGATTGATCGGTGATACGGCTGACTGTGCCGCTTTGCCCGATTTGGAGTTCCGCAAGCAACGTCAAATGAGCATCTGGAATTGAGCCATCCAGCGCCGGGATCGGGTCGCCGTGTGGGTCGAAGGTTGGATTACCGAGTGCAGCAGCCATACGCGCTTCGAGTTTTTCGGAAATAACGTGTTCGAGCCGCTCTGCTTCGGCGTGAACTTCATCCCAGGCATAGCCGAGTTTTTCCACCAGATAGAGTTCAATCAGGCGATGATGGCGAATGACTTCCAGCGCAATTTTTTCACCGCGTGGTGTCAGCGTCACCCCATGATAGGGCTTATGGGAGAGCAATGGTTCGCTATCGTCGCCGGGGTCTGCCAGCCTCTTGATCATATCGGTGACAGATGCAGCGCTGATATTGAGCGTCTTTGCCAGCGAAGTCGTCGGAACAGCTTCGGGTGCAACCTGCTGTTGAAGTTCATATACGGCTTTGAGCAGATCATCGACTGCTTTGGTGCGTATTTCTTCTTCCGGCATAATCGAAAAATCGGCTCCTTTAATGCGTTTCAATCTTACCTGAACCACCCGATCATTGCCAGATGAACGTTAAGAAATAAAAATACCGTGATAAACCGACGCTTTACGACTTCTGTTGTATCCTTTAGACTTATTACAAATTAGCTTTAAGGGAATTTTATCATGCCGCGTCTGAACCAGATTGTTGCTATCGAGAAAAGCGTGAAAAGCCGTTCCTTTCAGGAATTGACAGAAGCGCATCACGCGCTGCAAAAGACAACTCTCCTCGCGGGCATTTCGCGCACCTATCGCCCGAAGGATGAAGAGGGTGAACAGTTACCCCCGGAAGCAACAAAAGTACAGGTCAAATCAGATGAGATTGTGCGGCGCACAGGCGAAATTCTGACGCGGTTGTTCGATGTCACCGCGACAAAGGATTGGGCGAACTGCAACGCCAAAGCCGATGTTGTGGTAGATGGGCGCGTGCTGATTCCCAAAGTACCGATTACTTACCTGCTGTTCCTCGAAAAACAACTGGTTGATCTGTTGACGTTCGTCCGCAAGTTGCCGATTCTGGATAGCTCCGAAACGTGGACATTCGACGCATCTGCCGACGCTTATGCTACCGAAACCGTGCAGACGGTGCGTACCAAGAAAATCCCGCGCAATCACGTCAAAGCCGAAGCGACGGATAAACACCCGGCACAAGTAGAAGTGTATTACGAAGATGTTGTGGTCGGTTATTGGCGCACCGTGAAGTTTTCCGGTGCGCTACCGGCGCAGAGTATCAATGAACTGGTCAGCCGTGTAGAAAAATTGCAACAGGCGGTGAAGTTCGCACGTGAAGAAGCCAATAACATCGAAGTAGATGACGTGAAGGTAGGGGATGCGGTTTTCGGCTATTTGTTTGGGGCGTGATTTAACGTGAGTTTTTGGAAAAAGCAGAACGTTACAGACTTGTAGGGTTTAGCAGGGCAATCTATAATGGGCAACGGAGTGCAAGCTAAAGCTCAGACTTAGGCTGATGATCCAGTGCCACAGTGCAGGTTCGAATCCTGCCCCCGCCACCTGATGAAACTGCATGGCGGGGTAGCCCAATGGCAGAGGCAGCGCCCGGATCACCCCAACTTGAAGTTATTGCTCCAGCTTCCGCATTCACCGCCGAACACCAGGTCGAACATCCAGGTCGGGTTATCACGGGATGCAAGTGCAATTCTTGCCCTGCCCGCCTCGTGGGCTGGTAGTTTAATAGCAAAACACTGTGGTATAAGATTGAACCTCGGATTTAAACGTATTGGTGTGCGAAATGGGCGGTAAATCGAACCCCGGAGATCGGCTATGTCTCCGGGGTTCTCGTTACTATCTCAACTTGCACCACTTTATTCACTTCCGTATCATTTCAACGTAAGGAAGCATAAAATGGCCTGGGAAGAAGTTGTCGAACAAGAGCTAAACTATTACCGTCCGGTACGCCTCACTATGGTTGTGAAACTACCACAAGAATATACGAATGTACGCACGGGTGAAACATACATAAGCGGTAGCATAATGCTCACTATGGCTGATGCACAAGGAACCCGGATGCGCGTTTTACCTTTAGCATCAGGGGTAAAGATCGAAGCAGAGATGCTTGAGAGAGCGCAAAGGCTCACGGAATTTCTGCTCCAGCGTGGGTTTAAGATTGCCCAACAGGAGTCGAACACAACGATGCTAGAGCGCCCGTTAACCGCAGACGATGAACTTACCTTGCTGCAACGTCTGCTCAACGCATTCGGTGATATGCCGATTCCAACATTACAGATTTCTTCGACTATGAATCACTATTATGCTTATTTCGGCGATCAAAAAGTCAATTTAGGCCGTCCGAGGAACAGGAAAGAACTTGATGAACACGCTCAACTGGAAGATTGGCTGCAAGCCCAGGGATTCAAAAAGGTTAAGAGTGTGGTCGATGATGAACGTTATGGTGAATTTTCTACTTATTATGAGCGCAATATCTAGTATAAGACCGTGATGGCAGATAAAGCGCGAAACAAGTAACCATAACTGCTCACAAGGAGAACATATTGAGTTTCCTTCACTGTTTAACATTTTCTTAAAAGCGTGACGCTTGGCTATAGCTTCGGCAGATTTACCCTTCCCACACTCTTAATCCGCGCCGCTTTCCTTCGCAAAGGGGAGCGTGAACCAGAATCGTGTCCCTTTCCCAATCGTACTTTCTACCCCGATCATACCGTGCATCGCTTCGACCAGCGCCTTCGTGATCGCCAGCCCTAATCCGCTGCCGCCGCTGCTGCGCGCTCTGGATTTGTCGCCCCGATAGAAGCGATCAAAAACGTGCGGCAGGTCTTCTTTGGGGATGCCTTCGCCCGTGTCGATCACCTCGATCAACACGCCATCTTTCTGCGATTGTGCCGAAACGCGGATCGAGCCTTCCGGGGTATGCCGTAGCGCGTTGGTGATCATATTCCGCAAAATCTGCATAACGCGATCTGCGTCGGCGCGCACAGGCGGTAAGGTGTTCCGGGTATCCAGCGCAATCTGATTATTTTCCGCGAATGCCGTGAAGCTGTGAACTAATGATTGCAGCATCTTATCCAGCGAAACCGACGAGAAATGCAAATTCAGTTTACCCGCGTCCGCCAGCGCCAGATCGTGGAGATCGCCCACCAAGCGGCTCAACAGGCGCGTCTCATCGTAGAGAATGCCGATCTCCGAGTGAGTAATGGTGTACAGTCCATCCAGCAGACCGCGCAAGTTACATTGCATCACCGCCAGTGGAGTACGCAATTCGTGGGCAATATCCGCGATCATGTTGCGGCGCACCGTCTCGGCGCGCGTGAGTTCGTCTGCCATTTCATTGAACGCCGCTGCTACGGAGGTGATTTCCCCCGGCCCTTTCAGGGTGATGCGCTTGCTCCAATCGTGTGCAGCAAAAGCGCGTGCAGCCTCTGCCAGCGAAGCCAGCGGCGCGACCAGCATCCGGTTGATGAAAAATCCGATGATCGCGCCGATAATCCCAACGACAATTGCCGCCACGATCAGAACGCTATTCAATTGGGTAAGAAAGTCGTGTTCCGGGCTGCTCGCAAAGAAATTGATCGTGTTATCTTCGGGCGGGACAACGTATGCGACATCATCGGCAGGGAGCGACCACTTGACGGCTATCCGGCTTGCTGGCATTGGCTGAACACCCACAATCGGGATAGCGGCGGTGCGCTCGGTGGTTGTCAATACATCATTGACGCGCGTCTGATCGGGGGCGTACAGGATTTTGCCTTTGGAATCGGCCAGGATGAAAATTGAGAAAGGTTCCATAAACGCTGGCGCTGGTTCTGTGTGAATGGCTTGATCAAATAGCCCAACACCACCTGCTGCTGTTTCCCCGCCCACCCCTCTGACCGAATCTCCCAGCAGGGCGATATTCCGCTGAATGACATAGCTCCGAAATACACCGCTGATTTGTCCGCTGGCGAGGATGGCAACCACAACAATCGACAATTGAGTCACGACGATAAAAGCAACAGTCAGACGTACCCACAAGCGGTTCATGATGTTCACAGGCGCTCCTCACGAAGGCGATAGCCAACCCCATACACTGTTTCAATATACTTCGGGTCGGCGGGATTTTGTTCAATCTTTTTGCGGATGTTTTTGACGTGTGCGTCCAGGGTGCGTTCCATTGATTCATAGAAATAGCCGAGCGCCAACTCGATCAGTTCGGAGCGCGTGAAGACATGATTGGGATTTTGCATGAGGGCTTTGAGCAACATAAATTCGGTAGGGGTCAGGTCGATGGTACGCCCCTCTATCGTCACGATGCGCAAATCAATATCCATCCGCAGGCCGTTAACTTCGATGATCTGGGAAAGTTCCAACGCACCAGACGCACGGCGCAAAATCGCGCGCACCCTCGCCACGACTTCCAGCGGGTTGAATGGCTTCGTCATATAGTCATCTGCGCCGTTATTCAGCCCCATCAATATGTCAGTGTCTTCGATACGTGCGGTCAACACCAATACACCCAATTTGGACAAGTTCGGGTCGTTGCGCACCTGTTGCAGGATGCTCCATCCGTCACGCCTGGGCAGGGATATATCAAGCACAATCAGGTCGGGGCGTTCGCTACGAATCTGCCACATAGCATCCTCGCCGTCATAGCTGGCGAAGGTTTTCATCCCTTCCTGTTCCAGATAGGAACGAACGGATCGGGTTAAATTTTTGTCGTCATCAATGACAAGGATTCGATAGCCCACATTCTGCTCCGTCGGGTTGCGCTGTCCGCGCATCATAGCATCCAATTATGGAGAACTTATGAAGATTATCGCATAGCCGCCTTCACAAGTTATTCACAAAGCAATATAAAAATCAGCATACACCCGACTATGTAAAGGTTAAAGGTTATGCGAAAGCGCTCACTCTTATTGTTACTTTCTCTGGTGCTGGTGACGATACCATTCAGCAGCCTGCGCGCACAGCAGCAGAATACAACGACGATCACGGTGGCTGTGCCGGACTTTCAGAAGGAAATGTACCGGGAAGAGATTCTGAAAGCCTTCGAGGATGCTCACCCCGGCGTCAAGGTACGTGTCGTATCCGGCGTGCAATCAATTACACCCGCCGCCAACAATATTGATAAGCACCTCGACGAACTCAAAAAGTACGCGGCGATGGGCGATTTGGTCTATGTCGATTCCGATATTCTCTCGCCAGAAGCAACGAACGCGGGCTATTTCCTCGATCTGAATCCTGTTATCCGCAGCGATAAGAATATCAACGAGTCCGATTTTCATGCCTCTGCGTGGAAAGCCTTCCAGTGGGACAACGGCTTTTGGGCGCTGCCATCTGGCATCAGTCCGCTTGTGCTGACTTATGACGCCGAGGCATTTGATCGCGCTGGAGTTGCCTATCCAACTGATAAATGGACACTGAGTGATCTGCTGGATGCCGCGCAGAAGCTCACGGTAAAAGATTCCAGCGGAAAGGTGACTACACCCGGTATTGAAATATTCCCTGGATTGTCTGGGCGTGCATTGCTGGCTGCCCTTCTCAACGGCAATCTGATCGACACAACGGTCAGCCCAAATGCGCCACACCTGCTCACGCCAGAAGCCGAAGCCCTCCTGACCGCCTGGGGCGATCTCGATGCCAAAGGTATGATCGGGAACGAGATTGGCAAATCACCGTTGAGCGTTGGCCCCAGCTTCACCGTTAGTATTTCACTCGATCCGGGCAACCCCACCAAAAAATCACGCCAGGCAGTGCTGCTCCCCGGCGGTAAAGCGGGGGTAGATGTTCAGGGGTACGCTCTCAGTGCTGGAACGAAATATGCCAGCCTCGCCTATGAACTTGCTCTATATCTGACGACACAAAAGCAACTGTCTGGCGTCTTCGGCGGCATTCCGGCACGTCTCAAGACTGTCGAAACTCCAATCAATCCCGAAGGTGGCGGTGGGATGATCACCTTTGGCGGGCCACCGGAAACCCCGGAAATCAAGGAACTGAATGAGAAAGCTGTGGCTAACGGCATTGGTCTGGCCGACATGCGCTACACCGATTATCTTGTTGTAGCGTTTCAGAAAATAAAGTCTGACAAGATAGATGCACATTCCGCGCTGGCAAAACTTGAAACACTGGCAGTTGCCAACCAGAAGAAAGCATTGGCCGAAAAAGACAAAACGGTCATCGTAGTAGCGACGCCACCCCCGGTGCAAGCCGGCAAGATCACGCTCAACTTTGGATTGATGTCGTTCATGCGTCCTATCCCCTTCCAGGAGGAATGGAACAAACTGCTTGCCGAATTCGCTGCCAGCGATCCGGCTGTTGGACTGGTGAATCTCCAGACCGATTTCGGCGATCTGGCACAATATGCCACCAAAAACGACTGTTTCTATCTGCCGTATAACGCTGTACCGGGCGCGAACCTGAAGAACATCCTCAACTTTGACCCCTATCTTTCGGTGGATTCGACGTTCGATGCGTCCGATGTGGTTGGGAATATCCTGTCGCAACTTCAACGCGATGGCAAGACGTGGGGCTTCCCGATCAATCTTGATCCCACCATGCTGAAATACAACACCGAGCTATTCAAGAACGCGGGCGTTCCATTACCAGCTTCTGGTACGTGGACGATAGAGAGCTTTGTCGATGCCCTCAAGCAGCTAAAATCCAGCACCACAGGCGCACCCTTTGAGCCGAATGGCCCCGGCGGTTCGCATCTGCTAATGCTTATGGCGGCCTATGGCGGCATCCCTATCGACTATCGCACTGACCCGATGACCGTTGACCTGACTTCTCCGGCAAGCGTTGAAGCGATTCGACAGGTGCTTGACCTCGCCAAAAATGGCTATATGAAATATAGCGCGCTTGGCAATGTCATGATGGCGATTGCGATTGGTTCTGCGCCAACTGCGCCAATCACCTCTGATACTGGTCCCGGATTCAGGATGATCCGGGGCAACCCGGAGAAAGACCCGTATCAATCGGTGCTGTATCCGAAAGGAACGAAATATACACCGATGTCCTATGGCGTTGGCACAGCGTATATCAGCGCCAAATCCCAGAACCCGGATGCCTGCTACCGCCTGATCAACCTGATCGCGCGCCATCCAGAACTCTTCTCCACCATGCCAGCACGTCGTTCTATCATCAACGCGCCGACCACAGCGACGCTGTTAGGCAAGGAATCCGTCGCCCTCTATAACGAAGTCGATAAGCTGTTGAAAGATTCAAACACCATTGCCTTCCCGTCGATGTTCCAGGGTGGGCAGTCTCAGGCGGGATTCCTGATCGAACACTGGGTATTCCAGGCGTTCGATAACTATGTGTTGAAGGGTGCAAATCTGGAAACTGAACTCAAGCAGGCTGATCAATACATCAAGGGCTTTCAGGAATGTGTCGCGGGGTTACCAGCCTTCGATGCTTCCAGCGCCACCAACGCGATGGAATATCAGAAACAATACCTCAATTGTGCCGTCAAGGTTGATCCCAGCCTCAAGGATTTTGCGGCTGGACCTGCGGCACGATAGACCTGTTCGGTAATCAATAGTCTGTATAGATGGGCGAATCGTGGAGGCGGTTCGCCCGTTTTGTATCCCCATCATCCAAAAGGATGATGTACCTCTCACCTTCCGGGGGACGCGCCATAGCAGAGAGCCGCCCTATACTTGCAATATTGAATTGCAGGGAACAGGAAGGTACGATCATGCAAAATCTTTCCGCTGGACAAAAATGGGTTGTTGTAGCGATGATAGCCGGGATTCTCTCAACGGCGACGACCTTTTTTCTGGAAGGCAATGTGCGCATTATGGCCTATGTCATCATCAGTTCGGCAGTTGGTCTATATGCCGTTCTGAGCAAACCGAACACCGAAAAAACAAAGGAACGCTGATCTGCTGTGACTTCGCCCACCGCCATGATACAGTCCCGGAATGCATGGGAACGCTGGATGCCTGCCCGCCATTGGGTATTTGGCGGGTTGCTCCTCTTTGCAACCCTCGTTGCCTTTTCCAACGAAATAAAATTCAGCGTTATATCTATCGTTGCTGTTCTGATCCTCTGGTATCTGATTGGTGCATATTTCGGCGTGCGTTTCCGCCAGAAATCCCCTTTCTTTATAGTGGTCTATTTCGTCGCTGGCTGGCTGCTCTGGTACGTTGCAGCGGCGATTGATGCCGTTTTTTTCGTTTTGTTGTTCATGTTCTTCCCATATATTTTCATGGTCGTTCCGTTGCGGCTCAGTATTATCTTGTCGCTCATCCTGAATATGCTGGTATTTCTGGCACTGAATCGCATGAACAGCGATATGGCAGACACATGGATGCTCTTTATCGGGTTAGCGTCTATCGGTAGTTGTCTCATGGGCTATTTTGTCTATGATGTGATTCGCCAGAGTCAGGAGCGCCAACGCCTGATTGCAGAGTTGGAAGCTACCCGCGAACATCTGGTGCAAACACAGCGCGAAGCAGGCATCCTTTCAGAGCGGCATCGGCTGGCTGGCGAACTTCACGACACCCTGGCGCAGGGATTGATCGGGATCATCACTCATCTGGAAGCCGCCGAAAACCCGGCAGATACCGAAAAATCGCGTCACCATCTGCAACAAGCGAAAAAGATGGCACGCGATAGTTTGCAGGAAACGCGCCGTTTCATCTGGGCGATGCGTCCTGCCGCCCTTGAAAATCAGGTTTTCGATAAAGGGCTGCAACGTATTCTGGAAAGCTGGTCGAAGGCGAGCGGATCGGCGGCAGATTTCGTCATGACAGGTAATGCCTATCCCCTTGCGCCAGAACACGAACTGGCGATTTTGCGCCTCACGCAAGAAGCGCTGGCAAACATCACACGCCATGCCAAAGCCGCACACACCACCGTTACCCTGTCCTATATGCCAGATGGAATTGCATTGGATATTAACGACGATGGTTGCGGATTCAACACTGCGCAAGCCAACGGACATGGGTTTGGCTTGAACAATATGCGTTATCGCGTGGAGCAACTCGGCGGCATACTTGCCGTTGAAAGCACCACAGGCGAAGGTACAACCGTCAGCGCCTATTTGCCTGTGAAAGAGTGTTAGCATGGCAACGATTCGGATTCTGGTGGCTGATGATCATCCGGTAGTACGCGCTGGTATCGTTGGCATGTTTTCCGGGCAATTGGAATTTCAGGTGGTCGGAGAAGCTGAAAATGGCGAAAACGCGATCCGCCTGTCGGAACAACTGCGCCCGGATGTCATCTTGATGGATTTACGAATGCCTGTGATTGGCGGGCTGGAAGCGATGCAGCGCATCCTTCAAAAACAAGCAGGGGTTCGCATCCTGATCCTGACGACTTATGACAGCGCACAGGATATACAAATCGCGCTCGGCGCAGGCGCTTCCGGCTACCTGTTGAAAGATGCCCCACGCGAAGAACTTTATCAGGCGGTGCGAATGGTCTATCAGGGGAAAACAGCGCTCGGAATGACCGTTTCAACTCGTCTGTTTGAACAAACGCAAAGCGAAACGTTCACCGAGCGCGAAATCGCGGTGTTGTCGTTGGCGGCGCAAGGGGATACAAATCAGGCGATTGGAAAGAAATTGCGCATCAGTGAATCGACAGTGAAAACACACCTGAAACACATCTACGCGAAATTCGGCGTTGCAGACAGGGCGGCTGCGGTTGCGTTGGCATTGGAGCGGAACATTATCCGGCTGGATAAACACGATTGACCGCAGCCGCCCCGAATTTTCCCTGGATTCACTGTATTGGTTTGCCAACCGCCATCCACGTTTGGATCAACAAAAGGCGTACCGATTTATCCTGTACTACGCTTTCGTCTGGTGTCGCCTCACCAGCAAGGATTGACACGATGCGGAGTTCATCCAATGATGTAACTTGTGCTGGTGGTGTCAGAGCAGAGTCTCCAACTGCTGCCCGTTCCGGGTCACTTGTCGGCGTTCCCGCCTGGAGCGAACCCGCATAGGTATCCGTCCCCTGAGCAACATCCAGTTCGCGCAACGCCCGCCAGCGTGCAAATGCCGCAAACCCTGTCAGATTTGTCGCCTTGAGCCAGTCCGCCGCTTTACGTACCTGCGCACGATAGATTCCGACGCGGGTCGTATGTCCAGCCCGTACAAATGCCAGCAACGCAGCGGCGGTCAACTCACCTTCTTCGTTCCCATCGCCCCAGCTTCCGGTCAGGTTCTGAGTGCGCGCCAGCCACTTGATGCGTTCGGAAATCGGCTCAGAAACTATAGCACGGGTCGGCGCATCTTTTGGTGGTAACGGCACGTCCAAATTGCCAGAAGCCGTCAATTCATCAACGTTCGCGCCTTGACGCTTGGCGAGTGATTCCAGCCAGTTCATCGGGTCTAAGCCTGCAAACGGATCGGAAGATGGCGCAGGTTTTGGAGGCGGTGGCGCATAGCGAGAGTCGGAAGGCAATAACTGGCTGATACGCTTTAACAGCCCACCACCGCCTCTTGCTTTCGGAGCAGCAGCTACGGGGGCTGGCATACCCATCGGAGCAGGTGGCATAGCCGAGCCAACGAGGAAATCCACGTTTTCTGGAAGCGGCACAGCTACCGCAACCTTGCGCGGCGCATCCCCGGATTTAGCGACCACTTCGCTATCCACCGCGACAAACGCTGTGTATGGCGTTATCAGGCGATGGTCGATGGCGAGGCTGATGATCTGCTGCCGTGTTGCATCTGAACCTGGTTGCTCCATCAACGCATCGACGCGCGCTCGCGCCCAAAGCCGCTGCAAGGCAGGGTTTGTTTCTGTTGCGGTTGGAACGCTGGCGGTCAGCGTGACAGTTTGCCCTTGCCGTTTGCCGGAAACAGTCAATGTTGCATCGGCCTTGTTATCCTTGCGCTTCAACCGCGCGACCAATTCAATCGCCTGACCGATGTACAAATCGGGAAGCGTCGGCGGGTATACATCCCAGGTTTCGGCGTTCTGCCAACTGAGCGCGAGGTCTTGCAACACCGGATAGCTAACGCGATCCTGAAAGCGCGTGATCGCTGTTTCAATATCCTCGTTGATTTGCAGAAATTCCGCAGTACCACGCCCGAACTCTGCCATTTTCGCCAGCAGCGCGCGGTTGACCGATGACCCGATCCCGAACGTAAACAGGCGGGTATTGCCGCGTAGTTTTTTGATGTCGTTCTTCACCTGTTCCTCGGCAGATACCGCACCATCGGTCAGGAATACAACATAGCGTTGACGTTTGGCGTCGGCGGGCAAGGATAGCGCTGCCGAAATCGCCGGCACAATTTCCGTGCCGCCACGCGCATCTACCTGATCGAGCCAAATGTCTGCCCGATTGACAACCTCCTGGGTGACGGGTTGCGCGCTGTTTGCAAACCATTCGATCCTGTCATCGAACGCCTGAATGGTGAAGGTATCCGTTTCGTTCATGGTACGCAGACAGGCGCGCAGGGCATTTTTGGCTTGTTCGAGTGGTGCGCCACTCATCGACCCGGAGCGGTCTATCACATAGATAAATTCGCGCGGGTCTGGCTTGATGTTATCGGAAAGGCGCGGCGGCAACAGCGTCAGGAGCAGCGTTTCTATATCGGCGTCTGCGCTGACCCACATAATCGGTTGGGTCGTATCGCTGGCGACGGAATAGCGCAGCACGAAATCCTTGTTCGGAATCGTGTCGCTCGGCAACGTGACGGTGAAACGGCGCTCATCCTGTCGGTTGACCTGAATTTTGTGGGATGGGCTGGTTGGGTCGCCCGCCGCGACACCTGCGTCTACGTTGAGCGTCAACGAAACATCCCCGATTTTCTGTTCTGGTTGTGCAATTGGAGAATCGAGGAGCGGCGCTTGTGATGGATCAGCATGATACTTGGGTGTCACGCCCATCGGAAAAACGAATGTATAGCTATCATCGTCATAGCGTACACGCTCCTGATAACGCAACGTCGTGGTGATGGTCGCGCCCGGTTCGACATTGCCGATTTGTACTGCAAAAAGATTCGGGCGACGTTGCTCCAGCACACTGGCGGCATGTCCGGCATCGACAGCATCCTGATAGGCTTTGCGCGCCGCTTCGATTTCTTTCATTTCGCTGCGAATGGTGCGACTGGCAATCTGGATTTCATAATCGGTGATAGCGGCTTCGTGTGGTAACGGGAACAGGTAGGAGAGTTCAATGATGTCTTTGAAAGGATTATTGAACGTCTGCGTTACAGCGACAACAGCAACCGATCCGGTGATTGTTGCGGTTACCGCTGTATGCGAAAGTGGCAACGGTGACGAATCATCACCTGTGCGAACCAAACTTCCCAACTTCAAATCATTATTTTCAGCAGGTTGCATCGCGCCCTCCCAATGCCCATTCGATAATCGGAATGATATTGGAGAATTTCTATCTGAGCAAACCTGTGGATTCTCTCATTTTTCGGGCAGATTGTTCATTACAGCAGATGTTGTTTCAGGGCAAGCGATACTGCCTCAACGCGGCTGGTAACCCCCAGCTTGGAAAATAAATTACTCGCGTGTGTTTTGACAGTAGAAAGGCTCACGCCCAATGACTCTGCAATCTGGGCATTGTTATACCCCTCGACCATCAGTCCCAGAACGCGCTGTTCGCTATCGGTCAGCGTGGAGTGATGTTCTACTTCCGGGATACTCAGTGTGTTCATCAGGATTTGGGTCGCTTCTTTCGAGAGGGTGGGTTGACTGAGGGCTGCTGCGCGGATAGCTTCGGCAAGTTCGTCGGCGCTGACGTTTTTCAACAGATAGCCTATCGCGCCTGCCTTGATTGCTTCTTTGACCAGTTCTTCCTTGTCGAAACTTGTCAGTACGACAATCTGCACGGGGCAGTATTGTTCGCGGATACATCGAATCGCTGTGACACCATCCATTCCCGGCATCATCAAATCCATCAGGATCACATCCGGGTTCAATTCGTTGCATAGTACAATCGCGTCATTTCCGCTGGAACCCTCGCCAACCAATTGCAAATCGCCATAGGCGCTAATAAAAAGCCCGATTCCCTTGCGAACCAAAGCATGATCGTCAACAATCAAAACACGAATACGCTTTTGTTCAGACATATTCCTGATCCTTCTGACTATATGGAACAGAACGGTACGTAATGGTAATTTTTGTTCCCTGTTCAGGAGATGATTCGATTTCCATCATAGCACCGATAGAATGAACGCGCTCCGACATGATCCGCAACCCCATATGATTACCAGAGGAGTTCTCCAAATCGAATCCGCGTCCATTATCGGCAATGATGAGGCTATAAATTTCATTGTGCGCGCTCAATTGGACGCTGACCTGAGTCGCGGCAGCGTGTCGCTCGATGTTGTTGAGCGCTTCCTGTACGACCTGATAGAACGCGATACGGGCTTCGGCGGGGAGATGGTCATCATTATCGATGATTGCAGCCACCAGGATTTCTGTACGCCCGATGAAGGCATCGATCAGGTAGTTGAACGCTTGCGAGAGTTTGCCATCTGCCAGCGCGTCGGGGCGCATATCCAGTAACAGCGTGCGCATTTCTGCCAGTGCGCTACGTATCAACTGGCGCAATGTTTCCAGATTGTCATATACCCTGGCTGGTTGTTGCTTCTGAAGGGTTGGCAGAACATCGACGATCAGACCTGCCGACCAGAGGGTTTGGCTTACGGCATCATGCAATTTGTCGGCAAGACGGCTACGCTCTTCGGTAACGGCGCGTTCTTTGGCCTGCGCCAGTTCTATATCGCGTTCCCGAAGCAGTTTGTCCGTGTGTTTCCGGTCTGTAATCTCTTGCAGAACGGCCATCCCAAACCCGATTTTGCCATCCTCGTCATAGATCGGCGCGATACGCAGGAGCAAAATCTGATCGCAGATGTATAGTTCCGTCTCATTTTTTTGCCCCAGCAAGGCAGCATTGAAATAACCGGAAATTTCCCCGGTCAGTGCAAGGGGAAAAACACTATAGAACGATTTGCCTGCTGCGAGTCTGGTGACTCCCAGATTCGGAAAGTCTTGCCCATCTACCAGTAAAAAATCCAGTGTCTGGTTAAAGACGATAACGCTGAAATTTGAGAAGTTCTGTACCAACGTATGATAAAGATGGGTCTCCGTTGGCAGCATATTATCGGATACAGGCTGGCGATAGGACGTATCCAAATGAACCCCCTCCGGGTAGTGTGATAATTTTGTTATCCGGAATTGTGACTACCACTACGATTCATCAATCATAAATCAAGTTTTCAGACTATTTCTAACGGTTCCATATCGGTTTAGAAATAAGAAATATTGAAATTCGCATTTTGCTATCTATGTAACACCTGATTTCTCATAACAAAAAAGTAACTGCGGTTTTCAGGCTGACCTGGTTTCACATTAAATCTATGATGCAGTTAGGTACAAATCCGTAGGGGTTTACACCTAACTTGCGTTTGAATCACTAAACTTTCCTCATAAACCGGTAACGTCCTGTTATGTTTCCTCTTATAATGACAAAAATCCGATTGCTCACTCAAGGGGTTCCAATGTCACAAAAATTCTCTTCTTTGTCATTCCGCAGACTGTGCATCATGCTCATCGTGACTGTGATGTTTGCTTCTATCACTGCACCCGTACAGGCGGGTGTCATTCGGCCCAAAGGCTGGACACAAGGCTTTGAACTGATCGCTGGCGATGGGGTGACGAACAGCCAATTCGGGACAGGTATGGATATTGAAGGCGATACTGCCATCATCGGGGCGGTTGGGACACTGGCTGGAACCCCCGTCGGCGTTGCCTATGTCTACACACGCACCAACGGCTCATGGAACTTCCAGACCAAATTAAGCCCCAGCGATGGTTCTCCGCCAAAGTCATTCGGCAACTCCGTCGCTATCTCCGGCGATACGGTGGTAATCGGCGCGGGCGGCTCCAGCAGCGAAATTGGCGCGGCCTATGTCTTCGTGCGTAGTGGTACAACATGGACGCAGCAAGCCAAACTCACCGCCAGCGATGGCGCAGTTAATGATCTGTTCGGCGGCAGTGTAGCGCTGGATGGAAACACGGCAGTTGTGACCGCACGTCTCGACGATATATCCGCAGTGACCGATCAGGGATCAGCCTATGTCTTCGTGCGTAGCGGTACGACGTGGACGCAGCAGGCCAAACTCACCGCCAGCGATGGCGCAACTACCGACAATTTTGGTGTTGCCGCCGATATAATCGGGAACATAGCAATCATCGGAGCCAATCAGGACGACAATACATCTCTGACAGATAATGGTGCAGCATATGTCTATACGCGCAGCGGCACAACATGGACGCAGGCCACCAAGCTAATCGCCAGCGATACCTCAGCCAATGACAAACTGGGGCGCGCTGTCGATATGTATGGCAGCGAGGTGTTACTTGGCGCAACAGGCGCGGACGCCGGCTATGTGTTTGTAAACAATGCTGGTACGTGGACGCAATCGGCCAAACTCAAACCCGCCTCCGGTTTTGCCCAGACAGGTGTTTCGGTTGGTTTTGAAGGCAACATAGCCTTGATTGGCGACAACTTTAATACTGTTGGCGGTCAGGCCAATGCGGGTGCAATCTTCGTCTTTGCTCGCACCGGGACAACCTGGACAGAAGTCGATAAACTGACCGTTAACGATTTCGCTGCACAGGATCAAATGAGCTTTTTCATGGCACTGAGCGGCAACACAGCGATTGCGGGTGCGCCATTTAAAGACATCGGCAGCAACACCAATCAGGGCGTCACCTATATTTTCAATCTGTCTACGCGCCCGGATACCATCGGGTTATACAAAGACGGAACGTTCTTCCTGCGAAACACCAATACCACTGGCGTTGCCGACATCACCTTTACGTTCGGCAGTCCCGGTTTCCTCCCGGTTGCGGGCGACTGGAATGGCGATGGCATTGATAGCATCGGCGTTTATGACAACACGGTTGGCGTGTTCTCCCTTCGTGATACCAACAATAGCGGCGCTGCGAACTACACGTTGACGTTCGGCAACCCCGGAGACACGCCCTTCGCTGGTAAATGGGAATTGGCGCAGACGCATGACGGCGTTGGCGTATTCCGTCCTTCCAACGGCATCCTGTTCCTGAAAAATGCGCTGACGACAGGCTTCTCGGACTATAACATGGTGTTTGGTGGCGCTGGTGATGTTGGCGTCGGCGGCGACTGGGACGCTGATGGCGTCGATAGTATCGGGATTTACCGCAACTCCAGCAAGTCGTGGTTCCTGAACAACGATCAGACCAGCGGCATCAATTTCGCTGAAATCAACTTCGTTTATGATACGTTTGGCGGCACTCCGGTCACTGGCGACTGGGATGGCAACGTCTCTACAACGGTTGGTTTCTACAACAGTACCAGCACCTATTTCGTGCTGCACAATGTAAACGCCGTCGGTGGTGGGGATGTGTTCGCTGTCTACGGCGTATCTGGTGCATTGCCGATTTCCGGCAAGTGGACAACCTATAGTGTCCAGCCTTCACCATTGAGCAAGATTCTGGTAACGGGACCATCCAGTCAGCCGAATACCAATACCGATGTTGGTGGCGCAGATTAACACCGAAACTCAACCTCTGTGGGCGTGTCAGCGGTAGCACGCCCGTTTTCAGTGACCTCTATTGGATATTTTTCTGTCCGATGGAGGTTGCTTCCAAATGCACTTTCAACAACCCAAAATAGCGATCCAGTTGACGATGCAAGACATTCATCGTCAACGGAAATAACCACTTCAACCACTTTTTCATAACCAAATCCGCTTTAAGCGTAAAGCGCGTACCTTCCCCTTCTGTACTGCAAATATAATCCACTGTATAGGCGAGTTGTGCGCTCTGGTTGACGAAACGCGCCAGTGTTGGTGGTTGCCATTCGGTAATCTGGAGATGGTTGTCTATCGAGACGAATAATACTTTGGAATGCTGATGGAACTTTGACCCCAAACCAACCGCATCCGGCGTTAATTTTTTCGATTCAAGGACAGCCTTCCACCAGTAATGATCGTTTTCCAGATTGGTTACGAAGTAGAAGACAGTATCAATGGGGCAATTGATCCATATGCTATGGCTGATTTCGGTAGGCATATCAGGTTGTTCCTTATCCAGAATCCAATAGCTATTCTGCCAGATGCAGCCGGAACTGCGCAATCGGGGAATAGTTTGCGCCATTGCTCAAGCGCAGAGTCTGGAAGATAACAAATTCGTTCACCGGAAAAGGATCAGAATGGAAGTTAGCCTGAGTATCCAGAAATTGCGTAACGGCCTCAAGAGGGCGATCTGTTTTCAGGCGTGCCAGTGTGATATGCGGGCTATAGCTATCGAATTTATCTTTCGGCAATCCGGCCTTCTCCAGCGCCGATGTGACTGCACTCTGCAAATTCATTAGTTCCGGGTTCGGTTGTATCCCAACCCAAAGCACTTTGGGCGGTTTTCTCGCGTCCTCTGGAAAGCATCCAACGCCTTTTAACGTGAGCTTAAATGGTGCGTTGCGAATAGCCGTCAATGCGGTTTTATAGCGCTCATAAGTCGCTTCATCCACATCTCCGATGAAACGCAACGTCAGATGGAAATCATCGGAGTGTTCCCAATGAGCAGCAGGAATACGGCTCTGGCAAAGATCGGACAGGACGATTTTGGTGGATTGAGGAAGGGCAATACCAGTGAAAATGCGCATCGAGATTTCTCCTAAAAGGTAACAGGCGTGCTTGACAGACCGCGCACCCGCCACCACCATTCGCGCAATTTGAGCGCAATTATATCACGTTAATCCTCATACGCGCCGCTATTGCACTGTGTATCGCCATTGGCAAACCTATCTACTCCGCGCTGGTCGGTTGGAGCGAATAGCCGACAAAATGCGGATACTCCATTTCCACGCGCAGGGCTGTTTGGTTGCAATGCAATTGTCCATGTGCTACCTCCGTTATCAGCAGCCGGTAGCACCAATGGATCGAGGTTAAGAATCTTTAAGTCAACATTCTGTCTCTCGTATTGAATATTTCCACCAGCATCGATAATTTTGTAGTAGCAGCATGAATTAACCGAGTCATAGATAAGCGAATTTGCCAGATAGACAATCCCATTTGTATTGGAAATAACCCCCAACGCTAATCTGTTTTGCGAATTTACAAACGTTGAATTCACAATTGCAGTTGTGCCTAAAACACTCTGGAATGTTGAGTCATACCTCGTACCAAAAAATGTCGAGTTAATCAGATTCAGCGAACCACCCCATATTTGAACACCCGATTTTTTGTTGTTGATAAAAGCCGAATTTCGGATTTCAGAACTTCCGCCCCTGATGCTAACGGCATGTCCGTTTTGTTCTTCAAATATACAATCATAGATATACAGAAGACCACTACTAAATACTGCTCCTGACCCTTTTGAAAAATTCACTGTTGAGATACGTAATCCGGCGTTGGAGCCTACATTAAAAGCAACATCAAAACTGTTCTTAGTGCTAATGATTTGCCTTTTGGTTTGGCTTGTATTTTGTATGAGGATGTATTTGTCTCTGATATAGATTGAATCTTCCAGCACGATAGGAGCAATAGAGTCCGCAAATTCGATCACGTCGCCACTTTGTGCCTGACTAACCGCCTCTCGTAAAGTGCAATGAGCATCGCAAAGATTAGTTTCTTCTCCATCTTGGGAAGTTGTTACCAACAGAATTTTGTGATTAGGGCCTGGGGCCGGAAATGGCGGAATATAAATAAGCTGGAAAGTGGAACTATCTCTCGCTACAGTACCGAGGATAAAAATAAAGACAATGATGATTTTGATTTGAATCATAGGGCTGCAACAGTATTCATTAACTGCATCATTGTAGCAGGTCAGGTTCTGTAAGCAGCCTTATGCAGATAAATTTTTGATCAATTAACTTTCTTCGCGGTGCAACGTCACTGCAAGTTCCTTCTGCTTCTCTGGTGACGGGCCAAGTTCCTCGATGGTGTAGCCCTTCGGATAGGTGCGGTTTCGCGTTTCCGTGAGCAGGCGCGGTTTCTGGCGTGGTCGCATCATTTTGATGATTCGCCCGCGCGTTTTCAGGTTGAACGATACCAGATTGCGCAACCATGCCGCCTGCTTCGGAAAGTGGAATGCATCCAGCAGACGATCATCCATCATCGCAAAAACGAATGGCTCACCCAGCCCGTATAGTGGACGCGGCAGAAACCAACCCAACAGCAAATCTACCGTTGCACGCCCGATCCGCAGGTTGGATTCAGCATAGCGGAAGTTGTTCTTCTCATACTCAACGTTATAACGTTCCAGTGCTTCGTAACTATCAGGAATGTCTTTGATGTTCATGCGCTTGCCGACTTCGCGCCAATAGTAGTAGAGCGCCAGTTTTTCCTTCTCCACCATCGGACGCCAGCCATAATGTTCGATCCAGCGGATCGGCTCAAAGACGAACGTCGTCAGCACATATAGAAATTCATCATTTTCGATTTTATATGTACCATGCTGCTGATTCATGCGGCGAAGGGCAGCGCGTCCTCGTTCGCTATCGTAGCCGTGTTCCAGCGCTTCGGAGAGGATTAGCACGGTATCGTCATAGCGTTTTTGGGTGTGATGTTCCAGTTCGCCCGTATGCTGCAACAGAGCAGAACTGCGCGGTACGGCATATGTCCGAAACAAGGCAAATTCCAGCGAGCGTGTTGTATCCCAGGGAAACTCGAATACGCTGTCCAGATAGACAATGCGCTTGTGATCCTTTTCCGGGTCGAGTGTCTGGATTTCCTCAAGATTGCTATAACGTCCCACGATTTCCCTCCTGCGATGGATTTACCCCAAGTGTACGTCCGTTTGGGGTAAATCGGATGTTCCGGTATTGTTCGATTACCACAAAACGTTAACGAATAAGCAACACGCCCGCGCTATCAGCCTGCACCGTTCCCCCCGCTACAATGCTGACCGTTGTACCTGTGATGGTTGCTGTATATGCTGCGCCGGGTTTCAGCCCGGTGATGATGTGCAGGGTTGTTCCGGCGGGCGCGGTGTAGGTCAGTGTTCCGAATGGCTTGCCCATCTCCACCGGGAACAAGACAACGGTATTGTTTACTGCTGTGCCTTCATAGGGATCGCCTGCTGTGCTGCGGATTACTGTCGCCGGGGTTGCGGTTTTGCCGGGATCAGTACCCTGTAATACGTGCAGGAATCGCGCTTTGGGGTTATTCAGGGATTCGATCACGATCCGCTGTTTCATCGGTTCATCACGGGCAACTGTATCTTCAACGTTATCCGTTTTGGGGTCAACGGCGCGCAACGTTGCGCCCGCTGGAAGCAACGCAGATATGAAAAGCTGCTGACCGGAAGCCATCGTCATTGTCGCATTCAAGCCGTTGATTCTGGCGGCATTCGGAAGCTGTATCCATACACGCTTGAAGTGATTCGCGGGAGAATCGGCACGATCATAGACGACCACAAAATCCGGTTTCAGCCAAACGAGTGCGCGGCTGGCGTGAGTGACCTCAGTCGCGCTCTCGCGTTTGGAGTTATACAGGTTGGTGGCATCACCTGCAACATAGGTGTATTCCTTACCAGTGCTGTGAATAAGAACGCCCGGATCGCCAGACGATACCAGATTCCACTGTGAGCCACGTTTCCATAAATCGATCCGCCAGTCATCATCAGAATATCCCGGCGGGCGCGCATTCTGGATCGCCACTGTGTTGCGAAACTCTGAACTGGCGATCCCTTCGGCAATGTTCGCATAACCGATACGAGCTTTTGTCAGCCATTCGCCATTTCGGTAAAACTCATAGTGATTACCCTCAGCGTGCTGGTGATCGATAGCGTTCCAACTCAATCCATATGTCAACCATGTGGCATCCTTATCCCATCCGGTACGACTGAACAAGCGTTGCATCCCCGGCGCGACATAGGTTGTTCCCATTTCCACGCGCGGATCAGTTGGCGGCTTCGCTGTGGGATCGAACAACATAAAATACAAAATGGTCGAACGGAAATAATCCGCGCTGCGTGTACGCCCTGCCAGATTTTCCGCACCGCCCGGCGTTGTGTTCAACTGAATCCAGCGCAGTGCATTCAATCGGACTGCGTTACCTGTCATCTGGTCGTATGCGCCCAACGCACCAAAAGCGTCGATGAAGTCTGGTAGCCGATAATGCTGTGCATCGCCATACCATGCGGCCTGATAGATCGTGCCGAGATCAGGATCATTAATCGTTGCAGGGCTGATGCTATGCAGATAGGCCGTGACCATATCATCCCAGAATGGATTTTTATCCAGCAGGGATTGCGCACCGTTCAGCGCGGCGTCGGCCTGACCAGCCGTTTTCAGCGCCCATAGGAATTGAATCGCATAACTGGCGGTCTGCGGGCTATATTCAAATCCTTCTGGCAGGAGGCCGCCACGTGCATCCTTGCGTGTAACGTCATCGAAGAGGTAGAGCCATGCACCTGTCGCATTGCTCAGATAGCCTTGCAGTTTGGGGTTGGAATCAGCAGGGTCTAGCGCCATCGAGATCAGACCGAGATTACGCATGAAGGCAGCGAAATAATTGTTGCCCGCCCAACGCACCTGCACCCGATCTTCCAGCAGTTTGGGATCAC
>CAYSOC010000009.1:36395-75433 GCA_964432445.1 uncultured Anaerolineaceae bacterium
AACTGGCTCCGGGTGATGGTAGGCGTGTTGAATGATTTCATCGCCCCAACGTGTGAATACTTTCTGAATCGTCGCCTTATCCTGTGCGGTCAGGATCGGGTAAATCCAGTCTACGGTCAGTGCGAAGGATTCACCGTACCAGCGCGGGCGATCCGAATCCTCGGTATAGAAACGCGGATCGCGGAAAGGCGGATAGGATGGCGAATCGGGATAATCCGGGCAACGGAAATTTTCCTGTGTGGCTGGCCCCTGTGCCGCCAGATTCATGATGTGCATGAGCAGAGTACGCGCGCGTTTGGCATAGTCTGCGCGTGCTGTCTCGTTTGGGTCAACCAACGACATAAACGCGAACAGTTCGGCATAGGCTTCGGTAGGATATTCTGTATAAGACGCGCGCGCGCCGCAGTCCTTTTTCGGGACGTTGCCAGCATCCATATCCTCTTTGGCGCGTTCCACCACTGGCAAAAGCCCTTCGGCAAACAGCGGGTTGCTCTCCACCGCCCAACCGCGCAGACGGGTTACATCGGCTTGTGTCACCCACAAACGCGGATGTGCCGCATTGACCTGAGCCTGTGTGGACTTTCCGGTTATCGAAATTGCAAACAAAAGCAGGAGAAGCAGGAAAAGGCGTCGCCTGGCAGGAAACTTGAAATCAGGTGTCAAAATATGCCCCTGTCGTAATGAACGTTACGAACAGAGTGTATAGTGATCGCTATTTTTCTGCGCGGAGCGACACAGACGGCTTTAGTAAGGAATGACTTCCGAACGCCGTTTGACGAACTGTCGGCTTTGATACAACATCTCGAAGGCAACGAGTGCTTCCCGTTTGGTATATGTCGTTGCCAGCACATCGGTAATCAGGCTGCGCGCAATCACCTTATCTACATCGAAGAACAGATACATCGCCATGAGCGCAGAAATATACAACCCGATCATGCGATCATCCGGGTACATATGGAAGTTGCCAAATTCGCCGTGTGCTGCCGGGATGATGCGCGTACTGATATGGCTCTTGGGGTGATGCGGCTGTTCCCAGACATAGCGGCAGGCCGCTTCATAAAACTGGAAGGCTTCCATCTGTGGCAGCAGGGAACAACTCCCCAGAAAGCCGCCATCCTTGATCAGCGCCGCCATGTTTTCCAACGCATGATGCAGGCTGGCACTCTCCTCGACTTCCGTCCCCATACCGAGACACGCCAGAATTTTCAGCGGAATATCGAGCATCTCCACCGCTGCCAACGATATTGAATCTTCAATCAACGTGCCGGGGCGTTCCTCATCGCCGCGCATGAGCGAATCGATCCCGCCATCGACCAGAATCAGCGCATCCGGTTTGAGATGTGCCGTCAATGTGCGATAGGCTTCTGCCAGTGGAATCCCGCCAGAGTTGGGGAGCATCCATATCCGCACATCTTCGCCTTGCGTTTCGTGAAACCATTCCGCGAGATAGCCCTCGGCAAAGGCAGGAACGCGCCGATTGACCGGGCCGTATACACCGCCAAGCATATCCGGGATCAACACCTCGCAGGAACTGACAAAAGTGGAGACGGTTAAATCCGAAAAACTGTAGTTCGCAAGATGCACTGTCTTGCCCATCGTGCGCAGGGTATAGTACAGTGGCAGCCCGATAAACACATCGAAGCCACCACCAGCCCCGGCGATTAGAATATTTTCCTTGTCTTCCAGTTGTTCAAAGATGGGCAGGTTGAGTTGCATAGTTGTTAAGCGCGGCGCGCGATCTCCCACGCCAGATGATTGATCTCTGGCAGAATCAGTTTTTCGACGGCGACTTGTACGGCGTTTGGAGAGCCGGGTGTACTGAAAACGACTTTGCCGCGATATGTCCCGGCGGTGGCGCGACTGAGCATCGCCGCCGCGCCGACTTCCTGAAAGCTCAACATGCGGAAGATTTCGCCGAAACCGGGCAAGACTTTTTCCAGCATCTTCGAGAGGACATCATAGGTCGTGTCACGCGGCGCAATACCCGTCCCGCCGTTGAACAGGATCAACTGCATTGCAGGAATCGCCGCCAGTTCTTCGAGTGCAGCGCGCACCTGATCCGACTCATCTTTGATGATGCGATAGCCGCCAACCACATGGCCTCGTTCTTCAAAAACACGGCGAACATATTGCCCGTTTACATCGGTGTCCGGCGTGCGTGTATCGCTCACGGTGACGATGCCGATAGTAACTGATCCGTGTCCGGCTTTTTCGCGGTGATCCTGTGCGCCCATATTATCCTGTTGGTTTTTTCTTGTCGCTCAATGCCGTATCGACAAACTGATCCCGGTGGTGCGGCGTGCGCCCATGTTCACGGATCGCCTGAATGTGTTCGCGCGTGCCATAGCCCCGATTATGCGCCCACCCATAGACGGGATAGTTGGCATCCAGTTCGTGCATGATCCGATCCCGCGTGACTTTGGCAAGGATCGAGGCCGCACTCACAGCTTGTACACTTTCGTCGGCACGCACCCGCGATTCGGTGCGCCCCCATAGCTGTACTGGAGGATTCAATTTCAAATTGCCATCGACAATGTAATAATCTGCGGCGGTCTGATTGATCAACAATTCAAAAATGGTGCGATTTGCCCAGCCGATCCCGTTGGCGTTGATTTCCGGGACACTGATTTCGATGATTTTACAGGCGATACAATGTTCGGTGATCAGGTTATAGGCTTTTTCGCGTTGCAACAACGACATTTTTTTGGAATCACGGAAAGGAATCTTCGGGAAACGTGCAGTAAAATCGAAATCGGCAGGGAGTACAACCGCAGCCGCAACCAATGGGCCAGCCAGCGGGCCACGTCCTGCTTCATCCAACCCGCAGATGTGTAATTGATGAAAATCGGGATTTGTAGTCATGGTTTTTTAGCTTCCGATTATAACACATGCGGTACACTTAAAAATGTTATGAGAACATCTTTCCGGCTAGCAACACTCTCTCTGATTTTTCTCCTGCTGATAGGCGGGAAAAGCCGTATTTATGCGGCTTCCGCACTCCCTGTTCCCGTGTGCGCGATTTCCGACGCGCGTCTGTTCTGCTATGAACCGCAACGTGCGCGTACCATTTTCAGCACGCCAGAAGATCAAACCATCGTTGATTTTTCGATTGCACCGTCCAGTGAGTGGCTGGTCTATCGCACGCCAGATACGCTTTACATGGCGCAAATCGGCGGCGATACGCTGACGATTGACAAGGATGCCGCGCCGCCTTCGCTGATTCTGCCAGAAGCGTCTACGCTGGCATGGTCGCCAGACAGCATGGGGATCGCGTATATCACGCCGCAGGGATTAAAAACAGTCTATCCCGGCGGTAAGTTCGCCAGCAATTCGGATCGCCCATATATCAACCTGCGCTGGTCAACGGAAGGTGGGCGCATTGCGGCTCAGTCCATCGACGGTGGCTGGTCATTTCTGGAAAGCAAGCCGGGCGCATTGCGCGCCACCCGGCTGTATAACCTCCCCGCCGATGTTGGATGGTTTGATGATAATGCCGCACTGATCGCCAATAAATCCGGCGGCCTGATGCGCGTTGATGCTGCGACTAAAGATTCAAATCCGGCATGGTACATCGCGGATCAGACGTTTATCAAACTGGAAAATGGCTTGCCCGGCGAGGTATTAGCCCTGCGCCCCGAACGTGGAACGGGGCTGGGCGGGGCAGTGAGCATCAATGCCGATGGCAAATTTACGACACTGGGCAATGTGCGGCTGGATGCGCGGCTCGATTGGGGGCCTGCTCCCGGCGAACTGCTGTATTACATCACCAGCGGTACGCCAATTATGGTAGATCGCGGGACGGGCGCAGAAGACGCGCTACCCATCCGGCGGGTAGCGCGCATTGGTTTTGGCGCAGTGCCGATCCCGGAAGTATTGGGCGTCACAATGGATGCTGACTTATACTTTCTCGCACCAGATGAGAAAAATATCCCGCAACTCTGGCGGCTCACACGCTACGGTTTCCCGCTCATCCGCATTTCGCAAAGCGTAGTTCCTGTGACCGGATATAATGTGATTGGGGATAAGACGCAATATATTGCGGGTGGTGTAACGGTGACAGTCAACAGCGATGGTTCACTCCCCGATCTGGCAACGCCCGATTTAGTCCCGACGAATACGCCGCGCCCGACTGCTACTTCGGTCAATGTCGAACTACGGCGGATAGGCTGGCAACCGGGGCCAGTTTTGTTGCAGAAGGTCGAACCGGATGGCAAAACGAGCCGTCCGATTCAAATCGACAACGTTCAAAATTCCCCGTCCGGGCGTTATGCCGTCGGGACGATTGGCGCGCAACTGATCATCCTCGACTGGACGACAGGCAAGCGCGTCGCTATTGAAGGTATCCGGGGCGCAACAGCGTTACGGTGGGTTCAACAATAGGTATCAACATATGGCAGAGAAAATCCTCGTAATTGAAGATGAAGTTCGCATCGCGCAATTTCTGGAACGCGGACTGATCTATGAAGGCTATCGGGTCGATATTGCCCACGATGGGCGTAACGGGCTGGCAATGGCGCGCGATAATCCCCCGGATTTGGTGATTCTCGACTGGATGCTTCCCGGTATTGATGGTCTGGAAGTTTGTAAACGATTGCGCAGTGCCAGCAATATCCCGATCCTTATGCTCACAGCAAAGGAAGAAGTCGAAAACAAGATTCAGGGATTGTACGCAGGCGCAGATGATTACATCGTCAAGCCGTTTTCGTTCGATGAACTGCTGGCACGTATCAAAGCGCTGTTTCGTCGTTCGACGCCTTCCAGCCACCCGGAAGTGCTGCGTTTTGCCGATCTTTCCCTGGATACAGGGACGCACCGCGCCACCCGCGATAATCGCACCATCGACCTGACTGCGAAGGAATACGAATTACTGGAACTCTTCATGCGCCATCCGCGTCAGGTGCTGACGCGCGAAGTCATCTTTGACCGCGTATGGAGCTATGATTTCGGCGGCGAAAGCAATATCATCGAAGTTTATGTGCGCTATCTGCGGCAAAAGACCGAAGGAAACGGTGAAACGCGCCTGTTGCATACAGTGCGCGGCGTCGGTTATGTCCTGCGCGAAGGGGATTAGTGATAAGAGCGGTGGTTCATTTCCCTCAGACCCGGCGCTAAAGCACCGGGCTAAACCCAAAAAGCAGTCAACTACTCAGAAGGGAAATCACCACCTGATTGATTCTGACTGAATCCTCACACTTTCGATAGAAACTTGCGCCTACAACCCTAATATTGAGTTTAGCCCGGTGCTTCAGCGCCGGGTTTTTATGTTCCAACTGCCAATCAAAAATCAAATTTCCTGTAGAATGGTCTACGCCCACTCATTAATCAAGGAAAGAATTTATGTCTGCCGATACCACCGCCCTCGATATTTCCAGCTATGAGGCACGTAGTAACCCCGTCCCTGTCTATCGTCGGATGATGGCAGAAGGAAGCGTCCATTGGAACGAAACCACCAAAGGCTGGTATATTCTCCGCTATGAGGATGTTGCCAACGGGCTGCGCGATCTGCGTTTTTCTGCGAGCCGCCTGCAACCGGTCTATAACCGTCTGCCGCAAGCAATGCAGGATAAATATGCCCTGTTGTTCCGCTATCTGGGGCTATGGACGCTATTGCTTGATCCGCCGCAACATACCCAACTCCGCAAATTGATCAGCGCGGCATTTGCCCCGAAACTGATTAATGCCTTGCGTCCCAAAGTGCAGCAACGTGTCGATGAATTGATCGATGTAATCGCCAAAACGGGCAACATCAGGGTGATTGAAGACCTTGCCTATCCGCTCCCCGCGATCATCATTGCAGAAATGCTTGGGTTGCCGCCGGAAGATCGGAATAAGTGCAAGGAATGGTCAGATGTTATCGCGGCGTTCTTCGGCGCATTGCAAATGACGCCAGATATTATCGAACGCACCCAAAGCTGTGTCGAAGAGATGAACACCTATTTCCGGGGACTACTCGAACAGCGCCGCACCGACCCCAAAGAGGATATGCTCACCAGCCTACTGCAAGCGGAAGTAGATGGCGAAAAGTTATCCGAGGATGAGGTGCTGGCGACCTGTGAAATGTTGATCTTCGGTGGACATGAGACCACCATGCACCTGATCGCCAACGCCATGATCGCGTTTGTGAAAAACCCTGAGCAGAAGGATTTGCTGCTTTCCAACCCCGATTTGATTGAAAACGCGATTGAAGAGTCGTTGCGCTATGATGCGCCGGTGCAACGTGTCACACGTGCAAGTCTGGCAGAAGTTGAAATTGACGGTAAGGTGATCCCTGCCGGGCAGCGCATTTTCCTGATGCTCGGTGCGGGCAATCATGACCCTTCGCAGTACGAAGCACCGGAGAAATTCGACATCACCCGCAAGAACATCAAACATATGAGTTTTGGCTATGGCTTGCATTTCTGTATCGGCGCGACCCTCGGACGCATGGAAGCGCAAATCGCGGTAAACACGATGTTGCAACGGCTCCCGAATTTGCATCTTGTCGAAGAGGTGGTTTATCGGGATAACCATTCATTCCACGCGCCGGAAGAGGTCAAACTGGCGTTCGATATATAAGATAGCCAATCTTGCCCCTGCTTTTCTCTGCGAACCTGACTGTTGGCGGAGAGGGGTAGGGATGAGGCCACCCCAGACAGCTATCAGCGATTTTCCCCCAAACGTATCACGGATTTTCCAGTGTGATTCGATAGCGCCCGGTGGATTTGCCCTGCGTTCCCAGCCAACGCCCGATAACAACCTGATAGGTTCCATCGGCGGGGAGCGTAAACGGGGCAATTATCACTTCCTGCCCATCCTTTTGTGCCGTTCCTCCTGCGAGATAGGTTCCATCTGGGGCGAAGATCGAAACTTCCAGTCGTAAAAACGGGCTGTTGAACGGCGTCAGGGATAGCTTCACCCGCTGCCCTGCCTTACCGAGAATTGTCCAGTAATTCACCGGGCCAGTTGGAAGCAGACCGTTTTCCTGCCGAATATTCGGGACGAGGATACGCCCGGATACCTGCGCTGGAATATCATCCTGCCGCCGCTGAATCAGGAAGCTATAGGCGGCAGTACGCGGTGCGGAAAGCGCAGCTACATAAATTCCATCATCAGGCAGCACAAATGACGAGATGCTGGATTCTATTTCGCCGGGTTCTGATGTTTTCAGGACGTTGCCATGACTATCTTGCAGGGCGATCCCCGGCGCGATTTTTGTCTTGCCCGCAAGCGTGATCAGGTTTACCGCGTCGCCGCGCTTGCCCTGAAACCGATAGAGCGTCGGATGAACCGCAAGCAAGGTATCGTTTTTGAGGACGTTGAAACCAATAGGCGTCGCGGCAGTCAGGGCAGTGGAGACGCCGCGTGTGCTATAAAGCAGCGTATATCTGCCACCAGAGAACGGTTCACGGCGTACAATCAATTCATACTCGCCCGATTCAGGAATGGCAACATTTTCGAGGATGGCGGTTCTGCCCAGTGTCGAACGTTCCAGCGTACTCTGTGCGATCATTTTGTCGCCGCGCCGCAGTTCCAGAATCGGGAGCAAGGGATAACCACCACTATCGGTAGAAAGCGCCCGTGCGCTCAATTTGTCGTCCGTTTTGAGCGTAATTGCATAACTCTCGGAAGGGTGAATGTCACTCAGTACACTGCTTGCAGGCGTCTCTGGCGAAAGCGCAGCAGGCGTCGTTGATGTCTGGACGCTGCGTATATTCAGGCGATAGTTCCCGGCTTGACCATTCTCTTCGGCAGCGATCAGGATCAGGTAGGTGCCATTTTGCGCCATTTTGCGATCATTCAGGGTGAGTGCCGCCGCGCCGGGAGCTAGACGGAACAACCCAAGCCGCTGTCCAGCCGGATCAATCAACCATACCTGTGGTCGGAGCGTACCATTCAACGGGATAATATCCAGCGAAATGATCTGTCCGGCGATTCCATTCAGAGACCATTGATTGGAAGTCGTGACACTATCGATCACGCCAATCACGCTGTCGTCATTCTGGAGGATTCCCCCTGTCGTTGGCGCGATAAAAGCGCTTCGCAACAGATTCAGCGTTAGCGTAAACGGGGTGTAAACCAGGAGCGCATTCGCCGGACGCTTCACCGAAACAATATACGTCCCGCTGATCGGCAAGACATAGGAGTCGATGACCGATTGACCGACCAACAACTTCCCAAGCGCGAGTTGCGTCCCTGCCGGGTCTTGTATCGAAAAGATCGGCGGTGCATCATCAGTGGGGTGAATGAGTGTCAGATTGAGCGTATCGCCCGCATCCCCGGAAAAGACGTAGCGCGCTTCCGGGCTGGTCTGATTGACCGAACTTACTACCCGTTCGCCATAGCCAATCGAGGTTGGGGGCAACGTATTTGGCGTAACGGCAAAGGAATACACGCGGTCAGCACGAATTTCATAGTTACCGGCGCTCCCCTTTTCGCGCGTACCGACACGCGAAAGGATCACAGTATATGTACCAGGCAACGGCAGCACAACGCCAATTGTGGCCGCATTGGTGGAAGTTGTCCCGCGCGGATCGTCATTGAATGCGATGGTTTGACCTGTTGGCAGGATTACCGTCAGCGTTGTATCGAGATCGCCGCTGGTCGCCCGGCTGACAATGCCAATAACCTCTCCGGTCTTGCCTTCATACGTCCAGCGATCTGTCGGGTTCGCGTCATCCAGACGGCCAATCCCGCGCTGTCCGGGGTTCAGCTTGCCGCGTATCGGGAAATTTGCAGGTTGCGCACTGAGCGCCATGTTTAACCGCCCGGAAGTACGCCCTGCGCTGCCATTGATACGAGTGGCGCTGAGTTGATATGTCCCATTGACGGGTAGGCGATAGTTCCCGATCAGGGCATCATCGCTGCCGAGGGCATCGGAGCGCGCCAGCAGGATACCATCGGGATCGCGCAGTTCCAGAATAACCGAGAGGGGTGAACCCGGCTCACGGCTGGCACGTGCATCGATCACATCGCCTGCCTTGCCTTCAAACGAATGAATATCCGCGCTACGATCATCGGCAATCAGAGCGGCCACACTGTTTCCATAAATAATCGGAGGAATGCCGGAAACGGTTGGCGGTATAAAACGCATCGAGATCAGGTAACGCCCTGTCGTTTTATCTGCCCCGGCAATCTCGACGATATAAGCGCCATCAGCAGGGATAATAAACTGATCCAGGCGCACTTCGGTGTTTTCCAGCGTAGCCTCGGTCAACACCTTGCCGCTGCGATCTTTCAATTTCAGATTCGGGTGCAGAGACAAATCACGCGGAGAAACGATAACCTGTAGCACTGCTCCCGCCTTGCCGCTAATCAGCCATTGATCAGTGGGATCATCGGTGAAAATATCGCCAAGTTGCGGAACGTCCGGCATCAGGATAGCGCCGATATTGCGCGCGGTGCTTTCCTGTAATGTCAGGCTGAGAGCATAGACAGACTGCCCCTTGAAATCGGATTGTGGGTTTGCCGCCAGAATGGTGTAGGACGCAGTGAACGGCAGCACGATTGTTTCGGCACGCGCACCGTTTCCATCGCCAGCATCAATCGAGGTCGCCAGCGTCAGCCCATCTTCGGAAAGAATCTGGAAGCCGCCCCGAACATCATCACCACGCACATTGCTCATAAACACGGAAAGTACGTCGCCAGCATTTCCGGTAAACGTCCATAGGTCGGCGTTGTGCGTGGCGTTGAAAATCCCCCCTACCGTCTGCCCATAACTGACGACATAGGGTTGGGTGCGCTGCTGCTCCAGTTCGCGCGTCAGCCGATAGCCGCCCTGACTTTGCCCGCCGCCAGCAACCACAACCCGATAAATACCATCACCCGGCAGCGTGATATTCTCAAGCCGCGCCACATCCTGTGCGAGGAAACTATCGCGGATAGCGAAGGTGTTTCCGGCGGTATCCTGTAGCCGCAGTGTAAGCGGGGTCGGTTCATTCGCAGGATCGAGCGCCGCCGCCGAAAGCGTCAGGGATTCTCCGGCGCGCCCCTGCAACAGCCAGGTATCTTCACTGTCCCCCAGAATCAATGCCCCGGTGACGGTTGCGCCCGTTTCCAGGACACCGCCGATCCGGTTTTTCAGTTTGGAAGAACTGACCACATCCAGCGAAAGCAGATAACGCCCGCCGCTCTTTCCATCCTTGTCGGCGTGAAAAACCCGTATCGCATAGACGCCGCTATCGTTGAGGCGCACCGATTCGACGGCAGTATCGGCCTTGCCATCGGCGTTCTGATTCTCACCGAGGAGTCTGCCGCCGAGCGTATTCACCTGAACGGCAGGCTGGAAATCGTTGGTTTGACGCCAGATGCGAATAGAGACAACATCATTGGTCGCGCCATAGAAGAAAAAGGTATCTACCTGCTCCGGTGCGATCATCTCGCCAACGCGCGTTTGACCGTAAACAACGGGCAAGCCTTGCACAATCGTCAGTGGGCCAGTGCGCAGGCTCGTTGACTGATGATAAAGCGTATAGCGGGTGGGCTGCAACCCGATTCGGACACTCAGAGCGTAATCGCCCGCCTGTATCACACGATAGATGAGCGTCGTTGTCGTACCAGAACCGCGCAACGCTTCCGCGACGATCTTGCCCTCTCGGTTGACGAGCGTCAGTTGCGGGCTGATCGAGCCAGAGAGAGCGGTTGCTTGCAGGCTGATGGTGGTGTTGGTGTTTGCGACAACGCGCCAGGTCTGTTGCAACGTACCAGAAGTGATTTCGCCGCGTATCAGCGTATTTGGCGGCAGGCTTTGGACTTCTGGCGCAAAAACGCTGTTGAATGGAATTGGCGGCGCGATTAAATCCACGATCTGCGGCGGACGTGTCGGCGGTGAGGGCGCAGGATTGAAACGAGGTAGCGGATCACGCTCACCGGAATTGACAGGTAGAGGTTGCTCCACATTGAACAAAGGCTGGATATTGACAGATAACTCATAGCTGGCGAACGCTGCTCCAACGATCCCGCCAACAATGATCCGATAATGCCCTGTCACTTTGGCTTCAATACCCAACAGGCTGACTGTCGCTTCACCGGGCTGGGTGAAGGCGCGTCCAATCAATTCACCTGTTGGATTGATCACATAAATTGCGGGTGACCAGATGCCCGGCGTGCGCGTATTCAGGCGCATATTCATCTGCCGTCCAGCCTGTGCATCCAGCGACCATTCCGAATAGGCGTTGGAGGGTAATACGAACCCCTTCACAGCCTGGTTTAGCGGGATTGTGCCGCCGCTGGCCTCTTCCAGTTTGAGGGTGTAGGAACCACCGGCATTGGTTGGATCAAATACGATGATAGTATAGCGACCATCACGCGGGATTTGTACCTGCCGGAGCAGCGCGCTGCCTTGCCCTGCGGCAACGCCAAGCAGCGTCTCGTCCGGTGCGCGCACCATGACACCAATTTGCTGGTTGGACGTTGTGCCTTGTGCAGTGAGATTCAACACGGTGCTGGTCGGCGTATCCAGCAGCCACGATTCGGATGGGCTGACCTTCCCTGTCGCAGGTTTATCGAAACTCAGGATACCGCGCGGGTTTCCACCCGGATAGCGCGTGAATGGGATGCCGCCGACGCCGAATAGCTCGACATTCACGGCGTATTCCGGGATAGGTGGCTGCTTGTCTGCTTCAACGGTGATTTGATACAGCCCTGTAGCGGGGAGCGTCACTGGCTGGTCGAACTGTGGGCTGAGATTGCCCTGAAATATGACGACATCGCCCGGTCCGCGTATCACAGCATCTCGATTGAGCGCGCCCCGGCTGGGCTTGATGGTAATCCGCATCAGGTCGCCCGCGTGACCGATGAAGAACCAGCGCCCCTGGCTGGCGTCACCGCTATATTGCGTCTCCCCGATACGGAGAGCCTTTGCTGGCGCGGCCAGCTTGTAGCTGGTGATTGCAAAATCGGCGTTCTGGTTATCTTCAAAAACATCGGACGAGAGGCGTATAAAATAGGGTCCCTTGTCCGGGATGCTCACATTGAACAATAGTGGGCTGATTCCGGCCTGTGTCACCAAAATTGCGCCTGTGCTATCCAGCAGTTGCGCCCGCGCCAGACGGTGCGGCGAACGCAAATCATAGTTGAATGCGATAATGCCACCTTCTTCAAGGCGATATTCAGCAACCGGGCCAGTCCGATTCAAGCGCCCGATCAGGCTTCCACCAAGTGGCAATACCGTATTCGTTGCGCCGCGATTAGGCGTTTTCAGGGTGATCAATAGTTCGTATTCACCCTGTGTAATCGCCTGTGCGCCGCCACCGCGCCGCGCTGTGAGGGTATAAACGCCTGCCTGCGGCAAAATCAGCGAATATAACCCGGCGTCTTTGCCACCGTCAGCAGAATCATTCGAGCCGATAAAATCATTGTTAGGAGAAACCAGCGAAAAATAGGAATCAAGATCGCCAGAGACGGCTGTCATTCGTATATCAACGACATCACCGACAGCGCCCCGGAAGCGCCATATCTGTTCATAAATCGTGCTACGGATAGCGCCGCGCGCCGCTTTCCCATATTCCAGCGTCCCCGCGATGCTGAATCCGGCAGGGGTGGCCGTTGTCGTTTGTGTCGCCGTGTTTGTTACCAGCAAGGTATATGCGCCACCGCCAGATTGACTGGCAATCCGCACAGTGTATGCGCCGGGTTGTATCAGGCGCACGCCAAACAACAGCGCATTTCCATCGCTGCGATTGGTTTGTGTCGCCGCCATCGTCTGACCATCGGAATCCAGCAAACTCACCGACCCCAGCATATCGCCGTTGTTGCGCGTGAGTTCGATGCGCAAAATATCGCCCGCCGCCCCTGTGAAATTCCAGTCCTGGCGCGATTCGCCGGAAAGTGTGCCTTTTGCGGGTTCACCATAGCGGAGTTCGCTGGCTTGCGCCCGTGCCTGAATCATTGCCGCCAGCCCGAAAATAACGCAGGCAATGATGATGATCACGCGATTTGTTTTGGATGATAAAACCATATGAATTTCCTTGCGTGGCGGTGATAATAGCACGACTGGCGGGATTATTGAAATGATACCAGAAGAAATTGTACAAAATTCCGGGGTGACTATCGCAATTCTGGCGGGCGGACAGTCGCGCCGGATGGGACAGAATAAAAGTTTTGTGCTGCTTGGCGACAAGCCCGTAATCGAGCATGTACTAGCGCGATTGCTCCCGCTGGAACGGCCAGTTAGCGTGATCACCAACACACCAGAACACTATGCCAAATATAATTTGCCGATGATCCCGGATATGCTCTCCGGGCTTGGCACGCTTGGCGGTATCTATACAGCAATCCAGACCAGTAAGACAGACTATACCCTGTGTGTTGCCTGCGACATGCCATTTTTGAATACAAACCTGCTGCGCTATCTGATCGGCCTGTGCGGGGAACACGATTTGATTGTTCCGCGTATCGGAAAATATTTTGAGCCGTTGCACGCGATCTATCGCAAAACGTGCATCGATCCGATTGACCGACAGCTAAAGAAGAACATTTTGCAAGCCAGCGGTTTTTATGATGCGGTCAAAATGAAGGTTGTAGAGGAAGCAGAGATCAGGCCGCACGATCCCGATTTGCGCTCATTTATGAATCTGAACACACCAGATGATCTGGCAGCGGCCCAACAATTGGTTAAATAAGCCAGAGATTACGCAGCAAAAACGCGGTGCTAAAGTCACCGCGCTAAAGTAAACTACCCCTCCGGGGGTAGTTTGTCGGGACTAGTGAAACTTAGCGGTTTACTTGGTAGCCTTTAGCTGGATGTTCTTCACAACGCGCGTACCGACACAATCGCCCTGGAGTTGCCCCATTTCATTGTCGAAGCGGTAGTGGATGCCACCCCAGAGGCGGGAAAGCGCGGCCTCATCCGCAGCAGCGCGGAAGGTCATATAGGTACGGGCGGGAATGCCAATTTCATCTTTCGCGTGTGTACCATCGGTGAAAGGCTGCGCACCGAAGAGCGCTGTCAGTACAGTTGCCGCAGCCACACTCGCGCTGGAATGCCCGGATGTATAGCTTGGGAACGGTGGCGTAATCACGAACGATGTCCAGTTCTTCTGGATATAGCGCTGGATGTAGGTTTGTGGACGGAGCAGCGGCGCTTCGTACTTCTGCTGCCAGCACGCGATGAAGGCATCACCGAGTGCGATCCCCAGCATTGCATACATTTCGGCGGCGCGCCCCAGCTTCAGGTCAAGCTGTTCGACCAGTTGATTGCCGATTTCCATCCAGTGTCCGGCGGGTGCGCCCGTCTGACCGGGGGTATCGACCCAGAAATTGACGGTATCCTTCTGGAACTGTGTCAGCTTGTCAACGGTAGTTTTGACTTCCATTGCCTGCTGATAGAACGAGGAATCCTTTTCCGCACTGAATTTCCAGATGATCGGCACATCGCAAACCGCTGAAGTTTCCAGCGCGAACGGACGTTGCTTGCCCCACGACGAGCCAACTACCTTTGCGCCCGGTGAGGTTGGCACATAATTCCAGAGTTCGCCTGTCGGCAGGGTATAGGGTTCGGCAGTAAGTTCTTTGTATTTGTCGGCAATCATCCATTCGACGAGCGCCTTGCCAATCGCTTCTCCGTGCGCCAGCGAAGTCTCTACTGTCTTTGCGTCGGTGGCTTTGGTGCGATCTGCGACTTGCTTCTTGCGCAATTCATCTACTGACTTTTTCGTATTTTCGGAAGGCAGCAGATAGGGGATAACGACGGAAAGCGAACCATTGGCTACAGTAGGCCAGTCATAGGTGGCGGAGGCATCCAGCTTCGGCAGTTCCGGCATGGATTTGATCGAGTTGCGTAGCGAGACGTAGCCATCCAGTCCCTGCGAAACGCTCTCATAGACCGTTATGCCTGCATAGGCATAAACACGCGAGGCGGCAGGCGCGTTGACAACTTCGGCCTTGACGTTTGCATAGGTCAGGCGCATCCATTCAACGGCGAATTTTGAATCCAGATCGTTGGCGCTCACGGGCTTCGTGGCCTGTGCGAGTGCCTGCCCGATCCCCGGTGTGGTAAGCAGCAAGAGTGCTAAAACAAAAAACAAAAATGCTGCTTGTGGAGTTCTACGGATCATCTTTCCCTCTTTTCCCGATCCCCGGTGATCCCGGTTTGCATTCAGTTTATTACAATCCGGGATTTTCGCTGGCAGATTCTACCGCATGTGAGGAAAGAGATCGGGAAGAAGCGAATCCTGACAATCCCATGAGAGTTCGGAATATCGGGAGGGAGAGTCAATAAAACAATTCCTCAGCCTGCACTCATTCGCTTTAAAAGAGTGTTACTCCAGTTTCATCTGGGTGGCGTGACGTACAAAGTCCTGTTTGCGGAATTCTTCAAGTAACTCTGGTGAAAGCGGCTGATCGATGGTGACGACAGTGAGTGTCTGACCGCCTTTTTCGGCGCGTCCGGTTCGCCAGCCTGCGATATTGATTTTGTGCTGGGCGAGGAGCGTTCCGACACGTCCAATCACGCCGGGGATGTCATAACTCCCAAATACCAGCAGCGTGCCTTCCGGTACGAAGTCGGTGCGGTAGGTATCCATCTGGACGATACGCGGTTCGGTATGATTGAACAACGCGCCGCTGATGATCATTTGGCCGCCGCCTTCCCAATGTACCTGACAACTGACGAGATTCCGATAATCGGAAACATCCAGTCCTTTGGTCTGCGTGACATGAATCCCGCGATCCACCGCCACGACGGGCGCATTGATGTAATTCACTGCATCGCCAAGAACGGGGGTCAGGATTCCTTTCAGGAGCGCTACGGTCAGTGGTTTGACCAACCCTGCAATCTCATCTCCCTTATATTCGACAGCAACGCGCCGAATCCGGCCACGCGCAAGGAAATGGTGCAACGCTCCAATGCGTTCTGCCAGTTTGAGATAGGGTGCGAGTGCTTCAAATTCGCGCCCCGGCATGAACGGCATATTGACCGCATTCCGATAATCTTCACCGCGCAACGCATCCAGAATTTGCGCGACGATTTGGGTACTCAGGTCGCGCTGTGCCTCGACAGTAGAATCCCCAAGATGGGGCGTGTGAATCACATTCGGGAGGTTGATTAGTTCGGATTTTTCCGGCGGTTCCTGCGCGAATACGTCAAGCGCCGCGCCTGCCAGTTTGCCGCTGCGGAGCGCTTCAACAAGCGCCACTTCCTCCACCAGCGATCCATGATTGATGTTCACAAATCGCATCCCTTGTTTGGCGATACTCAGCGCGCGACCATCAATGATATGGCGTGTTTCTGGCGTCACTGCACAATGCAGGCTGAGGAAGTCGGAACGCATCAGAACATCATCCAGCCCAACCAGCTTTACCCGCAGGTCGCTCACCTGCGCTTCGGCAACATAGGGATCAGCCGCGAGGACGTTCATCCCGAACGCGATGGCACGTTCTGCCACTCTGCGCCCGACACGCCCGATTCCGATCAGTCCGAGCGTTTTTCCATAAAGCTGTACGCCGGAGTAGGCTCCACGCTCCCATTTGCCCGAAGCCAGCGCGATATGTGCGCCAATGATCGGACGACTGAGCGCCAACAGCAACGACATCGTATATTCTGCCGCCGCGATAGCATTTGCGCCGGGGGTATTCATGACAATGATGCCGCGTTGGGTCGCCGCTTCCACGTCTACCCCGGCAAGACTCACGCCGACACGTCCGATGATCTTGAGCCGCTTTCCTTCCATCAGGAGCGCGGTATCCATCGGGAAATCATCGCGGATGATCAGCCCATCGGCGGTAGTCAACGCCTTCTGAACGATCTTGTGATCGGGCGTGACGACCTTCAATTCGACATCTTTGGCGTTTTGCAGGATTGTCAGAGCGTCTTGCGTGAGCGGCGTCGCTACAACAATGGTATATTTCACAGTTTGTTTTATCCCGGCATTAAGGAAATTAGGTCTGCTATTTCAACGAATGTCATAATATCCAATATTTTTAAAATTTTGATGGATCAATCCGCACAATTTGCAGGACAATCTGTCGGAAAGCAATGGGCGGATCGATGTATCCGCCCTATGAAAGATACAATGGTACGGAGCGTAGTCTTAATTACGCTCCCACGCTCGATCAGCCCGCGCCAACAGGTGTGACGGTTGGCGTGACTGTCCCGAAGGTATCCTTGTCGCCGTTGACGACTTTCAAATCCTTGATCGGGAAATCCTTGCCGCTTTTGGTGATTTTCAGGAAGTTGGCATTCGCCCAGCCCGTAACTGCACCTGTAGACGAATTAAAGCGTACCTGAATCCACGAACCGGGACCGTTACGCCCAAGCACTTCCACCGAACTGCCAGACGGAATCAGACCGAGCGATTCGGATGTAGCGTCCGGGTTGCGGCGCAGTTGCAGGTTTGCGCCAGCATCAATGTTGACTACCAGAGCAGTCACGGTTGGGCCGCCGCCGGGCAGCACCTGCGTCGCGTTGCCACGAATCAGACCGGGCTGAATATCCGTAATCACCGGAACATCCTTCACATCGACAGGCTTGCCGTTGTACTTCGTCGTCAGGATGAGGAAATCGGCAGACATCCAGCCAATGATGGTAGAGCCTTCAACGTCATATTGAACGTTGAACCAGATTGGCGACTTCGGCTCACCGACTTCGCCCTTCACGGGAATTTCGGTCTTGCCGAGGATATAGACGATCCCGCCAGAAGGCACAAGCGCCAGCGATTCACCCTTGACGTTGGGTGTGCGACGCAGTTGCGCATTTGTTCCGACGAGCGTTGTTACTGTTCCGATGGTGCGCTTATCATCCGGCGCAACCGGGGTGACAGAACTGCTCTCGATGACGCCGAAACGATCTTCGGGAATCTGTGGTAGTGCCAGCATATCGACAAGGTTATCACGGCGCAACAGGCGACCATTGATCGTCACATCGAGATATTGTGCAATCGTCCAGCCGGAAATGACACCACCATCGGTATCCCATTCGACAAAGACCCACAGGTCAGCACGGCCTGTCGCCGCGACAGTTGGTGTAGGAGCCTTTGTACCCTTGAGTGCCGAATTGGTTGGCGTTATTTTAGTCGAAGCTGCACCACGAATACCGAGAATACGGATTGTCGTGCCGGAAGGAATCAGGCCAAGCGTCTTGGCATCGGTACGCGGGTATTCGCGGATTTTCAGGTTGACGCCATCGTTGGTGATAACAAGGCCAGTCGCGCCGGGTGTGTTGACTGGACGTGGCGTCGGTGTAGCAGTTGGATCGTCCACCGCAACGTTTTCGTCTGTTGGGGCCGCGGTTGGCTGTACCGCTACAAGCGTAGGTTCAACTGCTACACTAGTAGCTGTCGGGGTCGCCGCAACTGCCACCGGAACGGGGGTGCTTTGACCATCGCTCGGTGTGGTTTCTACCGGGACGCTGCCAACCTTCTCGTTGACGCTTGCCGTTGCCAGCACAATCGCGGGCGAATCAGCCGTACCAGCGATGATCAAATCGGAAGATGTACCGCCGTTGACCGTGAGGTTGCCCTTGACGTTGATCTTGAGATCGGGGACGGTCAATTCATACTTATAGACGCCGCGATCTACTTCGCCAGAACGATTTTCTGTAGTCGAAACGACCTTACTGACCAACGCCTTACCCGCAACGGTGAAATCGGCGGGCGAATCGAGCAGGTTGATTACGCTGATGTGTGCCTTCGTTGGTTCGACGCCTGCGACAACATCCTTGAAGCCATTCACGGCAACCTTCTCAGCCGTGCCGGAAATGACAATCGTCTGGGCGCTGTCTTCCAGCGTTCCAGTGGCAAGCGGGGTAGCCGTTGGCAGGTCGCCCGTCTTGCGGACTTCGACCTTGCCTTCACCCTTCGGCACAGCGATGTATTCCGTTACATCGCGGAAGTTCAGCGCCGAAGCGGTCAACGTGCCATTCACGTACACATCGACTCCGGCGATCTGGGTCAGGTTCGCAAAACGAACCTGCGCATCGTTCAGGGCATTGGGCTGCGTGGAAGCGGTCAGGAGCAGGAACGTAGGCTTGACATCGCCATCCAGTGTACCGATAACAACCATTGTGTTATGCGTTCCGGCGTCCAGTCCGAGCGTCAGCGGCTTGACGAAAGCGGTGGTCGCATCACCACCAGCAGGGACGACAGCGACTTCAAAATTTGTCGCTTCGAGGTCGAATTCGCCATAAGCCTGACCATACTTCAAGCCGAGGATGAAGGGGGCGGCATCATTCTCTGTGCGTCCAATATCAATCGCTGGTGCATCCTTGATAGCATTGACTGCTGTAACGCGCGATTTGCCAACCGCTACCGGACTCAGTTCCTGTGGGTAAAACAGAGCTTCGGGCGCATCTTTTGCACCCGCAACCACGACAAGCTGACTGAGTTTGTCCTCGGAAATATTGACTTTCGTATTGAGGAGGGCTTTACCGGAAGGAGCAGCGCCAGAAGCGGTAGCCTGGACGATCAGGGTATGCTCACCTTTTGGGACAACCAGATAGCGGGTTGCGTTGGCATAGTCCAGTTTGCGCGCGGCAAGGACGTTATCAACGAACACGTCAATTGCGGGCGCACCCGGTACAGCATGGAGGAAGCGCAGCTTGCCATTGCTGGCCTGCGCTGACGCCCGCCCGGTGAACGCCACAAATCCGGCGAACAGGGCAATAATCAAAACGATACGTAACTTCATAGAAATTCTCCTTAGGCATCACCCGCCAGCCGCCACAGATTACGTGTGCCAAACTGCTGACGGCTGGATTTTTCGAGTCGATACCATCTAACCACAGGCGAACCTGTCTCCAGATTCGCCCGTTAGCAGCTATTGATTAAGTGCCTTCCTGCCACTGATTCAGGTAGGCGACCTGTTCTTCGGTCAGGATGTCGATCTTCACGCCCATCGCTTCGAGCTTCAGACGTGCGATCTCCTGATCGATTTCTACGGGGAGCGAATAGACCTGCCCCTTCAGAGTGGCGGCGTTTTTGGCGATGAATTCCGCGCCGAGTGCCTGATTTGCAAAACTCATATCCATCACGCTTGCCGGATGGCCTTCCGCCGCCGCAAGGTTGATCAGACGACCTTCACCGAGGACATTGATCGTGCGTCCATCCTTGAGGCTGTAGGACTGCACGAACGGACGCACCAGACGCGGCGCACCGTTGCTCATCTTTTCCAGCGCAGGCAGGTTGATTTCGACATTGAAGTGACCAGAGTTGGCGACCATTGCGCCTGTTTTCATCACGGCGAAATGGTGTTCGTCGATCACATTCACATCGCCCGTGCTGGTGATGAAAATATCACCAATCTTCGCGGCGTCGCTCATCTTCATGACCTGGAAACCATCCATGACGGCTTCCAGCGCCTTGACCGCATCAACTTCGGTCACAACGACCTGTGCGCCCATACCGCGCGCACGGCTGGCGATACCACGCGAACACCAGCCATAACCACCGACAACGATGGTACGTCCGGCGAGCAGAATGTTCGTCGCGCGCACAATGCCATCAATGGTCGATTGACCCGTGCCATAGCGGTTATCGAACATATGCTTGGTCTGGCTGTCGTTCACAGCGACTACCGGGAACTTGAGTTCACCATCGGCAGCCATTGCGCGCAGACGAATAACGCCCGTTGTGGTTTCTTCTGTACCACCTGTAATATATTCGAGCAATTCGCGGCGATTCTTGTGGATTTCGCTCACAAGGTCTGCGCCATCGTCCATTGTCTGGTTGGGCTTGTGATCGAGGACGGCACGAATGTGGCTATAGTATCTCTCGTTGTCTTCGCCCTTGATAGCATAGACGGGAATTTCATTGTGAACAACCAGCGACGCAGCTACGTCATCCTGCGTGCTGAGGGGGTTAGATGCACAAAGTACCACATCTGCGCCGCCTGCCTGCAAAGTGCGGACAAGGTTGGCTGTTTCTGTGGTAACGTGGAGACACGCGGACAGACGCAAGCCCTTCAATGGCTTTTCGCGCTCAAAGCGCTCCCGAATCTGGCGCAGGACGGGCATTTCATTTTCTGCCCACTCAATGCGATAGCGGCCACCGGTTGCCAAATTCAGATCGGCGACATCATGTTGTGCGGTCATGGGTGAATCGGACTCCTAATTTCTCTTTTTGCGGATAGATTGGTGTCCTCGTAGCGGCGCTCCGCCGATAAACAACGGGAAAAGATTATACAACAGACGGTAAAAGGTGTACAACACTTGTCAGAGAAGCGGCGGGCAAGTATGAAGAAGCATACATTGACCAGTCTCAGCTATCACTGTATGCTCATAGTTGTTGGCGAAATTATACTCTTGCGCACCGGAGCATTTTCTGATGTCTGAAGTCCAAAATGATACTCGAATTGCCCGTCATCACGTCGCTACCTATATGGTTGGTGGCAAAAAAGAAATAATCACACTCGAATATCGCTACAAACCCGCACATGAATTTGAACTTTTTACCAAAATTGCAGGACGTGATTATGTAATTCACGAATTGCATTATTTTGTTGCACTTGGCGAACTTCTTGATCTATTGCCATTGAGCAGTTCTATCATGATCCAACACCAAATCATTGTGATCAACAACGGTACGGAGGAAATTGCCACACTTGAAGAGTGGCTTTTTCCCTATGAACCGCGTGGTACAGGCACTGTTGTTTATCAGTTAAAACTCTTTTTTCAGGATAAATTAATTGAATCAGCCCGTCACCCGGATTTCGCTGGTGCTGCCGAGGATATCCGTAAACAATCAGGAGAAGGAATTCAGATAAAGACATGCTATTTCTGCCGTTTTCTGATTGAAGATAATGATTATGGGGGAACTGATTTGCGGCACGATGCGCTGTACTGTTTCCGCGATAAACCCGATTTATTGAAGGAAGCTATGGAGGTATATCCTACACTCCGCAAAAAGGGCAAAGGCGCATTATATCTTGAGGCAACGCCGAATATGGACGCACTGCATAGTTGTTCCGTGTTTGAATATCTGCCAAAACGCCAGTTATAAAGAAAGCCAGGCAATTTCTAATCCGCCATGCGCAGTTTGCACGGCGTCGGGTCTATTGAAACGATCAACGGACGCGCCAACCCTTCCACCGACACGATGGCTTGCCCCGGCGCGAGATTTTGCAGACGATTCCACAGGCTGTCGTCAATGCGCCCAATCGCCCGTTTGAGGTCATTCACGACATTGGCATCCCCGATTTTGTGCAAAATGTAATTATTGGTCAGGCCAAGCACTTCGCCGGGAAGATGTTGCGGCAGTTGCGTCACGAAGATCAGACCGAGCCAGCGTTTACGCCCCCGCTTGGCAATACGCGCTACCTGCTGGAACAGTGCTGGCATTTGCCGGATACGATGCGCCGCCAGAAATTCGTGCGCCTCTTCGATAATCACGACAACGCGCGGTGGCAGTCTGTTCCGTCGGATCGCTTCCTGATAGTTATCGTCCTGCGTGATTTGAATCCCACGCAGCAATGTTGCAATCACCATGTTGTTTAGTTCGGGCGATTCGGTATCGCTCAGATCAATAATGGTGATCATGCTAGGGCGCGTCATGATCTCGAAATCCGGCATTTCCTGATCATCGAAAATTTTCAGCCGGAGCAGACGCGCCAGCCTGCCCTGTAGCACGCGCCAGCTTGTCGCATTGGTTGGTTTGAGTTCATGCGCCGCCGCAACCAGCACAGCGGCATGATCGCTTTCCCGGAAGGCACTGTCGAAAATCAGGTCTGCGGGGTCGGCCTGACCGCGCTTGCGATCCGCAAGTTGCCCGCATACCCGTACAATGTCATAAAGTCGCCGGAGCGTGAGTTCGGGATAGCCACGTTCCATATCATCCAGTTCGTAGAGAAACGCCTCGTCCTCCTGCCGATGGTTGCGACGCGGGAAAACTCCGAATTGACTAAGCATCGTTCGCCCCAGATCATAGGCCGCCAGAAAACGTGCCTGCTGTGCCTCGCTCAATTCCAGAATTTCCATCAGCATATATGGTGAGATTTCATCGAAACGCAACCCGAACGGGCGCACCTGCTTATTACCGTGCTGATCGGGACTGGCAGTGGTTTCGCGCCCGGTCAGGTGTAACACCTGTAGGTAGTCCACCCCCTCAACAGGGATGCCACGCTGTCGGAGTGAGGCCAGCATTGCTTCGCTGGTGGTGGGCTGGTCAATATCCGTATATTCGCCCTCGGTATCGAACAGGATCGTGGCAACACCCGCATGTTGAAAATTCTTGATCAGACCGGAGACAGTCGTTGACTTGCCACCGCCTGTCGTGCCGAGAATGGCAGTATGGCGCGGCAGAACGGCTTTGCTCTCCGAAGATAATTTCACATAGAGATTATCGTGTCCAATTGCCAGCCCCAGCGGAACATCTCCGGTAAGTTGCAATATTGCCGCCGTTTCTTCATCAGAGAGCGCGTACACCGGGCTGTTCGGCAGCGGGCGGTAACGCGGCGGCACTTTCGAGCCATCCTTCAATACTTCGTTGATGATCTCGACGTGTACACGTCCATGAAAGCGCGGCAGGAAAATCCCGCGTACTGTCGTGGTGATCACCATCGGCGTATCGGCGCGCAGTCCATCCGGTTCGGCGAACGGCCCCGCTGTCACAATCCCGATGTATTCCCGGTTATCGCCTTTGCTCCGAATCCGTACCAGCGACTGCGAGGGAAAACGTCCAATATTTTCCGGTGGCATGAGGACAATCACGCTGTTATCGCGGCTGTTGGGAGAGTCGAACATAGTGCGCCCGACAGCATCCGTTTCGTCCGGCGGGATTTCATACGCACCACCGAGATCGGCGATTGTCTTGCGGATATTATCGAGTGCTTCCGATGGTACAGGACGGATTGGATCGCTGTCGGGTGAATTATCGCTCATACCTTATTTTAGCAATTCACCCCAGAAATTTTTACGCTCAATCTCCCGAAATCCGCTGGGATTAACGAGCATACACGCACCCGATCCCGTATATACCAATAAACGATGCTTGCGGTTCGTTTTTAAATATTTTGCAACTTCAGGAAGTACCTGTCGGTCTCGCGCTTCAAAACGTCCTTTAACTTCAACCCAAATACCCAAATCAGGCAAATAAAAATCTACCAGATATCCAGCTTCGCTTACGGATTCCCCTTCGTATATCCATCTTATACCGCGCTCGTCCAATTCTGCCGCAAACCGAATCTCAAGCTGAGAGCGCATCTGAACGCCTTTATATATGCCAGGTCGTGCGCCAATAGTGCGCCCTGCTCCAGTGCGCGGTTCACTCACGGGCGGTGGAACAATGCCCTGTTCTGCCTTCTGTTTCATCTTTTCAGCTAATTTTTGCGCTTGTTTTGCTTTTCGGTTTTCTTTTGCAATAGCAGCACGAGCGGCTTTATTTGCACGGGTTAAGGCTGCTTTATTGAGAAGTCCGGGGTGAAATCCTTCAAAATACCACTCTGGTTCCGAGCTGGAATTTAACAAGACAAGAGCATTATCTACAACATCTTGTACCAGCTTATTGTATTGACGATACTGCTGGCCCATTCCGGGGGTGTCTTGAATCGGAAAGACTCCGCTTCTCGCATACATATAATTGTAAGGGGATGATATTGGGGCGACAATTCGTATTTGGCAATGTGTTCTATCTGATCGATAAAAACGAATGATTGTGTCATGAAAGCCAAAGTCGAGCCGTTTATCATCTGGTCGGACATGAACAGGATAATTTTTGAGATTAAATTCCTTACACGAAATGAGCAGAGACGCCTTTGTTAACTGGGCAATCGACGACGCTAATATTTTGATGCGTTCATTATTTGCAGGCATCCATGCAACAATATCGGGGATTTCCAAACTTGTTGATACAGTACCATGCTCTGCCTGTTTTTGTATTGCATTCATGTCGCTAAAAATGAAAACCAGTTTCACAGACAATACCTTTTAAGGATTTCTTTAGGCAATTATACATAGGAAGATGGTTTGTTTGTTGTACAGGCAAAATGAATTTTTGAGGATGGTGAGGTATGTAACCCATAAGATGGGTACACCCTCATATGACAGAGCATACCCAAATTTGTAGAGTGCCTGATTCTACAGTTCTGCGAGGACTTCCGTCAGAGCCTCCGCGAACTGATCAATGTGTTCTTCTTCGACAATCAGCGGCGGGATCACGCGCAGGACGTTCGGCCCCGCGTTGACCATCAATATGTTACGTTCGCCCATCTTCTCGACAACCTTGTTCGCGTCGATGTCGAACTCCACGCCGACCATCAGGCCGCGTCCGCGTACTTCCCTGATATGCGGCGAATTGATTTCCGCCAACCGTTCGCGCATATAGTTGCCCATCTCCCGGACGTGTGTCAGGAATGATGGCTGCGCGATTTTATCCAGTGCATATTCCGCAACATGGCAGACCAGCGGGCCACCCGCGAATGTACTGCCATGTTCGCCTGCCTTGATCGCCGCCGAAACCTTTTCCTTCACCAGTACCGCGCCGATGGGCAGTCCCGCCGCCAGCGGTTTCGCCAGCGTCATGATGTCCGGTGTCACGCCTGTATAGCTATGCGCCCACAGATCGCCCGTGCGTCCCAGGCCACACTGCACTTCATCGAAAATCAGGAGGGCATCTACCTTGTCGCACAATTCGCGCAGCTTCGCCAGAAATTCGTTCGAGGCTGCATGTACGCCGCCTTCGCCCTGAATCGGCTCAATAAACACCGCACAGGTGTTTTCATCAATGAGCGCGTCCAGCCCTTCGATTTGATTGAACGGCGCGATAAACACATCCGGCATGAGCGGCTTAAATGGCTGCTGATAGGCTTCCTTCGGCGTCATGGCGAGGGAACCCATTGTGCGCCCGTGAAAGGCGTGATCGAACGCGATGATCTTTGTCTTGTTCGGATTGGTGCTGTTGGCGCGGGCATACTTGCGGGCGAACTTGATGGCAGCTTCGTTGGCTTCCGTGCCACTGTTGCTGAAAAAGACGCGATCCGCGAAACTGAGTTCGGTCAGGCGCGTGGCGAGTTTAACGCCCGGCTCTGTATAAAACAGATTGCTGGTATGGATTAGCTTGCCCGCCTGCTCCTGAATGGCATTAACAACCCCCGGATCGCTGTGTCCGAGCGCCATGACCGCGATTCCCGCCATGAAATCCAGATAGCGATTGCCCTCTGTATCATAGAGGTACATGCCTTCGCCACGTTCCAGCACAAATGGCGCACGCTTGTACGTCTGCACCATATGTGAGTTTTCGAGCGCCTGAATCTCTGCGGTTTCGGATTTTTGAATGTCTGTCACCCTGGTGTTCCTCTTGTTCTTTTGTTCTTTGTTGTTTAAAGATTGACCTCACCCCTGCCCGCTGAATGGTTTTGAATCCGCCAGTTTTGAACGAGTTGACCCCTATCCCCAGCCCTTTCCCCGCAGGCAGGGAAAGGGAGTCAAACCAAGTTTGGAAGTCCCTCCTCGCGTGTGGGGAGGGATTTAGGGTGGGGTCAATCCATTTGTCGGACTCCAAAATTCAATGAGAAGCGATGTTCTCTATGCTGTGATGAGCGTTCCGCGCCCATCGACAACGCCCTGCAAATCGGTAATCATTGCGCCACGCACACCCGCCGAAAGCGCGGTAAACGCTGCCTCAATCTTGACCGCCATGCCGCCCGTCGCCACGCCGAGTTTGATCAACTCTTCGGCATCGTGGCGCGTGAGTTCGTGAATCGGCTGACCGTCTGCCAGCACGCCGGGAACATTCGTCAGGAATGTTACCTTGTCGGCGTTCAACCCGGCAGCAATCGCACCCGCTGCCTGATCTGCGTTCACATTGAAGAAGGTCGAACCATCTTCGCTGATGCTCACAGGCGCAACTACCGGGACGATCTTCCGATCCAGCAATGCGCGGATAGCATTGGCGTTCACTTTTTTGATCGTGCCGACGAAGCCAAGATCGCCATCGGGATGCGTCATCTTTTCGGCAATCAGCAGGCGTTGATCCGCACCATTCAAGCCCTGAGCATTCACCCCGGCGCGGGTGAGTTCATTGACGAGGGTCGGGTTTACATGCCCGATCAAGACCATCATCACAACACCGAGGCCGTCCCGATCTGTCACACGCAGCCCACCGATAGTTTGTGGTTGCAGGTTTAATTTCTGCTGGAGAGTGCTGATCAGCTTGCCGCCGCCATGTACAATCACGGGGATTTCGGGCAGGTTACGCACCGCCAGCGCCATCCCGGTAATGAACAACGGATCGTCGAGTTGGTTGCCGCCGATCTTCAATACATCGACCATCTACAGCAGCCCTTCCGTTTCGGCGAAGCCCATCATAATATTGAAGTTCTGGATTGCCTGCGACGATGCACCTTTGCGGAGATTATCAATCGCGCTGGTGATCACCAATACATCATCCGCGCCGGTACTGACCGCGACTTCCGCTGTGTTCTTATTCGCTACATGCTTAATCTGTGCGACCTGCCCCGCCGGAAGCACCTTTACGAGTGGCGCATCAGCATAAGCAGCGTTGAACAATTCACGCGCTTTGTCTGCGGTGAAACCGGGTTTGACAGGCGCATAGACCGTCGCCAGCAATCCAGCAAATAGCGGGACAACGTGCGGCACAAAAACCAGTTGACCAACATCCGGCTGAATTTTGCGGAGTTCCTGCTCGATCTCCGGCACATGGCGGTGGACGCGCCCGGCGTTGTAGGGTCGGACATCCCCATAGACTTCGCCGAACATCGAATCAGCTTTGAGCGCCTTGCCTGCGCCGCTGATACCCGTCTTGGTATCGGCGATAATCGGATCGTTGGTGAGCGCGCCTGCTGCCGCCAATGGATAGAGCGCAAGGAGCGTTGCGGTGACATGACAACCGGGATTCGCTACATAATTTGCAGCGGCAATCATTTCACGTTTGCCAGCGAGTTCGGGCAGGCCGTAGGGCGCGGGGAGCAGTTCCGGCGCGGGGTTGGTCAGCTTGTACCATTTGGCATAATCGTCCAGCGAATCAAGCCGCAAATCGGCACTCAGGTCAACGACTTTCACGCCCGCCGCAACAGCCTTTGCCGCAATGCCGCCGGAAACGCCATTCGGCAGCGCCAGAAACACGATGTCTACCGAATCTGAATTGAGGGGAGCCTGCTCGGAGGGGATCAATTCCAGCCCATCTACTGTTTCCTTGCTGCTCTCGCTGGTGGCAAAGACCACTTTTGCATGAGGATGTTTCGCCAGAATTTCGAGCAGAATCTGCCCGGTATAGCCAGTCGCGCCATAGATACCAACGCGCGCCACTTTATGATCGGTTCCTACTTCGGGAATAGCTTGTACTGCCTGCACTGTCCCTTCTTTCTGCCGTTACCCGGCAAATAAAAACCCCCGGACTCTCGTTTTAGTCCGGGGGCGCTCGCTAGCGATTTCGTTTCCGTTACGCAGACAGCAGGCGATGACCAGACCTATGGCGGTTGGTACGGCGCGCGCGGCTGCGGGGGGAAAACAAAATAATCATGTTGAATACAATACATCCAATCACTTCACAGGTCAATAGTGCAAGCAGCATATTTTGTGATTTTTTGTTTTCGTTATTGGATACAAGGCAACTGAGAAACTGTCTGAAAGTGGCGGACATCGGTTTGGAGCGAGTCCAGGAAGCATCAAATGCACCATTGCTGCGTAAATCATCGCGGCTGAACCGACGATAGCCGGATAACCATGCCAATGAGTGTCCACTGTTTATCTGTTAAATCCCTTGGCTGGTGCTGTCTTTGCTTCATCCCTCTCGGACAGTTTCTAATTCAGAGAACACCAACACTCCACTGGTATCAGATTTCAGATCAACACCAGGAGTGACCGTAATTTGTAGCTCATCCCCTGCCCGTAGCACATTAACATGGTAGCCAGTGTTCGGTTGCAATCCTGTGATGATCTGCCGTGTCACTTTTGATGGGACACGATAAACGATATTAGAAACTGTATCATCTATGGTGACCGAAAATAAAATAACAGTGGTGTCGATGACAACGCCGTTGACAGGCGTTCCCTTACTACCATTAATCAGTTGGACGGGGATCGCTGACGTTCCGGCATCAGCGCCTTGTAAAACATGCAGAAATCGGACATCTTTGGGATTATTGGGCGATTCAACTCTCAGACGGAATTTCATCGGAGCGTAATTCGCGGGCGAACCGCTCTTTTCGTCTATGGCAGGCATCACCTTGATGCTGGCGTCGGTGGGCAGTACCGTTGTCACGAAAAGATGTTGTCCCTTGACGGTGGTCATCGTCGTGACTTTACCGGAAACACTCGCTGAATCAGGAAAATTTAGCCAAAAACGCTTGAAGCGATTCGCTGTTTTGGATGTAGCTCTATCATAAACAACAATGATGTCTGGCTTCAGCCACACCACAGATCGGCTCGCGTGCAAAATATCTGTCAGATTTTCATAGGTTGAGTTATAAAGCGCGGTGGCGTCTCCCTGAACATAAACAAACGGATCGTTGAAACTCAACAATGGGGGTGGCGGGTCGCCCGATGGTTCATAGACCCACTGTGAGCCGCGCGCTCCCATCATGACGCGGTAATCGTCCGCATCACGGGCAGGTTTATCATTTTCGAGCGCGAGGGTGTTCAGGTTGTCGGAAGCGGCATAATCCAGATCATAACCGATCCGCTGCATTGTCAACCATTCCCCATTACGGTAGAACTCAATGGTATTGCCGTTCGCTGTCTGGTGATCAATGGCATTCCACGACAAGCTATAAGTGAACCACCGTGCCTGGGGACTCCAGTCGGTGCGTGCCAGCAGGCGGCGCAGGCCAATTCCATAATACATCGCAGGCATTGCGGCACGTGGATCGGTAGGTGGGCTGGCATTCGGGTCGAACATGAGGAAATACAAGATCGCGGTATAGAAGAAATTCTGATCGTGTACCCGTTCGTTCAGCCCCTTTGCTCCACCGGGAGGCGTATTGAGTTCGATCCAGCGCAAGGCGTTGAGGCGCTTATCGTTATGGGTATCCTGATCATAAATTGCCATTGGGCCGAATTGTTCAATAAAATCCGGCGTCCAATAATTCTGAGCGTCGCCATACCACGCAGGCTGATAGACTTCCCCGCTATCGGGTAGGGTAACCGTCGCCGGACTGAGTGAATTCAGATAGGCTGGAATGGACGCATCCCAATAAGGGTTATTTTTGAAAACCACTTGCGCCCCCCATGCCTTTGGATCGTCTCTCCCTGCTGTGTGGAGAGCGAGTAAAAATTGAGCAACGTAAGCGAGCGATTGCGGACCATATTCAAATCCTTCTGGCGCAAATCCTCCTTGCCCATCAGTTTGCAGCAAATGATCGGTTACATAGAGCCATGCGCCCGCCGCATTCGCCGCGTAGCCTTGTAATTTGCCGCCGGGATCATCTGCGGGGTCGAAGGCCAACCCCATCAGGCCGATATTCCGTGTATGCGCACTGTAGTAGTTATTGATAGCCCAGCGTACCCGCACTGGATCGCTGAGTAATTGGGGATCGTTCAACAGGCCAATAGGTTCAGGATGATTGTTATCTGTCGTTCTGGCGTGCAGGTTTTCATCAATCCAGCGCAGAAAAACCGTGCGGATTTTCGCCTTATCCTGTGCCGAAAGGATGGGATAAATCCAATCGACGGTCAACCCGAAAGCAGAACCGTACCAGCGTGAGCGATCCGAGGTGGCAAAATCTGGAGTGCGGAAAGGTTGCCCCTCGGCAACTCCCGGCGTCGCTTTATCAATCACGTACATCAACAGAGTACGCGCCCGGCGGGCATAATCTTCACGTTTTTTGGCGTCGTTGTCTACAAGCGACATAAACGCAAACAGTTGCGCGTACATTTCGGTAGGATATTCTTCATAGGTTGATCCTCCGCCGTCTTTCGCAGGGACAAGTTTGTTATCCATTGCGGCAACAGCTTCGGCGGTCAGCCTCTCCAGCCCTTCCCGAAAGATCAGATTACTTTCCGTCGCCCATGAACGCAGCCGGGATAAATCGCCAGCGCGTAGCCACAAACGCGGATGATCAGCAGCAACGGCGTTTGCCGCCATCGGGCGCGGAGCGAACAGACTCACCAGTAAAACAGCGCAAACCAGCATCATTCGCGTGATCGGCATGTGAATTTTTGGCATAACCGTTGCCCTCATCCCTTCGTGTTTTTCCCGGAACTACTCAGTCTCATAACGCTTATTAACCACCTCGTATAGCTCCGTGATTGCTTTGGTGGGAGGATAGATAGTATTATCCAACGCGAGGTTACTCCAGTGAGAAGTCGTGGCATAAGCAGCCGTCCGTAGCGGCATCGGCTGATTAACAGCGCTCGCAGGCGTCACCGAGCGCATGATATGGACGTTGCGCCGCACTGTTTCCAGCGCCGGAGTCACCTTCTGTAACCCATTATCAGCTACCTCAATGTCGCGGAAAAGTTCGGGCGTCAGTGTTGGTGTGAGCGGTGCATTCGTGTCGTTTGCTGCCCCGCCCGCCCCGGATGATGGTTCAGGGTCATTCAGATTCTGGTGATCAGCCGAGTCAAAGCGTTGCACGGCATCCGGGGATCGCGCCAGCATCCGACACACAGCAGCGTTCCCATGCGACTTCTGCATCTGGATTACCGCGTTTTGACGCGCGGTTAATGTTTCGAGCGCTGGTGCGGCTTCGGGACCAACGGTGGTTTCTTGCGATGATTTGGTGGTGAGCGTCGAATCGCGTCGATTTTTCCATTCCTGTTCAAATCCGGACATCTTCGATACCTTTCCTGTTGCTGGCCCAAACAGGGCAGCTTATACCTTATTGGGGTTGCTGACTTGCGACCATCCCGACACCGAGTTGTTGCATCATCATTGGTATATTCCACTGATGCCATAAATCGGTGGCTTTGCCATTTTTGAGCCGTACAAAGTGCATGTGTGGTACAGACACACGTCGCCCGGTGGCGGGGAGCGTTGGCCCGATGCCCATCCTGAACATACCGGTGTGCGTACCGGTCATGGTTGACCGAAAAGCGACAATATCCCCATCTGCCAACATCTCGTGAATTTCAAAATGGAGATCGGGAAAGGCGGTGCGCAACCCCGTGATCACTTGCTTAAGGTGTGGGATGAAAGCCGTGCCGGGTGGCTCCTGGTGATCGATGCCATCTGGCGCAACCAATTCATCGATCACCGATAGATCACCCTGATTGAAGCCCTGTTCCATCGTTTTTCTGACATTCTGGATGTTTAGTTCATTCATTGCAGTTACAATCCTTTCAATGTAGTCAAACTATATTCAACAACCCCATGATAGAATATGTTCATGAAAAATGTCAAGTTACCTCTCTCCCATCGACAGCGACAGGCACTGGAAACGCAACGTATCATTCTTGACGCAGCGCGTACCCTGTTTTTGGAACTCGGCTATGGCAGCACCACCATCGAGGCGATTAGTGCCAAAGCGGGCGTTGCTATCAGCACCGTCTATAGTATCTACAAAAATAAGCGCGGCATTCTGAAAGGGATTCGAGAAGGCTGGCATCAGGAATCGGGTCAGCGTGAACTCTATGAACAGGCGTGCCAGGAAATGAATCCGTTCCGACGGTTGGAACTGGCCGCCAAAGCAACTCGTCGTCAGTGGGAGACGGGCGGGCAAATGATGGCAATTTATAACAGCGCCGCCGCCATTGATTTGGATGCGGCTGCAGAACTCCGCGAGGCGCTCAACGGACGACGGGCAACGTTGACGCGCTTTATTGAAGAAACCGCGTTCATGCTGCGCCCCGATTTGGATAAGGAACGCGCCAAAGGGGTTTATCTGGCGATCACACGCCCGGAAATTTATCAGGAACTGGTCGATACGTTTGGCTGGACACCAGATGAATATGAGGGCTGGCTAGCGGATACCTTGAAGCAACAGTTACTTCCTGCGGGAAACAGACCTGACTGGCGGGAATTGGGATAATTCCCTGAAGCCAGAATGGTCTGTTGAGCATTCGGTCCTGGCCGCAGGAATGACGGATAAATCCTATATGGTCAGCAGAGGTCGATTTCCAGAGCGGAAAACAAAAGAGGATGCCGCCCTTATCCCTCTTTTTCATGCGTTAGCCCTGGGGCAAATCGTTCTTCGCACCTTGACGGGTGTTATAATTCCTCTATAATGCAATGTTTGCTGTTCACGGGTATTTGAGCGTATGTTTGAAGGCTTAACCGATAAACTCCAGGGGATATTTGATCGTCTGGGACAAAAAGGCGTATTGACCGAAGCGGATGTCGATTCGGTGATGCGCGAAGTGCGTATGGCGCTTTTGCAAGCCGATGTTGCCCTGCCTGTTGCCAAAGACTTCATCAAACGGGTGAAGGAAAAGGCGATTGGCTCGGAAATTCACAAGGCGCTCAAACCCGGTCAGATGGTGGTGAAGATCGTTCACGACGAGCTTCTGGAAACACTTGGCGAAGGTGGCGTCCTTTCCCTCTCCGGCCCCTCCCCGCGCGTCTTCCTGCTCGTTGGTTTGCAAGGTGCTGGCAAGACCACAATGGCGGCGAAACTCGCGTTACGTATGCGTAAAGAGGGGCGTCGTCCCTTCCTGATCGCAGCGGATACGCAACGCCCCGCAGCAGTGGAACAACTCAAAACGCTTGCAAAGCAACTCAACATTCCGATTTACGATGAAGGCACGCGGTCATCGCCGCCGGATATTGTCGAACGCGGAATCAAGGTTGCGAAGGAACAGGACGCCACCATCGTTATTGTGGACACAGCGGGTCGTCTCCAGATCGACGAACGCCTGATGGATGAACTGGTCGAGGTCAAGCGCCGCGCCAACCCTGCCGAAGTCCTGCTCGTGGCAGATGCCATGACCGGGCAGGAAGCTGTCCGCATTGCGGAAGGCTTCAATAGCAAGATTGGTGTGACCGGACTGATCCTGACCAAAGTAGACGGCGATGCACGCGGCGGCGCAGCGATCAGTATGCGCGCGGTAACGGGCGTCCCGATCAAGTTCCTCGGCGTTTCTGAAAAGACCGATGGTCTGGAAGTCTTCCACCCCGAACGTCTCGCGCAGCGCATTCTGGGCATGGGCGACGTGATGTCGCTCATCGAAAAAGCACAGGAAGCCTTCGACGAGAAAGAAGCCGAGAGGCTTCAAAAGAAGTTCATGCGGGCGGAATTTAATCTTGAGGACTTTCTATCACAACTGCAACAGGTCAAAAAGATGGGGTCTATCGGGCAATTGCTCGGCATGATTCCCGGCATGAACCGCTTCAAGGATATGATCAACGAAAACGATGCGGAACGCTCTATGAAGAAAATCGAGGCGATCATTCGCTCAATGACGATGGAAGAGCGCCGCGATCCGCGTATTCTGGATGCCAGTCGCAAGCGTCGTATCGCACGCGGCGCGGGGTATATCAACCACGCGAAGCGCCCGGAATATGAACTGGAAGGCGTGCAGGAGATCAACCAGCTTTTGAAGCAGTTCCGCGAGATGCAGAAGCTGATGAAAGCAATGAAAGGCGGCCCGCGCAACCTGCGAGGCATGTTCCGCCAGTAGACCGTAACACGGCACGGCGGTTTTATACTGTTCTAAACTAACAAATCGAAGTCAGGGAGTTTCTGGAAAATGGTTCGTATCCGTCTACGCCGTGTCGGGCTGAAGAAGCAGCCAAGCTATCGTATCATCGTGGCAGACCGCGAAAGCCCGCGCAACGGCAAATATATTGAAACGATTGGGTTCTATAACCCCCGTACTGTTCCCACCACGCTGGAATTGAAGGAAGACCGCGCGCTCTATTGGCTCTCTGTCGGCGCACAGCCCTCCGAAGCTGTTGCGCGTATTCTCGGCTGGCTCGGCACAGACAAGCGTCTGGAACGTCTCCGCAAGGGTGAAGCAATGGAAGCCCTCGTGGAAGAAGCGGCTGTTGAGTTTGCCAAGCGTCCACCTGTCAGCCCGAAGACATCTTTCCCCGCGCCGGACAAGAAGGCCGAAAAGATCAATCTGAATTAACACGTCTCCACAAAGGGGCATGAAAAATGGGAGTGCTGATCGGCACTCCCATTTTTGTTTTCGATAAAGCGATGCGTTCGTTTACGGTGTCGCCAGTGCCAGCGCAACCCCACGACGGAACACGACACTGTTCACCGACGCCCATATGGTGGGCAGACCATCAGCAAATTCGTTCAAAACGCTCTCCTGTGCCTGCCGCATCACATTGGATGCTGCATCCAGACCAAGCGCCCCAAGCAGCGATTGCACCGTATGAATCGCGGATAGATACCCCTCGAACGACGCCAGAATATCCAGCGCCTGCACCACTTCCGCGCCCAGCAGACTACGGAAATAGAGCATATAATCCTGCAAGCGCCGCGCCGCCGTGAGCGCATCGGTGACGGATTCGCCCCGCTCGACAATATCGCGCAGGTCTGCAAGCTGCTTCCAGATGTCTGGCGCGACACGGGTTGCAATCAGTTCGCCTGTATCATTATTCGGTTCTGCAACAAGCAACCTGCGCAGTTCCCCGGTGAAGTAGGTATAGCGATCCAGGTCGATAGCACGCAGACGTGCCAGCGCCGAATCCCGCCATGTATCCATTTTCGCCGCGACGGTCATAGCGCGCGGATCATCCGGGTCATCTGCGATAGGCATGGCGCGATCATAAATTGCAAAGGCAGTCAGCGCTTCCTGTGCCGATTCCTGCAAGGCGGCAAATTCTGCATCAAATTCGTGGATTCCTGCCAGCGCGGTCAGACCATTAACACGCTCGATTTCCCGACTGAACGCAATCAGTTTATGTTCGTCACCCGCACGGATCGCACCAGCAAACCGATCCAGGCGATCCAGATAGTGCAACGCCAGTTTGCGAATCGCACGTACACCGCTCATGGATGGATCAAGCGTCAGGACGAGATCGGGCATTGTGCCGCGCATCAACGGCGGCGCAGTCAGGATCGGCACTGTCGGCGGGACGCTATCGGCATCCGGCGCGCGTTCGATGATCACATACTGGTTAAATTGACGCTGCCACAAATCGGCCTTGATCTTGGCGCGCAGAGCGTCATCATCGGCATTTTCCCCGGTGAGCAGGATGTTGAGTTCCGGTCCGTCGAGTTCAATATCGACAATGCGCGTGGTCTGCGTCTGCGAACCATCCAGGCCGTCAGCGATACGCAGGATCGCGGCAAGCCCAAGTATGTCCATTTGTAACGGCACGGGCAATTGTGCAAAGGCGAGTTCGCGTTCCGGGTGAACCTTTTTCCGGTGGAATGACGCTAGTAACGCGATCATTGTGCGTTCATTCAGGCTATAGCGTTCCAACGGCGTTTCCAGAATGATGTCGCGTGCCTTCTCGTGATGATTCTCCGGGTCGAGATTATCGGCAATCCCGTGCAGAAACGCGCCTGCTTCGAGCAACCGACGTTCATGATCCGGCAGGCGGTGAATTTCCGCTGTGGAATCGAATATCTGATAGGCGAGGTCTGCGACATGGCGCGCATGTTCAGTATTCACGCCGTAATGTTCGACCAATCCGCGCACCGTGCTGATTACCGGGGCGATTGCTTCCGGCATGGGTTCAGCGGGAAGCACTTCGTCAATCACCGGGATAGCTTCGACCTTTTTGCGGCGTCCGCGTCCCTTTGCGGGCGGTGGCGATACAACGACCTCCGCTTCGACGATAATCTCTTCGACAACATCCGGCTCTGGCTCCGTCACGGGGATTGCATCGATAATTTCTGCAACCTCGACAATCGGCGTTTCTTTCTTGCGACGCCCACCACGTCCCTTTGCTGGTGGCTCCGGTACGGGTTCGGGAATCGGCTCCGGCTCAACCGCGACTGGTGGAGGTGGCGCGACCACTTCTTCCTGTACTGGTTTGGCAGCCTTGCGCCCACGTCCACGCGGCGCGACGACTGGCTCTGGTTCGGGGATGGGTTCTGGTACAACCTCTGCGATTGGCTCAGAAGCAGGTTCAACGGCCTTTTTCGGACGCCCGCCACGCTTCGGCTTCTCGACAGGGGCTGGCTCTGGCGGGAGATCAGGAATACCACCGCCAAGCGCTTCGATACCACGTTCGTTGAATTGTTTAATCCAATGCCGGACGCCGCTAACGCTTAGGCCAATTTCTTCGGCAATTTGGGCAACAGCAGTTCCATCAAAATATTGCAAAATGACACGGGCGCGACGGCTTACATCGGCGTTTTCGCTGGTTGCGAGAATTTGCAACCGTTTCGCCGTGTCCGGCGCGAGCATTGCCCGCTGAGTATTCGACATGCCTAAATCCTTACAACTACGCTCAAAATGGTGGTTACAGGGCGCAGCGCTTCTTCCAATTCGGCTGCATCCCCTCTATTCTAATCGGTGTTGCGGATTGCTACAATTGAAGAATTCTACGATTTGATAATAGTTTTCACAAACCGACGCTGAAAAGACTATCCCCACCATTAAAGAAGGGCAAGCCGTCAGACTTGCCCTTCACATTAATTTTGCTGGTTTTCCTTTAGCAGTAGTGCTTCGGCCTAGTCGCCGCTGCCACCAGCATCAGGATTGGTGTTGTTGCCAGACTGACTGCCGCCGATCAAACTGCTAACCGGAGGTTTGGATGCAGCCACCCACTTGCCCGCGACAGGCAATCCTGCTGTCGGGCCGAAGGCGAACACGTTATCCGTGCCTGCGGTGGCATTGTTCGGATGCAGCGCGAACACGCCTGTCGTTGTCAGATAGCCAACCGTGCTGTCACCATCGCCATCCCAATCGCCAACAACGGGCGCGTTACCGCCGATTGTCCAGTCGAAGTCGATGTCGCTGAAGGTAATTCCGCTCGGTGTGCTATTGTTCGAGAGATACCACTTCAGGTCAGCGCTCCGATAGATACCAACACTATCGAAACCATCACCATCCCAGTCGCCGCCAACACCCTGGTCACCGGGGTTGCCGAAGATGGCGAAGTAGTCGTCGAAGCCTGTGGTCAGGTCTTTCTTCTGGTAGAGGATACCGTTGCTGTTGCGATAGACGCCGAGTCCATCATGCGTCATATCTGCCGTCCACTTACCCGCGAACGGTGTGTCGCCCGGATTCCCGAACAGAACCGTATAGTTAACCGCTGGTGTGGTGTTGGAGTCGCTCAGGAAGAAGAACCCGGTGCTGTTGCGGTAGATGCCGATGGTGTCCACGCCATCGCCATTCCAGTCGCCCACTGACGGTAGATCGGACAGATCGCCACCGAACAGCGCGAAGATGTCCTGTGGCCCGGCGTTGTTGGTATTACGCAGATACCATGCACCTGCCTTATATACACCAATCGTATCGGGACGCGGCGGCACGGGCGTGTTGGTGAAGGTTGGCGTAAATGTTGCCGTATTAGACGGTGTGAAGGTCAACGTCGGCGTGTTGCTTGGTGTAAAGGTATGCGTCGCTGTGTTGGATGCCGTGAACGTCGCCGTTGCCGTATTCGACGGAGTAAAGGTTGCGGTATCCGTCGGCGTGTTGGTGAACGTTGCGGTGTTGGATGGAGTAAAGGTTGCCGTTGCGGTGTTGGATGCGGTGAAGGTTGCAGTCGGCGTATTGGTCGCAGTTACCGTCGCCGTTGGCGTACTGGTCGGCGGCGGGATTATGTCCACGAACAGGAAGTCCCATGGCGTGCCGCCCGCAGCCGGGATAAAGGTGTCTATATAGACGCCCGTTGTTGCATTGAAACGGGGAATAGACGCCAGGTTATTTTGAGCAGAATATAGATTCCCGTCTGGACCAAAACCATAGGTGTAGGGCGCAGTCAGGCTAAAGCCGCTCGTGTAACTTCCGAGAGAGTTTCCATTTGCGTCCAGCTTGATGATTTGGCTACCTAATGTGCCAACAATAAGCTGGTTATTGCGCCAGGTCAGTTTGTAAGCGCTACCAATAGTCGGCCCAAACTGCCCAATCAGCGTTCCTGTCGTACCGTCGAAACGTCTGACCATATTGGCAGGCCAATCCGAGACGAAGAGATCGCCGTTGGGTCCGAAGGCAATGCCCGATGACGCCCCTGTACCAGTTGCAAAGGTGCTGATAAATGCACCCGTCACGCTGTTGAACCGGGTAACACTGGCAGAACCACCGTTGGCGACGTACAAATTACTATCCGGTCCGATGGTGGCAAAAGTCGGGGAAGAAATGTTGCTGCTAATGAAGGTCCCCATCGGGG
>CAYSOC010000010.1:0-22783 GCA_964432445.1 uncultured Anaerolineaceae bacterium
CGCATTGCAGTTTCCTCGCGTGCCTGATCATTTTCCGTGATCTGTTGGGTTACATCGTCCAGATCAGTCTCTGATGCTGACATTGCCCGATCTGGCAACATAAGTGCATTCCCGCTACCATCGGTAGGCGAGCGTGGTACATCCAGTGCCTGCTCCTCACTCATCGTTTTTTCTTCGCTTGATTCAAGCATCAAAAGTGGCGCACCGAGGGCAGGACTGAATGATCCCATCGGAACAGGTAAACGTATCCCGCCACCACTCAGTTCATCCGTAATGATTTCAGCATCAACAATCTCTTCCTCTCTCTCGTATGGTACGGCAGGCATGGGAATTGTCGTCCGACGCAGCATCACACCGCTTCCCGATGGAGCAGGCGGATTCGGGGAAGCGCTGGATGGAGCGGATGAACGCGGGTTCTCCTCTCCACCAAAAGTGTCTTCTTTCTGTTCCGAATTTGGCATTTCGCCCTTAATTTCATTTTTGCGTTTTCGAGGTTCTCCTAACAGTCGTCCCGCAAGGAAGCCACCAACTGGCGGGCCAGCAACTTTTCCTGCAACGGCGTCGCCGATCTGCCGGAAGGCCGCACCTTCGCTGAACTCCTGTGCCATCTCGCCATAGTGGGTATCACTACCAATTCGGGTCAACATTCGAGCCGCACCAACCAGAGACGAAGACTGTCCCGCTGCGACGCCAAATGCCTGCATTCCACTCGCCCCGGATGCCAGCGCCACACCACCGCCGATTACGCCGCCCGTCAACATCCCGGCAGTTCCTGCTGCTCCTGCGACAACTTGCCCCGGCGTTCCCATCACACTCCCTGTTGCCTGACTAAACGCCTCAAACAGGCCGTTGAACGCTTTCCAAATGGCGCTGAGAGCGGACTTCAACAGCAGACCAATTAACACCACGCCGATAACAGTAGCAGCCAACACCAGTGGAGCATTTCCACTCATCGCTGCAACCACGCAGAATCCCACGACCATCGACTGAATCACGGCAATAATGACCGTTTGCACCAGCAGCCCAATCCACTGGTCGATGATTGCCCAGGCAATCGGCTCAGTACGCTTGAAGAACGCGAACAGCAGCGCTACTGAAAAACTGATGAAGGTCAACCCCTGAGCGATGCCTAGACACAGTGCAACCAGTTGTTCCACAAGCCCGAAGATAACCAGCGGTGTTGCATAGAGCAGCCTTGCTTCACCCGCAAACGCATCCTTCACCACAGCGATTTGCTGTTCGGTGGTGAGTTGCTCAAAGGGGTTGCCGGGGAGTGGCGTTGGCGCTTTCAGGATGTCGAAGAAGCTGCCCGGCTCGTACCAGCTACGGGGTAGAGAGAGGTTAAAACCTGACGATGATGCACATTCACCACCGCCACCGGGTGCAATGAAACCCATTGTATCCCGTCCATCAGCACGCAGGTATGCCAGTGCAATATCCAGACCGCTGAAATAATTTACCGGAGCAGCAACGCCTAGATATGGCCCGAAGTTATCACAGAGCGGCGACATTCCTAGCGCTGCTGCACCATTTCCGGTATTTTGCATTTGCGGAACGCTGATCCCGCTTAAGGCGGTCAAACTGCTGGCATAGAATGCGCCCTGAATCGTGCCGCGTAATGTGTTCATCTCAGCATAAACCGAGGGTCCGACCTGAAAGAAGATCAGGGCAGCGATATACCATATGAATACGCTTTTGGGGTGTACCATTTTCGCGCGAAAGAATGCGCCCATCAGGTAGGTAATGCCAAGAATAAACAGGGCAACGACCCATGTCAGTCCGACGGCATAACGCATCTGGGAACTGGTCTGCTGAATCAGCGGCGCGAAAAAATAGGCAGTCAGCGAACGATTCAGGCTTTGGATCGTGAAACCAACACCCAGCATGATCCGAATCACAAACCAGTGTACAAATGCGAAGTTCTGAATCGCATAGTAGACGCTGGAATAAATCAATGTCCAAAATCCGGCAATTACGGCCGTGACCAGTTCTTGTATTTTTCGTATCAGATCATCCAGACCGGGAAACGAAATTTGCATGACCATAGGTTGACGCATCGACGCTCCTTTCATTGGTTTAAGTTGGCTCCGCAATCTCACCGCGACAAATCGGGTTGGTTGCGTTGCGAAATCGAACAATATTGCTGCCCGGAACAATCGTCGGAACAGCAGTGCTGCGCGTAGTTGGATCGAGAACAAAACTCACTTTCTCAACCACATCGCCAGCCCGAAACCCACCAGTGACGAACGCGAACTCTCCCGTTGCGCCGGGTGGGATAGCCAGCGGCGTGATAGGCGTCTGGATGTTCAGTGCCTGTGCCAGAGCCAGCGACGATCCCCATACTCCCTCAACCAGACTGCCGTCGGCAAATTTCACCTGACTGACATAGGTTTGGAGAAACGGCACGAACGCATACTCATTCAGACCGATGTTCTTAATCTCGAACCGCCAGATGAATGCAATTTCATCGCCACTGGTATATTGAGAAACCACCGATACAAGCCGTAAGCGGATACGGGGTGGATTACCATAGGTATATACTGGATCGCGCAGATAATAGTCATTTGCCAATTGAAAAAGAGTTGGTGTGGGATAAGGTGTGTTAGTGGGGTGCAATGTGGGATAAATCGGCGGTGGCAGACAGCAAGGTGGCGAATTGGGTGAGCCGCGTACTGCAAACGGAAATCGGGTGATGGTAAACGTGTAGGTTTGTCCGAAGCGCCCTTCTACCAGCGTAACGATGGCAGAATTAACATTTACCGGGATATAGATTGGATATGTGCCGTTGCTAATCCCGGTTTGTCCGATCCGGGGAAAGGCTATCGGCGCACCGGACAAACCCTGCCACAAGGAACCATCGGCGAAATATCCATAATAGTTGAGTAAAACCACGCCTGTACTCTGCGCCAGATATTGCACCGTTACGTAGTCAGCGCCCGGTTGTACGGTGTAATAATCCACATTGGCGGAGAATGCCCAGGGATATGTTGGCGGGTCAGGTGGTAGCGGCGTATCCGTCGGGCGTGGTGTGGAAGATGGGCAAATATACAGCGGTTGGCTGGTTATCGCAGTATTTGAGGCATCACAAGCCAATACTCCAATAAATGAAGTGATCCAGGCGAACAGGATACTGAAAATACGTCGGTGACTAGTGTTGCAGTGCATTTGCTGTCGCCGTCTGCTGTCGTGCTGCATAGTCAATCGCCCACCGGGTCATCGTCGCCCGCCACTGGTTTTGATATTGAACAGCGGCAGTTCCAACACCCGATGCCTGTGCCGTCCATGTCGCATCAAGTGCCGATGACAGAGTAGGAAGTGCGGAAAGTGTCGCTGTCACTGATATATTTTCGGCAGCCGTTGGCAAGGGCAGCGACACTGTATTATCTGGAATGATCGTCACAAATTCCAACGCATTCTGTACCGGACGCGGGGTATAGGTTGCTAGCGAGTTTGGTGTAACCGATGGAAATGTACGGGGCGCTGTACTTACGACAGATGGCTTTGAAGCACGAAGCAATTCAGTTGTCAGCAGGCCAATTATTGCCAACCCGATACAGACAAATACGGAAATGAGCGATAGAACTTTAACCAATCGTTTCATCGAAGCCTCTCAGGGAATGAGTCCCGGTTGATTTGCTGCCGGGAGCAACAACGTATAAGTTACCTGTCCGCTATTTGTGCGTGGCACATCCCAAAACCTGCCCAGATAGGGGATGCTGACCCGTAAGGCTGAATCTGTGAGCGCTTCGAGATTCCCATATCCACGAATATCGGTGATGGCCGATGCAATCACCCGATTACTATCAACACGCACCAACCGCACAGAAACACCGGCAACACCTTCGCTGGGGTCTACAGCTTTATTGCCGTTTTCATCGTAGGCAACAACGATGGCAACGCGGATTTGTCCGGGAGTTGCGGTTGGAAGGATCGTCGGCGGTGCGGCAATGATGCGAATTTCCCTGGCGGGTGCAGGGCTGGCAGTTGGTATGTCGGTGAGTGTTGGCGCGACTGTACCCAATGGCGCATTGGTGGGAGCGACACCGCTTTTGTAGATTTCAATGGCATCCAGTCCGATGACATTGCCGAGACTATCTGCTTCCTTGCGCGTGGTATTCAGGATTTCGAGGATATGCCAGCCGTGCGCGAGTTTGAAAATTTCGGTAGATTGAAACGCGCCATAGGCGTCCTTCGCAGCGGCAATATAGGTACTTATCGTTGTTACCGTAACGCCGTCAATACGCACCTCAAAGACACCGCCATACGCGGAGAGGACATAGCGCACCCGCACTCCTGCTCCCACAAACCGTAATGTGACTGTGGCTGTTGGGTCATTCGTATAGCGATAGTGTCGATTGGTGGCACGGTAGGTTTTGGCATAATCGTCCCATTTTCCAGTGAATATCAGCGGCAGGTCGTCATCTTCATAACGTACCCAGCCTGAAGGGGTCAGAGTAATTGGCGGCATGATTGCGCGTGCGATTTCCGCCACAGGTGGTGGATTGGGAACATTGAGAGTTGGAAGCGATGTTTTGGTGAGCGTCGGGATAGGTGTACGGGATGGTGGATAGAGCGTTACGCCCGGATTTACCACCACAACAGAAAACAGGCGTGTCGCCAGCGTCCATGTTGGAGATGGTGTATTGGCAGGAGTCGGCGTGTGAGATGCTGTGGCGGTAGGGTTGCTCGTTGACGTGTTGGTTGACGATGCCGGTTCCGTTGTGGCAGGAATAACAGGTATCTGTGTGTAGCCGGGAAAGACGGCGGGTGTGAACGCAGGATTAACGGCTGGCGATCCACGCGCTATGAAGATAAACGCACCAGCGGCGACAAACACTGCAATGAGTAGAAGCAATATCAGGAAAATCGAATGCTTCACACGACACCGCCCGATGCGCCATACCCTTGTGCAATGGCGCGTTCGATAACTGCTTCGTTCGTTTCAACGCCAAACCAGCGCCGCAGTCGGGCGCGTATCCGATACACTGTATCTTGACTCATCGCCAGATGTTCCATGATCTCATGGATGGAACGTCCGGCAATCAGCATCAACAGAACGTTGACCGCTCGTGAATCCAGTTCCTTGACACACCTGCTGCCAACAAGCGCTTTGTAGTCGGCAGAGACCAGCGGCGAGAGATAGGTACGCCCCATTTGTACCAACCGCACCGCCGTCGGAAACCCTTTCATGATCGAGTCATGCAGGTGCAGGTAGGCCGCGATGCCTGCTTTGAAGAGTCCTCCAATGAAATCGCAGTCGGTAGCCGTACCCATCACGATTTGCCATGTATGTGGAGAGACGACATGGATTTCTCGTGCTGTGCCGATCCCCTGCGGTTGATCCTCGAATACCACAAAATTTGGGGACGCTGTTCGCAATGCAGGGAGTGCCGCATCCAGACTGAAATACCGATCTACAGTGAAGGGGTGAGCCTTGAGAGCGTCGGTCAATAATGCCTGAATTGCCAATTGCATCAGATCGCTTCGATGGATAATGATGGCGTATTTCATTGCGGACGTTCCATATAAACACGGACATAGCCCTGAGCCATCGCCTGACTAATCGCAGCGGCATTGGTGTTCACATCGAAACGCTGTCGAATCCGTTTGAGCAGCTTATACACCGTCCACGTTTTGATCTGCATCAATTCGGCAATAGCCGAGATGGTTTTGCCCTCTGTGATAAACTTCAGCACTGTACGCGTTTGCGGCGTGAGCCACCATTCCCAACAGCCCGATTGGATGGCTTTGAGGTATTCCGCGTTTGCTATTGGAGAAAGGTAGATTTTGCCGCTCTGAATTGTCCGAAGGGCGGTATCGAGATGTTCCGGAGGATTATCGCCACTAAACAGATAACCGCGTGCGCCTGCTTCCAATAGCTCGAAAATAAGCGTGCCTTCGGGGTGATTTCCAAGCACAACCACCCCTACCAGTGGCGCAATGCTGCAAATCGCCTGAACCTGATCTCCGATCCATAAGGTAGTGTTTGGGTTCTCTGGCAACAGTACCAGGTCTACCACCCGATCTTTGAGTACCCGTATCAGATCAAGGAAAGTTGGAACAACCAGACAGTCTGATCTCTGAGCAACCTCACTAACTGAAACAATCTGCATTCTCACCTCATCTTTTTCGATGAGGGCTTACTCTAACGGAATGTACTCAGACGATCATTCCAGGATTCGTTGGACTTTTTATAGGAAGTTTTGAATACAGTTGATTCACTCCGGGGGTAGACCATTCAGTTTGCCATCCGGCTCAACCACACCAAGTGTAATGGCACGCCCAACCATCGCCTCATTCGTTTTTGCCACAAAACGATAACGAAGTTGCCGCAAGAGCAGATAAACATACTGTGGCGAGATGTGCAGCGTTTCGGCAATATCTGTAGTGCGATAGCCACGCACAACAAGCGACAACACCTGTTGTTCTTTCTCATCCAGATCGCTGGCAACAATGCGGGCCACAAATTCAAATTTATCCATCTGGTCAACCTCCCCATACCAGTACAAGCATTTTCAACGTCTGTATAGTACAATTTAGTAACATCCAGGATCATTACTGTCATGCTAGCAAAATTTTGAGGCGAAGTCGTGCGGATTTTCGGCGCGATTTTTCACAAAAATTTCTGTAGCAAATTTTAGTATTTGCACTTATGCCGATGGTGTCATGCACATTTTGTATGTTGAAGATGACCTGAACATCCAATCGCAAACCGCCAAATATCTCCGCAGCCAGAATCATCAAGTGACGACTTTCACCAATGCCCTGGATGCTTTGAAATTTGCGCGTATCGGGCGGTTCGAGGTTCTGCTATGCGATTTTCGTCTGGAAAACAGTCCTGATGGGCTAATGCTGGCGGAACAGATACGCAGCCTGTATCCCGCTTGTCCGATTGTGATGATCAGCAGCTATGCGACGGTAGACGATGTGAGCCGAGGCTACGATGTAGAAGTGGATGCCTACCTCATGCGCCCAATTTCGCTCACCAACCTGATGAGCAAAATTTATCTGGTCGTGGAGCGCCGTCGTGTCCGGTTTCCGCAACAGCCCCGAATTGAGGAAGCTTGCCCGTTGAGGCTGGATCATGGGCAAAGAGCCGCCACCTGGCACGGCGAACCCTTGCACCTGACACCCGCAGAATTCACCATACTGGACTTGTTGGCATCCAAACCAGGCTACCTTTTTAGTGTCATGGAGTTATGTGCCTTGACCAAAGCCATACGCCGCACCCCGAACGGTGCGCGAAATGTGCTCAAGCAGCATTTCTCGAAGCTACGGAAAAAGCTGAAACAAGAAGGCAAATACCATGATCCCATCCAGAATGTGCGGGGACAAGGCTACCGATGGGTGGCGAGTGAAGAACAGAACACTTCATCTGGCTAATGCTGGAACGTTTTTAAGCGTTCGATCATTTCCAGAAAACGAAATGGCTTCTGGATAAATGCGACGCAACCCATCGCGCGAGCCTGCATCCGGTCTTCGGGGAGGCCGCTGGCAGATACGGCGATAATCGGTATGTGAGGGTAACACGCAAGGATTCGCCCAGCCAGTGTGAGGCCATTTGTGTCGGGTAGTTGTACGTCCACAATGATGAGATCGGGAAGTTCAACAAGCAGGTTCAGCCCATCTGCTCCCGTATTTGCCGAGTAAAACGCGAACCCCGCCAGGTGTGCCATCTTCTGCATGGCTTTTACCTGTGTGAGATTATCCTCAATGTACAGCAGTTTCATCCATATCTCCAAAAATCGGGAGCGAGAAAAAGAAGGTCGAACCATTGCCGGGGGTGCTGGTCAGCCAGATGCTCCCGCCGTGCGCTTCAATGAGGTGTTTTGCAAGGGACAATCCCAGTCCCGTCCCGCCGACCAACCGCGCCGTCATGCTGTCAATACGCTGGAAACGCTCAAAAATCAGGCTATGATGCTGTGGATCGATGCCAATGCCAGTGTCGGTAATTGAAATTACAACGCTTTCGTTGCTGACTTCGACTTGAACGTAAATGCTCCCCGCTGGCGTGAATTTGACGGCATTCGAGAGCAGATTGAGCAGCACCTGCCGGAAGCGAAGGGGATCGACCTTCAGGGTAGGCAAGTCGCGCAATGAGGCAAGGATGAGCGTCAATCCCTGTTGTGCGGCGAGCGGCCTTATCGTATTTACGGCTTCCCGCAGAACAGGTATGATGTCGACAGACTCAGGAAAAATCAGCATTTTTCCAGCTTCGATACTTGCCATATCGAGAAGACTGTTGATAAGACTCAGTAACTGCTCCCCGGATTGTCGCACCAGTTCCAGATCGCCCTGTACTTCGGCGGACACCTCGCCGCTTGCGCCTGCCAACAGGCCGTCGGTAGTGGTAATCAAGGCAGCCAGAGGCGTCCGCAGTTCATGGCTGATGGCGTGCAAAAACGTGGTTTGCAGCCGATCCAGTGTTTGTAACCGCTTGAGGTTTTTCAGCGCTTCAATACGCAGGCGGTGATTGGACACCATAGCGGAGAGGGCATCCACCAGCGACGCATAACTGTATTTTTCAAGACGTGTCAGCACATGGGGAGCAGACCACGAAATGAGAACAACGCTATGCCATACATTGCCTTTGTCGATGTGGGCTTCTCCTGTCAATTTGATGGCGACAAGTGTGTCTATCTCCTGAAGGTAAAACCGGGCAGCATCCGGCACGGTTGCGCTGACGTTATCAATGAAATGGAGCGGATCAGTCCCCTGTTCAAGCAAAGAAATGAGAAAACATTGGCTTCGTTCCACAGGTTGCCTGAGCAAAGGATCAGCTTCCCACAAAGCCCCTTCTTTCCAACTGGCAACCACCTTAGCGCTGCGGGGTGAACCGGATTCATCCAAATCAAGGTACAGCAACTGCAAGTGCGCCTGTGGGTCGGCACACAGCGCCAGTGCCGCGATGATCTGCTGCTCGTTGACAGCTTGAGCCAGTGCCATGTGCGCCTTGATCAGGAAATCCTGAGCGCGGGCGAAAGCCACTGTCTCGCTGTTCATCGGTATTCCCACACGGGTTCGCCTCGCAGGATGCGTGCCAGTTGGTTGGGGAAACGGTCTACCCGCAATGGCTTGCCGAGAAAGCCATCGAACCCGATTCGTTGCGCTTTCCGCATTTCCTCAATGGTCGCGCTGCCCGTAACTGCCACGACCCGCGCTGTGCTGAGACACCTGACACCCCGGATGCGATGGAGCAGGTCATAGCCATTTTCATGTGGCAGCGTGAGGTCAAGCAGAATCAGGTCGAGACGACGTCCCAATATCTCTGCAAACTGAATCACGCCTGATCCCGTCGATTTCCATTCGGTGTCGATCACGCCCGCAAATGCGAGCAACCGTGCCAGCGTGACATAGTTTTCGATCTTGTCTTCCACAACCAGCACATAGGCGGCGGCTGGCTCAACTATCGAAGGGAAAGAGATATTCTCGTTTACCATGAGCAACTTCTTCCTAAAAGTATCCGGAGTGGTGTTGTCAACACCACTCATTGGTTTTTCGATAAATTCTACGACTGAACTGGCTCATGCTGGCGGGTGTGCAGCGTCATAGGTAGTCCGCCCTTTGGACGCAGGCTGATAAACGGCTCGATTTCGATGCGCTCCACATCCAGTGTGAGCCGATAACGTTGTGCAATAGTCGCTAGCATCAACTGCAATTCCGTTGTGGCGAACCCTTGCCCAACGCACACGCGCGGTCCGTAACTGAACGGGAAATATACTCCGCGCTGCATCTGTTTTTCAGCATCATTGGCGAATCGTTCCGGGATAAAGCGCTCCGGTACTTCCCAATGCTGCGGATCACGCTGCACGATGAATGGACTGATGATGAGCGCGCTACCTTTTGGGATGGTGTATTCTCCGAATTGCACATCTTCCAGAACATCACGCGAAAGATTCCACAGTGGGGGGTACAACCGTAACACTTCCTTAATCACCTGGTCAGTGTAAGGAAGCTGTGGCAGGTCGTGGATCGTTGGCGTGCGTCCATCCAGTACGCGATCCAGTTCTTCATGTAGTTTCACTTCTACATCTGGATGCTGTGACAACAGATACCATGTCCAGGAGATCGCGTTCGCTGACGTTTCGTGACCTGCCAGAAAAATGGTCATGGTCTCATCCTTGAGTTGCTCGTCGGTCATCTGACTGCCATCTTCATCACGCGCCAGCAGCAACATCGACAACAGGTCGCCTCGATCTACGCTGGATGCGCGCCGCTCTGCGATAATAGCGCCTATCATCCGGTTCAGAGTATCGATAGCCTCCTTCGGTTCGAGCAGAGTCTCATCATTCAGGTATGCAATTCCGTCGGTGATAGCCTTGCCCAGGTCGCTCGTGGCATCGAATACGTCCGCGCCGAACAGACTACGGGTGACAATGTTCATGGTAACGCGCGTCATATCGTGATGAATATCACGTTGCTGTCCCGATTGCCAGGCTGTGAACAATCGCTCCGTTTCTTGTACCATCACCTCGGCATAAGTAACGATACGATGGTGATGAAGTGCAGGCATGACGAGCCGCCGCTGCCGTTTGTTGAACTCGCCTTCGCTGGTAATTAATCCGGTCCCGACGACACGCCCCGCACGTCGCTTGAACACCAGCCCACGCCCGAATTGCTCTGGGTGGTCAAGGAGAACATAACGAATGTGATCTGGATTGGAAACCAGATAGAGGTGGCGTTTCTTGCCTATCGGGAAATGCACCAGATCACCATAGGTTTGTGCCGCTTCAAAAAGGACAGCAAGTCGGTTTTGGGCAAAAGTTGCCATCCAGCTATCATCGACTGGTCCCGGTGGATAAGGATTCATCACTGGTTAATTCTCCTTGAGCATTGCGGCAATATTGCCGCGATTTGTTAACTGAGTATGGTTCAGGTATTCCAGCAAGGCGGTTATCCCACTGTCGCCTGCTTCAAAGTCTATCGTTTGCTTGTTGCTAAATTGCGGTTTGGAGGGCAGTCCAAGCGTTGCAATCACTTCTGGTTCCAGTGTTTCTGCCCATTTGGTCCCCTGTTCAACCTGGTGCGTCCAGAGCAAGTGATAACCAGCCGCACGCAATTGTGCGTCTAGCGAAGCGGGTGGTTCAGGTTCGGTGGCAATGACGAGGAGTTGCAACGGCGGCGGTATCTGTCCCTTCATTTTTGGAAAGATAAACGTGCGCGGTTGTCGTTCGTTGCTGTCAGGCGGAAGAGCATCAGCCAATGCAAGGGGAATCGTAAAGTGAAACGTAGTCCCGCGATCCGGTTGACTGTCAAACCAGATTTGACCGCCGTGCAGCAGCACCAGTTTTTGGCAGATGCTCAACCCTAAGCCCGTGCCGCCATACTGCCGCACAATGTGGCGTGTGGCTTGCTTGAAGGGGTTGAACAGTTCAGCCTGGGCTTCTATCGGAATCCCGATTCCGGTATCTGTTATCGAAAAGTGCAGCATATTCTCGTTCGGGACGGCATTGATCGTGATCGCACCTTCCTCACAGAATTTGCACGCATTGGATATGATGTTGCTGAGAATCTGGTAAACCCGCAGCCCATCCGCGTGAATTAACGGCAAGGTAGTCGCATAGACTGAGTGCCATTCCACACCAGGCTTGAGCAGGCTTTGCGAGGCTTTCATCACTTCATCAAGCAACGCCACCGGATTCGCCGAACTCCGTTCCAGATCGATTTCGCCCGCTTCGATTTTGCTCAGATCAAGCACATTGTTAATCAGGTGATGCAAATGTTCCGCGCTGTGGTTGACTCGCTCCAAATCGGTGCGATAGGTGGCAGGAAGTTCAAATCTGTCATAGAGTTCGGGGTGGTGTAACATCCATTGACTATGGGTGATGATGGTTTGCAGCGGTGTCCGTAGTTCGTGGTTCATCATCGCCAGAAAACCCGTCTTGTGCCGACTGGCGGCATCGGCTGCTTGTCGGGCCTGCTGCGCTTGTTCAAAGAGTTGGGCGTTATGAATCGCCGTTGCAGTCTGATTCGCCAGAATTTGTAATACTTCGATGTCATCCTGTCCGAAGGCATGAATGGCGCAGCTTTGAATATTGAGGACGCCAATCAAGGTATTGTCCTTCCCGACAATGAGCGGAATACAGATTTCAGATTGGATAGACGAACCCTGTAGCAATCGCTCTCTGTTGTCATGGCTAACGGCGTCAATGAAAACAGGCTTTCGGGTGATGGCGGCTGTGCCTGCTGAGGATTGGGTATCAGCAACGAGCATTCGCACCACACCTTGTAAATGAGGTTGGAAATTTAAAAATTGGCGAGTGTGGTCTGCCAGATAGATCACTACCGCATCATACCCAAAGCCATGACGAATCTCGCGCGCGACAGCTTCCAATAGTGGTTCGAGAGCGAGTAACGAGGTTGTCTGCTGACCAACCCGCATGAGCGCTGTGAATTGCTCTGTCTGACGCGCTAGTTTGGCATTGAGCCGTGTCAGTGGATCAAACAGACGTTGCTGAAACACCGGTCCGGCAATGACCAACGCGCCTGCCGCATACAAGACTTGTTCCAACGTGTATTTGGAGAGCCAAGGGATAGAGAGCAGCAGCACTCCACTGGACATGATCCCGATACCTATCAGAATCTGAAGGTTGCTTTGGCTCTGGTGTTGTCGGTATTGCTGCCACAAAATACGGAGTGTCATCAGGCTGGCAAGTACCCCGACACCTAACAAAATAACGGTCGCTGGATACATCTCGTAGGTGATGAATCCTTCCGGGGTGATCTGGACATTGCGGTGCAGTTGCAATCGCATCCCATAGATGGCGACGATCCCCAAACACACCGCCAGCAGGTTAGCCCAAAGCCGTCGTCGTGGCGTCCAGGTTTCCAGGTACTCGTTGGTGAAGATATAGGTAACAAAGGGGATGGCTCCAGTGAGAACACCGGCAAGGTTGAACAGTTCATGAATGCTGCCACCCAGTACCCAGAAGATACGGAGCAGGAGCCCATTGAACGCGATCCCGCCGATAATCCCTGCGAGGATAGCAAACCAGCGACTCTTTCTATCATGGTGTAGTTGCAGGAGAACGAGGAGTGTCAACGCCGTACCAACGACAGCGCAGAATAACCGGACAAACATCGAAAAGGTTTGATAGGTTGGCATGATTACTGTTCTACTGTCTGACGCAACCGGGAAATCACAGCCACCAAATCGGTCTCCGTCACTGGCTTACAGAGAAACGCATCAAAGCCCAGACGTTCGGCTTGATCACGGGTCGCTTTGTCAGTTTGTGCGGTGAGTGCGATGAGCGTTGCAGACCTGACCTTGCCCCGTTGCATCAGGTGATACAGTGCAAGTCCCACCTGTGTACCATGTAGGTCAGGTAGATCGAAATCAACAAGAATCGCATCAAAGTCATTATGTTTACGAGCCACCTGCACGCCGTCAATTCCAGTGAATACATGCATTACCTCAGCTTTCAGGCATCGTTGCAGGCTCGATTGATATAGATCAGCATTCGCCTGATTGTCTTCAATCAGCAGTATTTTCATCAGTCTGATGTTCCTCTGTACAGAATTCTCCTTCCGGCGTCACCACGCCTTCGGCAATTGCCCGTGCGACGATGCCATTAATAGTGGTCACATCGAAGCGTGCCTTGAGCATCTTGATCATCGAATACACATAGTTGGGCGTGATATTCAGTATTGTGGCGATGTCGGTTGCGCCCTGTCCTTTGGTGAGCAATACCAGTGTTTGTTTCTCGCGTTCGGACATACTGGCACCAGTTCGACTGGCGCGGGTGCGGTTAGGCATCACAAGTTTCCGATCTCCCACACTAAACGATGCCGGGATTGTAAGATATGAACTTTGTAAAGAAAATGGCGCGAAACCTACGCAATGGTAAAGATTCAGGGGGATTTTGAAGAAAAACTTAGCGAGTAAATTTCATAGCGATTTTGGTAGCGAAAAACAGACCGTTTTTTGTTCCTTATCTGCCATATCGAACCATAACTTCCCGCCATGCAGCCGCAAAAGCTGTTCACAGAGCAGTAGGTCAATCCCCGGTTTATAGGGAGTATACGCCCTTGGGTCGTTCTTGCTAGCGACAGTCTCTTTTGGTGAAATTGAAAACACGAACAGATTACCCTGCTGAGGTTCAGCATTGATGACCAGATTTCGGCTGCCTTCTTTGCGTATCAGATAGTCCACCAATTTTTGGAAGATTATCTGGAGGGTTCGCTCATCGCCCATAACAATAACGGGTTCTGTTGTAATAGACGTGCTTATTAGAGAGCCTGAATCTTTTAGAACAGAATGGATCAGTTTACTGATATCAATTGACTGAAAAGACCGCGTTTCAGTAACTAACCCAATGAACTCTAAAATGCTTTCCAAGGCGCGGTGCAGATGATGGGCATCCTCTGCGATAGTCTGCACATCTTTTCGAATTTCCGCACTCATGTCGCCCTCGATGCCGAGCAACAGTATTTCCGTCAGATTGAAAATGGAAGTCAGGGGAGAATTGACAGAATGGTGAACGTTACGAAGGGCTTCCGTATGGTCGAGTTTCTGGATGTTCATCTCTACCTGCCTGATGTCCTGAGTTATATGGGCATTTTAGCGCATTCCCAACCTTTTGAATTTATGAATGAGTTTTAAGCGCGAAAAATCGCCCATGAGATTGGTAATGATTTTTCCGTGTAGAAATTTCAATGAAATTCCACTCACGAAACCACATCGACATTATATTTTTCAAGTGCCACGATCTCGCCATTGAGCAAACCGCTATGGTTAGGAGTGCAAAAAATTGAAAACACAATCAAAGATTGAACAAGAACCATTACCGCAATTCATCGAATGTGTCTTCTTGATCGCTGAATTGTTGACTCAGGAGCCAAAAGAGGCAGCACAGGAAATGAACGATAAGACGACTTTGAATAATAGTTCATCTTCCCATAAAAACACCTGAATTGAAAAGCAGTGTATAGTGTGCGCGATTTCATCAAGTTGGCGGGCAGTTGACCTATGTCTACACGGAAAATCAAAAGAGTCGCAGCCATTTCCGGCTATGTAACATATCTGCGTACTAGCGACGAGGACGCACAAGCGCCGGAACGTTCACAGGCGGCACAGCGCCGCGACATCGAAGCGCGTCTGCTACAAACGTACTCAATCCCTAGATTGGGAGAATACATCGATAATTTTACGGGTACATCAGCAGATAGAAAGCATTACCAGCGAATGCTTACCGATGCCCGTGCAGGGAAGTTTTCGCATGTATTTGCAGCCGTGCCAGATAGATTTGGGCGTGACGATGTGGAAGCTCTGCGTGCCATCGACGAAATGACAAAATTGGGAATTGTCGTTCGTTTTGCCTCTCATCCCGATCTTGATCCGGGAGATGCAGATGACCGTTTATATCTCAATATTTTGTTCGGCATGGCAAAACGTGAATCGGCTGTTACTGCGCGCCGGGTGAAGGGGGGTATGGCTTCAAAGTTGCTTAGTGGTGGTTGGTCATGGCGCGCTCCTGATGGCTATCTTAATAAAGAAATCAAGCTAACCGAACTCGGCGCAGAAGAACAACTCAAATACGCCAAATATAAGCGTTGGATTGAGATTGATCCTGAGCAGGCAAAGGTCTGGCGTTATGCTTGGAAACTACTTCTGACGGATCGCTATAGCCTAGATGAAATTTGTGAGAAACTGCACGAAGCAGGTTACAAAACTGTCCTAGGGCGTACTTTCATCAAACTCCATCGAATTGGCAAAACTGATGGGGGTGAACATCGCGGACACATTCAGTTGCTCTCAAAAGTTTTCCACAATTGGACTTATGCTGGTTGGGTGGTTGCCGAAACGGAGTGGATAAATATTCCACCGAAAACAATTCGCGGTGACTGGGAGCCAATGGTAAGTACAGAGGACTTCGAGCGCGGTTTAGAGATTTTAGCACGCCGTCATAACCTCCCGATGCCCACTCGGAAGCATTTTTATTTATTACAAGGGTTGGTCTATTTAGAATATGAGTATCAGAAACTACGGAAACTCACATGCAGTACGCCGAACGCAAACCGCGTTCGCGGCGGCATCGCGTACTATTGCATTTCTGGGACAGCGATTAATCTACTTTGTAGTGTTGTTGATGCTCAAATAGCAGATCATTTGCGAGGAGTACAGATCGAACCATCCATTATTGCAGCAATGAGAAAGGCTTATCTGTCCGATATAGCGCGCTATACCAAAGACAGCATCAAAGATAGGAAAGCGCTGGAAGCACGCTACGCCAAGCTCGAAGAGAAAGAGATCAATTTATGGCGTGCCTTTACGGAACATGGAATGCGTCCTCAAATCTATGAGTCGCTGACGAAAGAATGTAATGATGAGCGCTTGCGTGTGGAAGAAATAATGCGGAAGCTAGATGAGGATCATAGTGAGCATGTTGCAAATCTTGACGCCGCACTGACCATCATTTCCCAAATCGGCGAAAAATTTGAAAAAGTTACCAAAGTCCAGCAACGTGCTATACTGCTGCAAATGGTTGAGCGAATCATTGTTGATGCTGAGGGTCGGATCAAACGGTTGGAACTCAAGCCACCATTCCACTACCTGTCGGAACTAAAACGTCAGAAATGTAGTGGGCGTGGAACACCAGACAAAAAGGCAAAAAAGCCGATAGTTTCGGAAGAAAATACTGGTTCGATTTACGTCCCTTTAGGTGGACGTTGAGGGACTCGAACCCCCAACCCTTTCGGTGTAAACGAAATGCTCTGCCAATTGAGCTAAACGTCCATATGAAAATCATTATACAGGCTTTCCGGGAGAGTGGTCAAGCCTGTAATTGAGCAGGCTTGCATCACACCAGGCGACGCACTGCCGATGCCCGCACAATGATTACACTGCAAATTCCCAGGCATAGCAAACTACTAACGGCGATCACCTGCTGAGTACCGAATAGTTGCGCCGCTAATCCAATGATCAACCCGGCAATGGGTGCGAAGGCAAACCTGTTCAATGACCACAAACTCATGATCCGCCCGCGAAATTCATCGCTCACTTGCGTCTGGATCAGAATGTTGCTGCTTACGAAGAACGAGGTATAGCCAAAGCCAAGCGCAACAGAGAACGCTCCCGCCAGCCATTCTACCTGTATCAACGCAAACAGGAATGAGCCAACTGCAACGAACAGTGTAATGAACTGTACAAAACGTCCACGTCCAACCATCGAACAAATCCAGACATTCAGCGCAGCGGCGATCACCGAACCGATGCCGAGGGTTGCCTCCAGCATGGCGTTGCCAGTTGTTGGTGAGTTTAGCGCCACATCTGCGAATGCCGGGATCAGGGTTTGCAGCAAGCTGATCCCGAAAATATTGATTACCAGCGCACAAAGAAGCAACGCACCGATTGTCTCGTGTTGCTGCACAAAACGAATCCCTGCCTGCAACTCCTGTAAAACAGGAGCGTGACCAGCCGTACGATAGTTTTCCGGGATGTGCATCTGCGAAAGCGAGAACAACACCGCCACGTAACTAAATCCGTTCAGCAGGAAACACCACGCTGGTCCAAATTGCACAAGGGCAATCCCTGCCAACGCTGGCCCAATGATCGCCGCTGTATTCGACATCAGCGCATTCAGGGAAATAGCGCTTTTGAGGGCATCCTTATCGACCATCTCGCGGATCAAGGCAAAGCGTGCAGGCTCGTTGAATGCGCCATTTATCCCCAGAGCCAGCGCAAGCATGGCGATATGCCAGCTTTGAACAACGCTGCTAAAAGTGAGATATGCAAGTAGAAAGGCAGCGATCATTTCAACGCTTTGGGTAATCATCATGATGCGGCGACGAGAAAAACGATCCGCAATGACCCCGGCAAATGGTGCGCAGAGCAGGACTGGAAACCCGACTGCAAACGCAACTATACCCAGCCATAATTCCGAACGAGTGAGTTGATAGACGAGCCAACCCTGTGCGACGCGCTGCATCATCGTCCCGGAAAACGAGACGAGTTGACCAAGAAAATAGTACCGAAAATTGGGATAGCGAAATGCGTCCAGGGTACGATGTGCCGTACCTGAGCGTACCAGCGTTGCCATATGCGCCTCTATTCATTTTGGCTAAAAATTGAGGATGTATTTACAGGATACGCCGTTTTGAGGTATTGTAAATCCCTATTCCAGCTATACCAATTATTGGATTTTTCTATAGAAGGACTCGGACAATTATGGAGATCGGACAACTTGAAGCCTTTGACAAAATTGTGACTGAAGGTAGTTTTTCACGCGCCGCAGAAGCACTCAGTATCACCCAACCTTCAATAAGTGCGCGTATTGCCTTGCTGGAAGCCGAACTTGGCGGGGCGTTATTTGAGCGCGATGGGCGTACATTGCGCCTGACGGCGCTTGGTCAAACATTGCTTCCGTATACCGAACGGGTACTTTCGGCGGTAGGCGAAGGGCGCAAGGCTGTCAAAGATTATCTGGCGGGTAAACGTGGTCAGGTGTCTATAGCGGCGATGGATATGCTGGCGACCTCCTTTCTGGTCGATCCGATTGAACGTTTCCGCGCAGAATATCCCGCCGTTGACCTGATGGTCATTATTCGGATTCCGCGTGAACTCACCGATACACTACACGAAGGGCGTGCAGCGGTTGGATTCACGCGCGGACCAATCTGGGATAAGCAATATAAAGTTCATGCCCAATTCCGCGAGCCAGTCCGCGCAGTTGCCTCTCCGCAACACCCACTTGCATTCCGACAAGCACAGGACGAGGCACTCCACATTTCCGATATTTACGATCACACCCTCTATCGCGTCACACAAAGCCCGATGGTTACAGCGTTCGTCGAAACGCTTGCGGAAACGGCACGGAAAGGCAGCGGCGGGGCGTTGATCTTTCTCAGCCCGTTGATGGCGTTACCGCTAGTGCGACGGGGGCATGGGATAGCATTTCTGGCAGAGTCTATTGTTCAGCCAGATGTTGAAGCAAAAACGCTTGTACATCTGGATTTCAGCGATGCCCCACCGCTTTATAACGAGTTCTGCCTAGTTTCATTGGCAAACAAGCCTGTAGACTTACCGAATCAGGAATTTATGCGGATGATCATCGAACGCTGGGAACATTTGAAGGTGTAGTGGAAAATCACCTCCAAATCGTAGTAATGGTTAGAATATTCTTTCACTGTATCCAATATTGTTATACAGTCTTATTATCCATCATTGGCGAATTTCCCTGATATTTTGTACACTCGGACTTATCCATCCGTGCGGCATTGTCGTGAGAGCTTTATGATCGGCCAAAAACTTAGTAATCGCTATCTCATTCAGGAATTAATCGGCGAAGGAGCAACTGCCGCTGTCTACAAGGCAACGGATATGCGTCTGGGGCGTCAGGTGGCGGTGAAAATCCTGCTGCCACACGTCCATGTCACGACACGGCAGCGCTTTGAGCGCGAGGCACGCGCCGCCGGGATGCTCAATCACCCCGGAATTATGCAGATTTACGATGTTGGTCAGGATGGCGACAAAAGCTATCTGGTTTGCGAACTGATCGAAGGGCGTCCGCTGCACGATTTAATTCCAGCGGCAGCGGACATGGTTGCCGATATTGCATCCAAAATCTGCCTTGCGCTCGATTATGCCCATAGTAAAGGCTTGATCCACCGCGATATTAAACCCGCGAATATCTACATCACCAACGATAACCAGATTAAGGTGATGGATATGGGGTTGGCGATGCCTGTGGACGCGCGCGACAAACGTCTAACTGCCACCGGATCGATCATCGGAACCCCCGCCTATCTCTCGCCGGAACAGGCGCAGGGCAAGCGGCTCGACCCACGCACGGATTTGTATTCGCTGGCAATTGTGATGTACGAACTGCTTACCGGGCAACTTCCTTTTGATGCTGATGATATTGCGTCGATTCTGATCCAGCAGGTGAACAAATCGCCCGTGCCGCCGAGTCAGGTGGTTGCAGGGATTCCCGTATGGCTGGAAAACGTGATCCTGAGAGCGCTAGAGAAGAACCCGGATCGTCGCTATGCAACCGCTGGAGAAATGGCGGATGCGCTCAAGGAGCCACCAACACGCATCACGTCTACCCAACAGGAAAAAGTTTCGACACGCCCCAGCGCCACTATCGACGACAACCGGATTCGTGCGGTTGTGGTGGATGATCATGTGATTTTGCGTACCACACTGGCGACCTTTCTGAATGATACTGGCGAGGTAAACATCATCGGCGAGGGCAGCAACGGCCTTGAAGCGATTGAACTGGTGAAACAGTTGCACCCAGACGTGTTATTGCTCGATTTGAATATGCCGAAAATGCCCGGATTGGTTGCACTTCCGATCATCAAGAAGGAAGTCCCCTCTACAAAAGTGATCGTATTGACCGGACGCGATGAAACGACCTACATCATGCAGGCCCTCCGTTCCGGTGCGAACGGCTATATGCTCAAGACTGCCAGCGAACAGGAACTTTTGCAGGCTGTGCGTGATGTCGCAGGCGGTAACATTGTGCTTGGGCAGGGTGTCGCGGAACGTATCGTGCAGGGTTTGCAGATGATGAACGAAACCGATCCCCTGACCGAAGAGGAGCGCGACGTTCTGCGTTGTATCGCCGCCGGGATAGAAGAAAACGCACAGATCGCCGCAAAACTCGGTTGGGACGAGGAGCAAACCACACGCATTGTCATGGAAACACTCGATAAACTCGGCGTTGCGGCGCGCAACGAAGCTGCTTTGAAGGCACTGCGCGCGGGCTGGATCAGCGTTGACGATATGCGGGCAGGCTAACCGAATGCCGGAATCTGTAAAACTGAAAACGCGCCTGCCAGCTTATGCGGAGGGGATGATCCACGAAAGTAATTTTGCGGATCATCCGGTGTTGCGCTGGGGTACGAACGACGGTCCGATTTTGGCCGCATGGGAAAACTCAAAAAAATCGGTATGGAACGGTGAAATCCATGTCGGCGGATTTGTCGAACGCCTGCACGCCTTTGAACTTGGCGGAATGGAATTGGTGATTGCAGAAATTGTCGGTGGCGCATTTCCAGCCAATCGCCGCATTCTCGCCACGCTGGACGAGATGAAGCAGGGCATTTTTAGCCATTCTGTCGACGCGGAGCCAATCGGTGAACGTATGGTATACCCCTTCGTACTAGAGCCTGAAAGCAACTTCGCCGGATTAGCGCAGGATGCGCTCGTTGCCGGGATCGCTGTTGATGCAGTCGGGCGGCTGGCAGATGATAAACAGGGTTTGCACGCGCTGACCGGACTCCCGCTTATTATGGAATCGTTAACGCTATTGAGATAGGGCTATCAATGGCACTTCCAAAACTTGAGCAATATTTACCGGAATTGATGCAGTTTACGGCTGAACTCGCGGCACAGCGGCAAAATGGCACGATAACGGATTGGCAAATGTTCAGCGCACAGGTGCGGACGTTTTTCACTCCTGCGATACTGCAAAAAACGGATCAGGTTGCGTCGGGTTGGATCAAAATGTCGGAATTTGCTGACCAGCAAACGTTGATTCATGTTACCAGCGTTTTGACTGCGTTACGCTTGCTTCCTGAATATTTACAGGCGTCCTCGGAGCAACGCACCCTGATTGAATGGACAGTTCTGTTCCATGATGTGGCAAAAGTCGCACAGCGTGGGAAACATGATTACATTCATGGGTTTCGTTCTGCGGCCATCACCGGACGCGGATTGAGGCTGGATGGTTTCCCCGTCACATTGGATTATCCATCGTCAATTGATGAGTGGTTTTCCTTAACATGGAATGCCATCCTCTACCGTACCGATTTGCAGGAAATCACACAGGATAATGGTAAATTGCCAGAAATCCTGGCGGGAATTGATCGATTGTTTGGTGCGAACACACCTGCTGCATTGATTATTAAATCGGTGCTGTTTCATATGTCCATTGTTACCGACCCGGATTATCCAACCGTTGCGCCGCTGACGGATGCAGAAATTGTTCGGTATATTGATGCGGCCTGCTTCCCAATCCTCAAAATGATGATGCTTGTGGATACGGACGGATGGGATATGTTCGACCCAACAGCCAGAGAACATCACCGCCGAATGACGCTGGAAGTCTTCGATAAAATCGCCATCCAGATTGGCCTGAAATAAGGATAGACAAATGTCCAAACCGCGCGTGCTGTTCCTGACTGACCGCAGTGAATTTCATCAACAGCACGTTCTGCGTTACGCCCCACCGGAAATTGATGTGATTATGCGGCGGCGTCCCTCAATGGACGAACTTCGTGAAGTCCTGCCAGAGGTTGAGTTCATCATCAGTGAACGGAGCGAAGTTGTCTCCCGCGAAATGATTCAACTCGCTCCAAAATTAAAAATGATTGTCCGTTTGGGATCGCTGCTGGTTGGGATTGATTATGAAGCGGCGCGCGAGAAAAATATCAAGGTCGTATTGCAACCTGTCGTCGGGACGATTTATGTAGCCGAACACATCCTTATGATGACGTTGGCGACGTTAAAGCATTTGGGGCGTTCACTCCGGCAAACAACGACTGCCGATCACGGCAAACCTGCGCGTCGCACCGATGAAAATACATTTGCGTTCAACTGGCTCAAACTCGGTGATATTGGTGGGCTTTATGGTAAGACTATCGGGATTATCGGGATGGGGGAGATTGGGGTGGAATTTGCTCGCCGCGCTGCTGGCTTTGCATCAATTGCCATCCTCTATAACAAGCGAACGCCCTATCCTGCTGAAATTGAGCAATCCTTACATATCACTTATGCGGATGTATCGGAAATAGCTCAACGCGCCGATGTGATAGTTTCACTCCTGCCATATTCAGC